>DASWQJ010000121.1:0-17120 GCA_036403795.1 Stenotrophomonas sp.
ACGAAAGACCCGCCAGTACGCCCAGCGTATTGGCCAGCGCATCGAACGGATCGGCACTGCGGTCTACCGTCAGCGCATCCTGCGCGAACTCGATGCCAATACCCAACAGCACCAGCCCGATGCCGGCCCGCCACAGCGCGCGTCGCGTCGCAAACAGCTGCACAGCGCCAAACGCCAGCAGCACATAGGTCAGGAAATGCTCGGCCTTGTCGCTGTTGCTCGGCAGCTCCGGCAACGGCGGCGGCGGCCCCAGGCACACCACGATGACCGCCACGATCGCCAGCATCCACAGCACGCACCACATGACCGGCCGGCGGAACGCACGCAACGCGGCCATGCTCACAACCGCCAGGTCATGTCGCCGACCAGGAAGGCCGGCTCCAGATCGACGTCGCGCGCAAAGCCCATCACCTGGAACCGCTCGCCCATCTCGCTGGGCAGCGTCAGCCGCTTCACCTGCTCGCGCAGGCGCATGCGGCCCACCTCGTCGGTACGGGCCTCGGCCAAGGCCAGCAATCGATCCAGCCCGTTGCCCAGCAGGAAACTGGCCTGCGAGCAGTAACCGGCCAGGTCGAAACCGGCACCGGTTCCGGCCTCGGCCAACGCGGTGAAATCGACCGACGCCGTCAGGTCCTGCAGACCCGGCCATCGGTACAGGTCGTTGTGCACGCGATGACGATAAAAGGCCCGCAACGTGCCTTCGCTGCGCTGCGGCTGGTAGAACTCGCGCCGTGCATAGCCGTAGTCTACAAACAGCATCGCCCCGCGCTGCAAACCGCCGGCTACGGCCTGGATCCAATACGGCAGCTGCGGCAGCAATTCGGAGCGGTACCCGTCGGCAAACGGCGCTTCCAGGTAGCGCTCCACATGGCGCACGCCGGCCGTCAGCAGCGCATCGGCCGGCTGCTCGGCGCGGGCAAAGGCGCCGGAAGGCTCGACGCGCACGGTCTCTTCGTACACATCGCCCTCGCGCAGGACGAAACGCGGGGTGGGCAGTGCATCGATCACCTCGTTGGCGAACAGCACCCCATCCCAATCATCGGGGAACGGGCCGTCCAACCACTCCACCAGGTCGAATACCGGCGGGATCAGCGACCGCTCCAGCCGCTCACGCTGCCGTTCGCGCAGGTCCGCGCTCGGCTCCAGGATCGCGTACCGCTCGGGCAACGCATCCAGCTCGAGCAAGCGCTTGAGCATCACCTCGGCAAACGCACCGCTGCCGCCGCCGACCTCCAGCATTCGCGACTGGGGACCCAGCTGTTGCAACACCGGCGCCAAGGCCTCGGCCACGGTGGCGGCGAACAACGCGCCGATCTCCGGCGAGGTGACGAAGTCGCCGCTCTCGCCGAACTTGCTGGCGCCGGCGCTGTAGTAACCCCAGCCGGGTGTGTACAGCGACAACTCCATGAAACGCGAAAACGCGATTGCGCCGCCGCTGTCGGCGATCTCGGCGCGCAACAGCGCCGCCAAGTGGTCGCTGTGCGCCAGGGCATCGGCGTCGGGCGTGGGCAGATCCGCGTGCATGGCCGGCTCGATTGCGTGGACAATGCACAGGATAGCGGAGCACGGGGTGGCAGATGAGCGAAACCGGCAGAGTGGTCCTGGTCACTGGCGCGGCCCGTCGCATCGGCGCGGTGATCGCCCGGCGCCTGCATGCGGCCGGCTGGCGTGTGGCGTTGCATGCGCACGCCTCCGGCGAGGCGCTGTCGGCGCTGTGCGCAGCGCTGGAGTCGCAACGCGCTGGCAGCGCGCTTGGACTGCACGCCGACCTGGCCGATGTCGAGCAACTGGCGGGCCTGGTCGAGGCGACGGTCGAGCGCTTCGGGCGGCTTGATGCCCTGGTCCACAACGCGTCGAATTTCTTTCCCACCCCGCTGGGGACGCTCACCGCTGCGCAATGGGACACACTGATGGGGGTCAATGCGCGCGCGGCATGTTTCCTGGCGCAGGCCGCTACGCCGCAGTTGCGCGCCCACCGCGGCGCCATCGTGCATCTCACCGACGCTGCGGTGTCGCGCCCCTTGCCGGGGCATGCGGCCTACACCGCGGCCAAGGGCGCGCTGAGCGCTTTGACTGGCGCGTTGGCCGTAGAGCTGGCACCCGAGGTACGGGTGAATGCCGTAGCGCCTGGCGCGATCCTGTGGCCCGAACAGGGCAAGCCCCAGGCCGAACGCGACGCCGTGTTGGCCCGCACGCCGCTGGCGCGCACCGGCACCGCCGAAGAGATCGCCGAAACGGTGCGCTGGTTGCTGGAAGACGCCACCTACCTCACCGGCCAGACCCTGGCCGTCGACGGCGGACGCGGACTGGCCTGATCGCCGGTCTGCGCTCAGTCCTCGAGCGCGACCGTCGCGAACGTCTCGCCGTACTGCGGGTGTGCGGCCCACAACGCCGACAAGCGTTGCCCGCTGACCGGATCCACGAAATCCGGTGCGATGTCGGCCAGCGGCCGAAGGACGAAGGCATGCTTGAGCTCGGGGCGCGGGATCCGCTGCCGGCCCGGCCCTTCCACCACCAGATCACCGTAGAACACCACGTCCACGTCCAGGGTGCGGTCGCTGAAGCGCGGACCGCTGCGGTCGCGCCCATGGCGGTCCTCCAGCGCATGCAGCCAGGCCTCCAGCGCCTCCAGGTCCAGGTCGCTGTGCAGCATTACCCCGTTGTTGAGGAAATCCGGGCCGGCGAAACCCACGGCGGGGGTCCGATAGGCCGGAGAAACCTGCAGCGTGCCGAAACGCTCGCGCAAGGCCTGCACGGCGGCACGCAGGTGGTGCTCGGGCGCTACGTTGCTGCCCAGGCTGAGAAGGACGACAGGATTGGTCATGTGATATTCGCGCATGCCGCCGCCACGGGCGTCAACCGTCCGGCCTTCACGGGCGCCGTTCTACACTTTGCTCCCACCGCAACGTGGCAGTGACATGACCTATTGCGTCGGCATCGAAGTGGACGAAGGCCTGGTCCTGGCCGCTGACACACGCACCAATGCCTCGCTGGACGATGTCCGCGTGCACCGCAAGTTGCACCTGTTCGAATACCCGGGCGAAGCCGTCTTCGCGCTGATGGCGGCCGGTAACCTCGCCACCACCCAGCTGACCCTGTCGCGCTTGCAGCGCGATGTCGACGAGCGCGCGCCGCGCAATCTGCGCAGCTTCCGCCACTTGTTCGAAGTGGCCGAGTACATCGGCCAGGTGCTGGTCGACAGTCAGGTCCACCATCACGGGTTGCCCGAGTTCGAAGGCATCAGCACGCAAGCCACGTTGATGCTGGGCGGCCAGATCGCCGGCGAGCGCACCGGCCTGTACATGATCTATCCGCTCGGCAATGCCATTGCCTCGTCGCCGGAGACGCCCTTCCTGCAGATCGGTGAATCCAAGTACGGCAAGCCGATCCTGGATCGCATCATCCGGGCGCCAATGCGATTGGAGGACGCCGCGCGAACCGCCTTGGTGTCCCTGGACTCGACCATCCGCTCCAATCTGTCGGTGGGCATGCCGATCGACCTGGCACTGATACGCCGCGATGACCTGCGCGTCACCGAACGCCTGCGCCTGCGCGCCGACACGCCGCTATATGCCGACATCCACGAGAACTGGTCGCGCAAGCTGGCCGAAGCGGTGCACACGCTGCCGCGATTCCCGTGGGAGTTGCCGCCGGAGGCCGGGGGCTAGCCACCCCGGTATACCGCGGACCCAATCAGGCGCTCAGCCTGTCTCCAGCGCATGCGCCACCGCGCGGAACACGCGCCGCATCTCCAGCGGCTTGCGCAGCACGTGCACCGCCAGGTCCGGGGGAAAGTGCGCCTTCTCCAACGGCAAGGCGACGTCTTCCAGCACGATGGCCGCGCCTTGGTAGCCCAGTTCCTGCAGGCTCAGCAGCAGGCTTACCGCCGATTGCAGGATGATGTCGCTGTCCACGATCACCAGGTGCGGTAGCGCATGTTGGCGTGCGTGCTGCAGCGCCGCCGCACCGTCGGCCACCAGCTGCGGCTGGTAACCCTGGCTGGACAAGGCATTGCCCAGCAAGGTCAGCCGCGTCGCCTCGCCATCCACCAGCAGGATGCGCTGCCCACGACCCAGGGGGACGTCTTCCTCGCCCTCGCCGACGTGCGCGCCCTGCGCCTGCAACGGCAGCTGCATCGAGAAACGGGTGCCCTCGCCTTGCCGGCTGTCGACGGTGATGGTGCCGCCGTAGCTTTCGATGATGCGCTTGCACGAGATCAGGCCCAGCCCCGTGCCTTCGGCCTTGGTGGTGAAGAACGGACTGAACAGCCGCGCCAGCGTCTCCTCGCTCATGCCGGTACCCGTGTCGGACACGCTCAGGCACAGCTGGCCGGGCGCTGCGAGCGTAGCGCTGAGCACCAATGAGCCGCCCTCGGGCATCGCCTGCAACGCATTGAGCCCCAGGTTGAGCAGGACCTGCTGCAACTCGGTGTAGTGGGCTTCGATCACCAGGTCGCCGTCGCCGCCATCCACGTGCAGGACGACGTCCTTAGGCACGCTGCTGCGCAACAGCAGCTGCACCGCCTGGAACAACCGCGCCACCGACACCTGCTCGCGGGGTTTGTTGGAGCCGCGCACGAACGACAGCATCGACTCGGCCATCTCATGGCCACGGCGGCCACATTCGGCCACCACGTCGGCCAGCTGGCGCAGTTGCGGATCATCGGTCCGCCCGGCCAGCAGATCGGGAACGATCAGCAGCGGCTGCAGGATATTGCGCAGGTCGTGGCTCAGCCCGGCCGCCAGCAGGGCCAGGCTTTCCAGCCGTTGCGCCCGCATCAGTTCGGTTTCGACGCGTTCGCGTTCGCGGTCCGAACGTGCGCCTCGCACGGCGCGTGCCACCGCCGCCGGCAGTCGCTGTGGATTGTGCTTGATGATGTAGTCGTCGGCGCCTTCCTGCAGCGCCTTGACCGCGGCTTCCTCGCCCATCGTGCCGGAGACGAAGATGAAGGGCATCTGCGGATCGAGCGCGCGCACGACGCGCAGCGCATCGTACCCGGAAAACCCCGGCATGCTCAGGTCCGACAACACGATGTCCGGCCTGAAGGCATCCAGGCACCGGCGCAGGGCCGGCTCGCTATCCACGCGCTCGAACACCGCTTCCAGGCCGGCATCGAGCAACTGGTCGGATAGCAGCTCGGCATCTTCCGGCGAGTCCTCGATCAGCAAGACCCGCAGTTCGCCCAGCTTCGGACCGTCGTGGGGCATGCTCAATCGCGCTCCGGCGCCTGGTTGATGACCGCCCAGAAGGTGCCCAGCGTCTTCACCGCATTGAAGAACTGGTCCACGTCCACCGGCTTGACCACGTAGGCATTCACGCCCAGGTCCCAGCTGCGCGCCAGATCGCTTTCCTCGCGCGAGGACGACAGGATCACCACCGGCAGTCGCTTGAGGTGTTCGGTGGTGCGGATCTGCTTGAGCACTTCCAGCCCGTCCATGCGCGGCATCTTGATGTCCAGCAGCAGCACCGACGGCAAGCCCTCCTCGCGGGTCGCGAAGGCGCCACGACGCAACAGGTAGTCCATCGCCTCCACGCCGTCTTCCACATGCACGATGGGATTGGCGAGGCGGGCCTCACGCAACGCGTCGACGGCCATCTCCGCATCGGCGGGGCTGTCTTCGGCGAGCAGGATGGTGCGGATGGCGGTCATGCTTTGAACTCTTGGTTGGGCGCTTCAAGCGCGGAGGGAAGGGTGAAGTGGAAGGTGGCACCTTGGTCGACGGCGCTTTCGGCCCAGATCCGACCGCCATGGCGGGCCAGCACCCGGCGCACGCTGGCCAGGCCAATGCCCGTGCCGGGATAGTCGCTGGCCTTGTGCAGCCTCTGGAACACGCCGAACAACTTGCTGGCGTAGTCCATGTCGAAGCCGGCGCCGTTGTCGCGCACGCTGAAATGGTGGCTGCCATCGGGCAGCAGCTCGTAGTCGACCTCGATGCGGGCGACCTCGCGCTTGCCGCTGTATTTGACCGCGTTGCCCAGCAGGTTCATCCACAGCTGGCGCATCATGTTTTCGTCGGCCACCAGGATAGGCAGCGGAGCGATCTGCCACTCGACCCGTTGGCCCGGCTGGTCGCCTTGCGCGTTGGCATCGAGCACCGCGCGCGACTCGGCCACCACCGATTGCATGTCCACCGCCTGCATGCGCAGTGCGCTGCGACCCAGGCGCGAATACACCAGCAGGTCGTCGATCAGCGCCGCCATGCGCTGCGCCGACGTGCTGATGATATTGAGGTAATGCTCTGCCTTCTCGTCGGCGTTGTCGCCGAGGTAACGCGACAGCTTGTCGGCAAAACCGGCCACGTGGCGTAGCGGCGCGCGCAGGTCGTGCGACACCGAGTAGCTGAAAGCCTCGAGTTCACGGTTCACTTCCGAGACCTGCTCCACCTTGCCCTCGAGCTGCCGATTGAGTTCCTGGATACGTTGGTTGGCCGCCTTTTGCAGGCTGATGTCGCTGACGGTCATCAGCACGACGTCGTCGTCCTGGTCCGGCAGCGGCATGCGGCGCGCGTTGATGAGCATGGTGCGCGCCACGCCATCGGCGCCGTGCTGTTCGTGCTCGAAATCCCACAGCTCGCGATCGCGCAGCAAGACATCGGCCAATCGCTGGCGGATCATCGCGTCGCGCCAGGCACCGTCTCCAATCTCCGCCAGCGGCAGGTTGGACTCGCCTTCGTCCTGCAGTCCATAAAGTTCTGCGAACGCGTTGTTGTAGAGCATCAGGCTCTGCGTGCCGTCCAACAGCACGATGGGCTCGCGCACGGTCTGCAATACCGAGCTGGCCCTTGCCGCCGCGCGCATCGAAGCCTGCTCGGCGGCCAGACGCCGACGGATCTGCCGTTGCAGCAGCCACACCACGGTTCCCAGCAGACCCAACTGGACCACCAGGGCCCCCCAGCTCAACGCCGCGTACTGGGTGCGCCGCTGGGCCGCTTCCTGGTCGCGTTGGGCAAGCAGTTGGTCTTCGCGACCCTGCAGCTGGTCGAGCACATCGCGCAGCGGGTTGGCGGCGGTCATGTCCAGGATCAGCGCGCGGGCGGCCTCGGGGTCCTGCGTGCGGGCAATCGACTCGGACAAGGTCATGCGCCGCTCGATTGTGCTCTGCAGGCGCCCCATGCGGACCTGCTGTTCCGGATTGTCGCGGGTCTGGACGATGAGTTCGGCGATGGCTTTCTCGGCATTGGCCCGACCTTGCCGCATGCGCTCGTTGAGCACCGGCAATTCCACGCCGTGGGAGCGCATCATCGCCGCCGATTCGACGTCGCGCACCGAGGACTCCAGCACCTGGGACAGTTGCCGCACTTGCTGGCTGTGGACCACCCAGCCGGACGCCTGTTCGGCCGAGCGGGCCATCTGCTGCAGCAGCAGCGACGGCACCACCACGATCAGGAAAATGGCCACGACCAGCGCCGGCAGGCGCCACCGATCCCAGACGTCGTCGCTGAAAGGTGTCTGCATGTTTCGCGGTCGCTCGCTTCCAGGGTCGGCCGGAGTGGATTCTCCGCTCATCAACCCAACAACGGAAATTAATCGTTCAGCTTTGTGGGCTGCCCGGGCGTCAAAACTGAATGCGTTACATCATAGGACACGCGCGCGCTATTGCGCATCGTGCCACGTGCCGGACCCGCCATTGGACCAAGAAAAAGGCGCGTCCGTCGGGACGCGCCTTCAAAACACGTGCCAGCCGCCTCGCCACGGCTGGCACGCAATGTCGAGTGGGATTACTTGCTGGCGGCGGCGCCGACCTTCAGCTTGCTGGCGTCGACCTTTTTGACGCCTTCAATGCCCTTGGCGACCGCTACGGCCTTGTCGTGCTCGGCCTGGGTCTTCACCGAGCCGCTCAGCCAGACCACGCCATTCTTGGTCTCCACGCTGACGTCGGTGCCGGAGACATTTTCGGTGGCCAACAGGTCTGATTTCACCTTCGTGGTGATCCAGGTATCGGAAGCCGGCTGGTTCGATTCGGCCGGCGGACTCTTGTTGTCGGCAGCGAAAGCCTGCGAGCCGCCCGCCAGCACGGCGCCGAGCGACAGCGACAGGGCCAGGACATTGCCCAACTTGCGATTGCGATTCATCAGGTGCTCCTTCCGTTGGTGTGGGTGAATTCTGCGCAGCGGTGCGTCGCGTGTACGTGACTCCGGCATGCAGGGTTCGTGAACCGCTCAGCTTTCCTTGGCCTAAGCTGGCGTCTTCCACGCGGGGTTCCCATGGCTACCTACAACTTGGCATTGATCGGTTTCGGCTACGTCGGCCGCACTTTCCACGCCCCGCTGATCCAAGCTTCCGACCGGCTCCAGCTGCACACGATCGTCTCGCGCCAACAGGACGTAGCGCAGGCCCATCCCAACGCGCGCATCACGGCCGATCGCAGCCAAGCCTTGCGCGATCCACTGATCGATGCGGTGGTGATCGCTACCCCGAACGACACCCACGCGTCGATCGCCCTGGAGGCGTTGGCCGCGGGCAAGCACGTGCTGGTAGACAAGCCGTTCACGCTCGACCTCTCACAGGCCCGTTCCGTCGCCGAGGCGGCGCGTCGCGCTGGACGGGTGGTGAGCGTTTTCCAGAACCGCCGCTGGGATGGCGATTTCCTCACCGTGCGGCGCTTGATCGATGACAACGTGCTGGGCGCAGTCGCAGAGTTCCATTCGCACTTTGACCGCCATCGCCCGCAGGTGCGCCCGCGTTGGCGCGAAAGCGATGTGCCCGGCGCGGGGCTATGGTTCGACCTGGGGCCACACCTGCTCGACCAGGCGCTGTGCCTGTTCGGTCGTCCGCAGGCGATCTCCGCCGACCTGGCGCGGCAGCGGCCGGGCGCGCGCAGCGACGATTACTTCGATGTGACGCTGCACTACCCGCAGCTGCGCGCGCGCCTGCACGCCGGATCGCTGGTGGCCGATGCCTCGTTGCGCTACGCGGTGCATGGCACCCAAGGCAGCTATCTCAAGCAGGGCCTCGACACCCAGGAGGCAATGTTGCGCAACGGCCAGGCCCCGGGCGCCCCAGGCTGGGGCGAGGATCCGCTCGATGGCTGGCTCACCTTGATCGACGATGCCGGCCAGACCCACCGCGAGCCCGTGCCGACCCAGTCAGGCGACTATCGGCGCTGCTACGCCGCCTTCGCCGATGCACTCGATGGCCAAGGCGAGGGCCCTGTCACCCTGGGCGAGGCCCTGCAGGTGATGGAACTGGTCGAACAGGGGTCCAGAAGCGCCGCCGAGGGCCGTGTGCTGGCGCTGGACTGAGCGCGGCTCAGTCCGGCTTACCCGCGGGCGGTGCCGCCGCGTGCGTGGCGTGACCGCCAAACTGGTTGCGCATGGTCGCCAGCAATTTGTCGGTGAACGAATCCTTGTCGCGCGATCGCAGTCGTTCCAGCAAAGACAGTGTGATCACCGGCGCCGACACGTCCAGGTCGATCGCTTCGGCCACCGTCCATCGGCCTTCGCCGGAATCTTCGACGAACGGCGCAATGGACGACAGCTTCGCATCACGGCCGAGCGCCTCGGCGGTGAGGTCCAACAGCCACGAGCGAACCACGCTGCCCTCGCGCCAGATCTCGGCCACCTGGTGCAGGTCCAGCTCGAATTCGTGCTTGCGCTCCATCAGCGAGAAGCCCTCGGCGTAGGCCTGCATCATTCCGTATTCGATGCCGTTGTGGACCATCTTGGTGAAGTGTCCCGCGCCGTTGGGGCCCACGCGTCCCCAGCCACGATCGACGGCCGGCGCGAGCGCGCTGAACACTGGCGCCAAACGCGCCACCGACGATTCGTCGCCACCGATCATCAGGCTGTAGCCCTCCTGCAGGCCCCAGATGCCACCACTGGTGCCGCAATCCACATAGGCAATGCCATGTCCCGCCAACTCGCGTGCGCGACGTTGCGAATCCTTGTAGTAGGAGTTGCCGCCGTCGATCACGATGTCGCCCGGCGCCAGCAGCGGAATCAGTTGGGCCAGCGTGTCGTCGACCACCCGACCGGCCGGCACCATCAACCACACGGCCCGCGGCAAGGGCAACGCGGCCACGAGCGCGGCCAGGCTGGCGGTCGGCTCGACGCCTTTGGCCTCGGCCGCCTGGCGCGCCGACTCGCCCGGATCGAACCCCACCACGCGGTGGCCGCCACGCAGTACGCGTTCGGCCATGTTGGCCCCCATCCGCCCCAGGCCTACCATTCCCAGATCCATGTCGCGTCCTCGCTTCAGAGGTGCGCAGGTTCGCATGAATCGGCCGCCCCGACGTTGCCGCTCCGTCAACGCACCGTTGCTGCCGCAAGGGTGTCCATCGGCCCTGCACAGGTGCGCAGGCGATAGTCGATCCAGCGGTGGTACAGCTCGTCGTGCAGGTTGTGCAGCGCCAGATCGACCGTGAAAGGCGTGCGTGGATTGCGATCGAGCAGCCGGGCGATATGGAAGCCGATGGGCCGGATGCCAAGGGGATGCACGTAGACCACGAAGCCTTGGTAGAACGGGTCGGCCAGCAGGTGGTCCATCATCGCCACGACTTGCCGGGCATGGGGATCCAGGCGCGCGCGCAACCGTGGATCGTGCTCCTGCAGCAGGCGCTCGAAATAGCGTTTTCCACCGCCGGGCAGTTGTCTCGACAGGGCCCACAGGCGGTGGTTGATCTCGTCGTAGTACGACAGCCCACCGTGCTCGGCCAACGCCTGGGCCGCGGCCTCATCGACATCCACGACGATGAAGTTTTCCGCGCGATTGCTGATGTCGTCGAGATACCACTGCGAATACGCATGTTCAATGAAGCCCGGCACGCCCATGAAGGCCTGGCGCCCCATCGCGGAAGTTCGTTTCGCTTTTCCATCGGCGAAGCGTTCGCCAGCGTGCCGGCCCAGCAAGATGCTGTCCGTATCGTGCAGCGCGTTGAACGTCCCGATCGACAACTCGCCGGGCGAGAACGCGGCATCGAAGCCCACATCGCCATACAACTCGCGTTGCGTGGCCAATTGCGCCACCTGCCGACCGACCCCGCATTCGGCGCGCACCTGGCCGCTGTAGAAGGCCTGCAGCGCCCGCGCATTACCGTCGGCAGGTTGGAAGCCTCGTCCCCACGCGCGCACCGGCTGCCAGCCCTGCGCCTGCGCACCGCCCCAGCCAAATCCGATCCACCCCAGTTGCACCCTCGTGAAGCGGAAGCCCGGGTTGTCCTGCAGTCGTTGCGCGGCCCGGCGCGCCGCATCGCCCAACCGAAAGGCATAGGCGCATCGGGTTGCCGGATCGTCCAGCAGCGATTGCAAAGTCTTTGCCACTTCGTCGGCACTGCTCTGCCGGGGCAGCACGAGCCGCAAATCGCCGTGGGATCGTGCCTCAGCCAGTGACGCGCGCTTGCAGGGTTCACCGCCGTCGATGCGAGGCGTGGCCACCTCGTCCCGCGCTATCGTCCAGCCCAACTCCTCCAACAAGCGCTCCAGGCAATCCGGCGCTGGCGCCGGCGTGGTGGCAAGCACCGGCGCGACGCAAAGCGATAGCGCGATGCCCGCCAACCTCCCCAGCGCGGCGCCTCGCCACCGGCGCGCCCGATAAGCAAAAGCCCCGGCGGGACCGGGGCTTCGCGCGGTGCCGGCGGCATCCATCAACGCTGGCGTTCGCACACCGTTTCTACGACGCGATCGCCACTGTTCTGTTGGTGTTGGCCCTGCACATATCGACCGGTCGCGCCGCCGGCGACCGCACCACCCACCGTCGCGAGGGTCTTGCCCTTGCCGCCACCGATCTGGTTGCCCAGCAGGCCACCGACCACTGCGCCCGCGGCGGTGCCGGTGATGCGGTTTGGATCCTTGGTGTTCTTCTGCACCGCCACTTTGTGGCAACGCACCACTGAGCCATCGTTGAAGCGGCGACCTTCATCCTGAGGCCCGTAAGTCTGGGCCTGTGCAACGCCCGTCAGAGCGAGCAGAGAGAGGCCGAGAAAGCCTGCGCGAATAGAGTTCATGGCTGTTCTCCATAATCGTGCGACCTGCCGGAATGCTTGCCGCCATGCATCGACTTTGCGCCAGCGCGCACGCAAGAAGCCGTGAAATCCGGTTCGCCCGTTCAGCGTGCAGCCAAGGGGGTACCCGGCGTGGGGATGCCCGCCGCACTACGGCGTGAGAGCCGCTACGGCGTGGCAGCAGCGGGCGAGGCGGTCGGATTGGCCGGGGTCGGTTCGCCGGCGGGCGTCGGCTTGGCGGCTACAGGCGTGATGGTGTCCGGGGCCGCGGTTGTCGTCTGCGGTTGCGCCTGCGGGCCCGCCGATGATTGCGGTTGCGGCTCCGGCGTCAATGGTTGCTGCTGCTGCGGCTCCGGCGCTGGTTGCGCCTCTGGCTGCAATTGCGGCGCCGCTGGCACAGGTTCCGGCACGGCCGGCGTCACGGCCGGCGGCGCCACCGCAGGCACCGTCTCGACTGCGGCAGGCGCGACCGGCTGCGGCACCAGGGCGGGCGGCGCGGGCGGGGGCGCTTCGCCCTTGGCCTTGTCGACCGGCGCTGCGGCCCCCTTGGGCAGGTACAGGTCCAACCGGTCGAAGAAGCGACGATAGAAGTCGCCGTCCTGCACGGTACTGCTGGCCACGCGCACCATCGAATCGTTGCTGCTGCCCACCGGCAAAGACACCGAACCCAACACACCGACGCCGACGCTGGCCGAGGTCGCGCTCTTCTTCAGCGAATAACGGTCCTGCACGGCGCTGACGAAAATCCAGGCTTCTTGGTCATCGCCCTGTGCCACGCAGGACACGCGCAGGCTGAGTTGCTCGTGGGTTTCCTCACTGGGCTGGAAGTTCTTGTTGCCCTCCACTGCCGCCGCGTCCGCGCGCGAAATCCCGTAGCCCTGGCTGAGCAGCGCGCGTCGGGCGGCCTCGCAGGCAGCGGCCGGGGTCACGGCGACCTTGCGCGAATAAGTGTCTTCCGAACTGAACGATTCGCGCAGCAACATGCTGTCGGCCTTGCTGCGGCCGCAGCCGGGCAACGCCGCGATCACGGCGAGGGCAAGCAGCGGGGGCAGGACACGGCAGTACACGGTCATGGGTTTCACCTGGTCGACGGCCAACGGGGCGGAGGATATCGTCCCACCTGCCGCGGGCGCGTCTAGACCCTGTCCTCGCAGCCCACTGCGGTTCACGAAACGCGACCGGCTCGCCGGACGCTTCGGGCCGGCAATGCCAAGCTGGCGCCCTGCCTGCGAGGAAATCCGATGATCCAGCGCGTCCTGCTTGCCCTGTTCCCGCTCCTGTCACCGGTGCTGTTCGCCCTGCCCGTCGCCGGCGCGGCGCAAAGTCCGCAGGCGCCCGTCCAGGCGACATTGACGGTGATGTCCTTCAACGTGCGCACTCCCGCCGACACCCAGCCCGGGCGACGCTGGGAAGATCGCCGCGATGCCATGGCCGCGGTGATCCTGCAGGCCCATCCGCAGGTGATCGGCACCCAGGAACTCACCCAACGACAGGCCCAGGACCTGCAGGCCCGCCTGCCCGGGTACCACTGGTTCGGCCGGGGACGGCGCGGCGACGAGGGCGACGAACACATGGGCGTGTTCTACGACACGAAGGCCCTGCGCGTGATCGAGTCGGGCGACTTCTGGTTGTCCGATACCCCGGAGGTGCCCGGCAGCATCAGCTGGGGCCACCCGTATCCGCGCATGGTCACCTGGGCCTTGTTCGAGCGCGTGTCCGATCACCGTCGCTTCCAACTGTTCAACACCCACCTGCCCTACCGGCAGGAAGACGAACCGGCGCGCGTGCTTGGTGCCCGGCTATTGCTGACGCGCATCCAGGCCGTGCCCTCCACGGTGCCGGTGGTGGTGACCGGCGACTTCAACTGCGAGCCGGGCAGTGACACCTGGCGCACGCTCACCGCCGTCCTGCACGATGCGCGCGCCCAGGCCGGGCACGTCGAAGGAGGCGCCAACACCTTCCATGATTTCTCTGGGCGAGCTGATCGCCAGCTCGACTGGATCCTGCTGCGTGGACTGCGCGCCGAGCGCTTCGCCACCCTCCAGGACCGACCGGACGGGATTTTGCCTTCCGACCATTTCCCGGTGCTGGCGACCCTGCACTTCCCGCCTTGACCACGTGTTCGACGATCCGACCTGCAGAGGGGTTGCACGCACTGCGCCGCTTGATCTGGCCCCCCGCACCCCGCGCTGCCGGTACGGCGACGCCTGAGCGGCCTGAGCGGCCTGGCGCGATGCGCTGCACAGTTGCCACGCCCCGAGGCGGCCTAGACTGGCGACTCCGCCTTCCCGAGCGCGACCCATGAGCCATCACAGCCGTCTTGCCGGTTTCATCATCGATTGCCAGGACCAGGACGCCGACGTTGCCGCACGTTTCTGGTCCGCCGCCCTGGGCCTGCCCGCCGATCCGGCCTATCGCGAGGGCGAGGCCGAATATGCCGAACTTCGCGATGGACCGGCCGCGCTCAATATCGAGGTCCAGCGCGTCACCCACGCCTCCCGCGTGCACCTGGACATCGAAAGCGACGACATCGATGCCGAGGCCGATCGCCTGGAAAAACTCGGCGCGCGCCGCATCGGATTCGTCAAACGCTGGTGGCTCATGGAAGCCCCGACCGGGCATCGCTTCTGCATCGTTCGCATGCGCGATGGCGAGGGCAAGGCCGAGCCCAACCTCTGGCCCTGAGCAGCCGGCTTCACCCCGGCGGCAACGGACGCAGCCAATCGGCGAGCTGTCGCACCGGTCGCGGCAAGGCATCAAAATCGCGCGCCACCAACCACAGGTGTCGCCGGGCCCAGGGCTCGCGCAGCGGCACGACCGCTAGTTGCGCGGCGACCGTGCTGCGGCGGGCGGCCGATTCGGAAACGATCGCCACGCCGGCACCGCGCGCGACCATGCGGCACAACAACTCCATCCCAGGCACATGGGCGCGCACGCGCAGCCGCCCGCCGGCCTCGGCGGCTCGCGCCACCAAATGACGTTGCAGTGCGCTGTCACCCGACAGACCCAGGAATGACTCATCCAGCAGTGGCGGCAACGTCACTGCGCGCCGGTGCGCCAGGCGATGTCCGACGGCACAGACCAGCGCCAATCGATCCTCGCCGCACGCACGCGACTGCAGCTCGGCGCGGCTGGCGTGGTCGGCGACCAGCGCCAGATCGGCGGCCTGCTCGCGCACGGCATCGGCTGCCTCGACGCTACCGGTTTCCACCAGCGACACATCCAGTGCGGGATGAGCCACCAGGAAATCAGCCACCCGCTCGGGCAGCCATTCGCTCAGTGCGGCCGTGTTGGCCAGCAGTCGCACCGTCGCACGCCGTCCTGCCGCGTACTCGCCGATCTCACCGCGCAGATGAGCCGCCTCGCCCAGCAGGCTCCGCGCATGCCGCAACAGCGCACGCCCTGCCGGCGTCAACGACACGCCGCGGCGCCCACGCTCCAGCAATTGCACGCCCGCCTGGTCTTCCAGCTGTCGCAAGCGCGCGCTGGCGGCCGCCAATGACAGCGACGCCTGCTCGGCGCCGGCCGTGATGCTGCCACCATCGGCCACGCTCACGAAAAGACGCAGGTCGGTGAAATCGAAATGCATGGGAATCGCTCCAGCCTTCGTCCCTGCCGAAGGCACGCTCAGCATATCGCGCATTGTGGAATCGCCGGCCAACGGCCAGCATCGACCCATGTCCTCGCTGATGCCCCTGCTGCCGTTTCTGTTTGTGATCTTCCTGCTGGCGGGGGCCGTGAAGGGGGTCGTGGGCATGGGGTTGCCGACGATCGCGATGGGACTGCTGTCGATGCGCATGGCGCCCGCCGAAGCCGCATCGCTGTTGTTACTGCCTTCGCTTTTGACGAACCTGCAGCAAGCGGCACGAGGAGGCGCGTTGCGCGCGCTGCTGATTCGACTTTGGCCGATGTTGGTGGCCATCGGTCTGGGCACCTGGCTGTCGTCCGGCATCATTGCCGGCCACGACGCCCGCCTGGCCAGCGTGGGCCTGGGGCTGCTGCTGTTGCTCTATGCGTTGTTGGGATTGGGCGAATGGCACCTGCCTCGCCCGCGTCGATACGAACGCGCCTGGGGCGTGATGGCAGGGGCGCTCACCGGCTTGGCCACGGGCGCGACCGGGGTCTTCGTGTTGCCCGCGGTGCCGTGGCTGGTGTCACTGCGGCTGCCCCGCGAGACGCTACTGCAGGCCCTGGGCCTGTGCTTCACCGCGGGCACCGTCGCCCTGGCGATGGGGCTGGCAAGCCAGGGCGTGCTCGACGCGCGCGCGTGGCCCGCTTCGGCCCTGGCGCTGTTACCCACGCTGCTGGGGGTGGCCATCGGCAATCGTTTGCGGGCGCGCCTGCCTTCGCAGCTGTTCCGCCGGTTGTTCTTCGTCACCCTGGCGCTGCTCGGTGGGCATCTGCTCTGGCAGGCGGTGTGACCGACACCACGGCCGAACCGCCGCGGCCGAATCATGCCAACCGGGCCCGATCGGCGCACTGCGAAGTCTTCTCGCTTCGGGGTGTTTGTGATCGCGGCTTGCGGGTTGGGCTTTTTGGCCCTCTGGGCTGTTGCTGGGCGCTGGCGATCGCGTCTTGCGAGTTGGGTTTTTGTTGGGGCGCGGTTTGGTTTGGGCGGTTGGTTTTAAGTACTTACGGTGCGGGCCCCGACCTGGCGGGATGGTGGGTCGCGGTTCGAGCGGCCATCCATGGCCGCACTCACCGCACGTGGGCCATCCATGGCCCACTGACCCACCACCCCGCCAGGTCGGCGCATGGCGCTTTGAGTTTCCCACTTCGATATAGACGCGCCGGGGTTGGGGGGGAGGGGAAGAGCAGAGCCGAGTTCACGATTGCCCTCGCGACCTGACGCCTCAGGGCTTCGATGACTTGATCGAAGCGCATGCCTGACGGATCGTCTCAACCATCGGAACGCCGCTCTTCCTGGCGCCTCACGGCTTCGGTGAATTGATCGAAGCGCATGCCTGACAGATCGCCTCAACACTCGGGACGCCGCTCTTCCTGACGCCTCGCGGCTTCGATGATTGAGCGAAGCGCATGCCTCACAAATCGCCTCAACGGTCGGGACGCCGCTCTTCCCTCCCCCCTCCCCGGCGCGTCTTGATCGAAGCCGTAACAACCACGCGCCTTGCGCCGTCCTGTCGGGGTGGTGGGTCAGTGGGCCATGGATGGCCCACGTGCG
>DASWQJ010000122.1:0-3506 GCA_036403795.1 Stenotrophomonas sp.
GTGGGCCATGGATGGCCCACGTGCGGTGAGTGCGGCCATGGATGGCCGCTCGAACCGCGACCCACCATCCCGGCAGGTCGGGGCCCGCACCGTAAGTACTTAAAACCAACCGCCCAAACCAAACCGCGCCCACAATAAAAAGCCCAACTCGCAAGCCGCGATCACCAGCGCCCCGGATAGGGAGAAAGCCATTTTCGCGTGGGCGAGACCCCCTCAGGCGGGTCCATTCGTCCGCGGACTGAAAGCCGAAAGCAAAAACGGACGCGGCCCTCCTGCAGGTTGTCACGCGAACTCACATTGCGCAGTGGCTCGCGCGTTTGGATCCGAGCGTTGGCCTGCCGGTGGCGCTCGCCAA
Source organism: Stenotrophomonas sp. (assembly GCA_036403795.1). GTDB lineage: Bacteria > Pseudomonadota > Gammaproteobacteria > Xanthomonadales > Xanthomonadaceae > Stenotrophomonas_A. The sequence goes on from DASWQJ010000122.1 coordinate 356, forward strand.
GATCAACGCTCGCCTTGCCGCGCCACCGAGACAACGTGGGTGATGCCTTGGCGGAACATCTTGGCGTAAGGGCACACGCGCTCGGTGTTGCGTACCAGCTCGGCGGCTATGGTGGGGTCGAGGTCCGGGAGATGGGCGCTGACTTCAGCAGTAAGCAGGTAAAGACCGTCGACGGGGTCGCGGCCGAAAGTGACGGCCACCTCGATGCTGGCGTGGTTGAGCGCCATGCCGGCGCGAGCGGCGAGCAGCGTCAGGGCCCCGTGGAAGCACGCCGCGTAGCCGGCGGCCAGCAGCTGTTCCGGATTGGTGCCGCCGCCGGGGCCGCCCAGTTCGTGGGGCAGCCGCAGGTCGACGGCCAGTGCACCGTCGTCGGAGCGGGCGATGCCGGAGGCACGGCCGTGCCCGGCGCGACCGCCGGTAACGCGCACGCGGCCGGTATACAGCGGGCGCACTTCATCGCCGTGGTACTTGTTGAGCACGCTGGGTGCCGGCGCCTTCAGTTCGGTCATGGCGAGTTCCGGTGGTTCGAAACGGTGGCGGGAGCGGCTGCCGGAACGCTGGCGACGCCGGATCGATCATCTCGGCGCGCAGCGGTGCATCTCAGGTTCGTGCGTTGGCTGCCGCCAGGCCGGACTGCTGTAGCCAATACGCGAAATCCTGCTTTCCGGTCCACGCCTTGCCGACGGGCACCAAGGTGTCGTCCTGCAATTGCGCGCCAAAGTAAGGGGCCTTGGCATCGCCGACCACGCGGCGGGCATCGCCGGTGAGCTCCAGGAAGCGTTGCGCCAGGGTGGCCATCGACTCGCGTTGCGGACCGGCAATCTCGATCACGCCGTTGGCGGCCGGTGCAAGCGCGGCCTGCGCGACGGCCTCGGCCACGTCTTCGGCAGAAATCGGCTGCACTTGTGCGGTCGGCAGGCGCAGGGTCTGTCCGGATCCGGCCGACTGGATGATGCCCGGCAGGAACTCGAAGAACTGGGTGGAGTGGATGATGGTGTACGGCACGCCGGATTCGCGGATCAACCGCTCCTGCGCGATCTTGCCCCGAAAATAACCACTGGCGGCGAGTTTGTCGGTGCCCACCACCGACAGTGCGACGTGATGGCTGACACCGGCGGCCAGTTCCGCGCCAAGCACGTTGCGACCGGCGGTCTCGAAGAACGACAGCACCGCGGCATCCTCGAACGAGGGCGAGTTGGCCAGGTCCACCACTACCTGGGTGCCGGTCATCGCCTCGGCCAAGCCGGCACCACTGAGGATATCGATGCCGGTGGAGGGCGCGGCGACCACGACTTCATGGCCTGCCGTGCGCAAGCGGTCGACGACCTTGCTGCCGATGCGGCCTGTGCCACCGATGACGACGATTTTCATTGCATTACCTCCGTTGGGTGGGGAAAGCGCAGGTCCGCTATCGGCGCTGCATTCAGCGCCATGACCGCATGACCATCCTAGAAAGACCTAGCCATGCGCAGTAGACGTGCAAGGGGACGCAGCTTGTTGCCCGTCATGCACCAATGGCTCAGGCCCATTCACCCTGCCCGGCTGCTTGGGCGGCCCCGGCGGCCTGGTGGCTGGCTTCCCAGTGGGTGACCACGTCCAGATCCATCGCCCGCACTCGCTGGGTGACGAAATCGATGAAGGCGCGGATCCGCTTGGGCAGCTGCCGCCGGCTCAGATAGCACAGGTAATGGCCGCGATCATCGGGGGCGTAACGATCCAGGCAGCTGACCACCGCGCCGGCGCGCAAGGCCTCGCGCACCTGGTAGCTCGGCAGTTGCGACAGGCCTTGGCCGTCGATGACCGCTTGCAGGGCCAGGTCGGCGTCGTTGAACACCAGGGTGGAGGTTGGCTGCACGCCGTGGGCCTTGCCATCGACGCGGAAATCCCAGCGTTGCAGGCGGCCACCCGGCAAGCGCAAGCCGATGCAGGCGTGCGCGGCCAGATCCTCGACGGTGGCCGGCAGCCCATGGGCCTGTGCATACGCGGGCGACGCGCAGACCACCAGTTGCATCGGCACCAACTGCTTGGCGATCACCTGGCTGTCTTCAAGCACGCCATCGCGAAAGGCCACGTCGATGCGGTCGGCGGCCAGGTCGGGCACGCGTTCGTCCAGCACCAGCTCGACCGATACCTCGGGAAACTCGGCGCGGAATGGCCCCAGCAGCGGCGCGATCACCTGGCGACCGAAGCCATGCGTGGCGGTGATGCGCAGGCGCCCCTTGGGCGGGCCATCGCGCAGCTCGCGCATTTCATCCAGCGCTTGCAGGATGCGTTCCACGCCGGGGCTACAACCATCGTGGAAGAGCTCACCTTCGCGCGTGAGCGAGGTCGATCGGGTGGTGCGCAGGAACAGCCGCACACCCAGTTGGCCTTCCAGTTTCTGCACGCTGCGGCTGACCGCCGAGCGGCCGATGCCCAGGCGATCGGCCGCCCGCGCGAAGCTGCCCTCGGTGGCCACCGCGATGAAAGCCAGCACGCCGGCATAACTGGCCGAGAAGCTGGCGGTAAGGGCGTCATGTCCATCGTCGGCGACCGACAGTGAGGCTATGGGGAGTCGGGTAATCAGGTTCATGGGCTCTTGGGCTCCAGGTGACGCGCATGCACTTGCAGGCAGGCGCGTGCTTGCTCGAGCCGCTGCCGGCAGGCGGCGGCATGCAGTCCGACCAGCGGAACGATTTCGTCCAGGCCGGCACCAAACACGTCGTGCAGAAGCAATACGGCGCGCGCATCGACCGGCATTTCGTCGAGCGCCGCCAGAAATTCGGCCCACACCTGCTCACTGGGGAGGGGGAGCCCGCACGGATGGGAAGAATCGGTGTCCATGCCAGGCAGACGGATCAGCGTGTGGCGCTGTGACAACGCGATCGCTTCTGATTGGTGATTGCCGCGCAACACGGTGGGTCCGCGCAGCCGGCTTCCGGCCCCGGGCCGCTGCGCCTAGCCTCCATCGCCGAGCCCTCGCTCGATCTCCCTGCTTTGCCCTCCCCTCCCATTGTCGCACCACAGGAAACGACCATGACCCAGCGCCTCGACTATCAGCAGCTAGCCCCCGAACTGTTCAAGAAACTGGCCGCCCTCGGCCAGGCCATCAGCACTTCGTCGATCGAGAAATCCATCATCGACCTGGTCGATATCCGCGCCTCGCAGCTCA
>DASWQJ010000123.1:0-13154 GCA_036403795.1 Stenotrophomonas sp.
CAGTGGGCCATGGATGGCCCACGTGCGGTGAGTGCGGCCATGGATGGCCGCTCGAACCGCGACCCACCATCCCGGCAGCTCGGGGCCCGCACCGTAAGGCACTAAAACCAACCGCCCTAAGCACCCGCGCCCCCAAACAAAAAACCCAACTCGCAAGCCGCGATCACTGCCGCCCCGGAAAAGGAAGAAGACCCGAGATAGCGCGTCGAGAGCCTACAAGCACGGATTCCCGCCGTGTCCCGCACAGACCCGCCCGCGCCGCCAGCCGCCCACGGACCGCGCACCACCAGCAAGCGCGCACCCGCAACCAAAAGCGAGCCGAAGGCGAGCTACTCCCCGCCCCCCTGCATACTCTCCAACCCCACATCCGCCAACTTGTCGATCAAGCGATCCAGCGTCACCCGCTCCTCCTCCGTCAAAGGCGCCAGCAACCGCGTCTCGCAATCGATCACCATCGGCGCAATCACCTCGTACGCCTCAAACCCCGCGTCCGACAACGCCAACACCGAGCGCCGGCGATCATCCCCGTGCATCTCACGCTTGATGAAATTGCGCTCCAGCAAACGTGCCACCGCCCGACTCACCGCCACCTTGTCCATCGCCGTGCGATCGGACACCTCGCTGGCCGACGAACCCGGGTATAGCGCCAGCACCGTCATCACCCGCCATTCCGGGATGACCAGCCCATAGCGATCGCCATACACCCGCGCAATATTGCCGCTCACGCGATTGGACAGAACGCTAAGCCGGTAGGGCAGAAACTGCTCCAGATCCAGCAACGCCCGCGACGGGCGCTGGCCCCCAGCGGGCCTTTCCTGTGTTTCGGGTGGGCTCATGTTGCAGTGCACCTTGATGGTTGTTTCATGTGAAACTATAAGGAACCTGTCCTGACCCGTCCATTCTCGCGGGTCTTCCGTCCGCCCGCACCTGTTTGCAGCCACGGCGGCATCGCATCACGGAGGTCGACCATGAACGCCCACGCCCAATCCCCCTCGCAAGCCCCCAACCTCGGCATGCAGGTCACCACGTTCGAAAACCCCATGGGCATCGACGGTTTCGAGTTCGTCGAATTCGCCGCTCCCCCGGGCAGCGTCGACCTTCATGAGTATTTTCGCAAGATGGGCTTCAGCGCGGTCATGAAGCACAAATCGCGCCCCCTCACCTTGTACCGCCAGGGCGGCGTCAACTTCCTCGTCAACGAAGACCCCGATTCGTTCGCCGCCGACTTCGCCGCAGCCCATGGCCCCTGCGCCTGCGGCTTTGCGATCCGCTTCAAGCAACCGGCCGATCAAGTGCATGAGCGCGTGCTCTCCAACGGAGGCCAATCGATCGACCACAAGGCTGCATCGCGCGCCGTCCAGGCCCCGGTCGTCAAGGGCATCGGCGACTGCATGCTCTACCTGGTGGACCGCTACGGCACCGCCGGCAACATCTACGACACCGACTTCGAGCCCATCGCCGGCGCCGACCAGGATCCCAAGGGGTTCGGCCTGACCTTCATCGACCACCTCACCCACAATCTGTACTTCGGCAACATGCAGCAGTGGTCGGATTACTACGAGCGGCTGTTCAACTTCCGCGAGATCCGTTACTTCGACATCAAGGGCGCCAAGACCGGCCTGGTGTCCAAGGCCATGACCGCGCCGGACGGCATCGTGCGCATCCCGCTCAACGAGTCCTCCGACCCCAAGAGCCAGATCAACGAATACCTCGACGCCTACAAGGGCGAGGGCATCCAGCACATCGCCTGCTTCACCGACAACATCTACGACACCGTCGAGGCGATGCGCGAACACGGCGTTGAATTCCTCGACACCCCGGACAGCTACTTCGATGTCGTCGACCTGCGCATCCCCGACAACGGCGAAGACGTCCCGCGCCTGCGCCGCAACAAGATCCTCATCGATGCCGATCCGGAAACCAAGCAGCGCAAGCTGCTGCAGATCTTCACCCTGAACTGCATCGGGCCGATCTTCTTCGAGATCATCCAGCGCAAGGGCAACGAAGGTTTCGGCGAAGGCAACTTCCAGGCCCTGTTCGAAAGCATCGAGCGCGACCAGATGAAGCGCGGCGTGCTGTAAAAGACGGCCCTATGGTTTGGTCCGGGGCAGCGGCACAATGCGCTGTCCCGGCTGAGAAGGTGAGGCGAGCGATGAAGAGCACAGGCTACCAGTCCGGTTTTGGCAACGAGTTCGCCAGCGAGGCGGTGCCCGGCGCGCTGCCGCAGGGGCAGAATTCGCCGCAGCGCGTGGCGCACGGCTTGTATGCCGAGCAATTGTCCGGCACGGCCTTCACCGCGCCACGCGGGCAGAACCGCCGCAGTTGGCTGTATCGCATTCGGCCGGCGGCGATGCATGGCACCTTCGCTGCCTACGTGCAGCCGCAACTGCACAACGACTTCGACCAGGGCGCCGTGTCGCCGGACCAGCTGCGCTGGAGCCCGTTGCCGCTGCCCCAGGCGCCGACCGATTTCGTCGACGGCCTGTACACGATGTGCGGCAATGGCGCTGCGGCTGCCCACACCGGCGTGGGCATACACCTGTACGCAGCCACGGCTGACATGCAGGGTCGCTACTTCTATGACGCCGACGGCGAATTGCTGATCGTGCCGCAACAAGGTCGGCTGCGCCTGGTCACCGAGCTGGGCGTGATCGAGCTGGAGCCGCAACAGATCGCGGTGATTCCACGCGGCGTGCGCTTTCGCGTCGAGTTGCCGGACGGACAGGCGCGCGGCTATGTCTGCGAGAACTTCGGTGGCCTGCTGCGCCTGCCTGACCTGGGGCCGATCGGCGCCAACGGTCTGGCCAATCCGCGCGACTTTGAAACGCCTCACGCTGCCTACGAAGACATCGACGGCGACTTCGAACTGATCGCCAAGTTCCAGGGCCTGCTATGGCGCGCGGCCATCGGCCATTCGCCGCTGGATGTAGTCGCCTGGCACGGCAACTACGCGCCTTACCGCTACGACCTGCGCCGCTTCAACGCCATCGGCTCGATCAGCTTCGATCATCCAGATCCGAGCATCTTCACCGTGCTCACCGCGCCGAGTGAAATCCACGGCACCGCCAATCTGGATTTCGCGATTTTCCCGCCACGCTGGCTCGTGGCGCAGCACACCTTCCGTCCGCCGTGGTTCCACCGCAACGTGGCCAGCGAGTTCATGGGCCTGGTGCATGGCGTGTACGACGCCAAGGCCGAAGGCTTCGCGGCGGGCGGTGCCTCGTTGCACAACTGCATGAGTGGGCATGGCCCGGACGCGGCCACGTTCGAGAAGGCCTCTGCGGCCGACCTGGCCAAGCCTGACGTCATCGCCGACACGATGGCTTTCATGTTCGAGACCCGCGGCGTGCTGCGGCCCACGGCGCAGGCCATGGACGCCGCGCATCGCCAGCGCGACTACCAGCACTGCTGGGCAGGGTTGAAGAAGCACTTCCAGGCGCCCTGACGTCGCTCGATAGTGTGCAGGGCAGGCGACGCAGGCCGCTCGCGGTGCTGCGCCGACCTTCCGCCGACGTCCTGTTCACGCCTCCAGCAGTTAGCCTGTGCGCGCCTATCGCGCTGGGGAAGCCGATGAAAACCCATACGTTCGTGCTGCTGCCGTGCCTGCTGCTGTCGCTGGCGGCATGCCAGCGCACGCCCGAGCCTGCCGCAGCCACGCAGGAAGCGACCCAGGCGCCCGCCGACGCCGCGACCGCGGTGCAGGACCAGCCCCACGATGACGTTCCGCCCGCCACTGCACCGCCCGGCACGCTGCCGCCGCGCCTGCAGCAGGGTGGCCAAAGCCTGGCGCGCTATGACGGCTATGGCGATCTCCGCCTGGGCATGAGGGCCGACGAGGTGCACCGGCATTGGGGTGGCGAGCTCAAGGGCGGCGCGGACGCCGCTGCCGATCCGCAGGCTTGCTACTACCTGCTGCCGCAGTGGGCCGACAGCAGCCAGGAATTCGGCTTCATGATCGAAGCCGACAAGCTGGTGCGCTATGACAGCGGCAATCCCAAGGAGCTGGCGCCTGGCGGTGGACGCGTGGGCATGTCGGCCGACGAGATCGAACGCCTCTACCCGGGCCAGATCGAGCAGCAGCCGCACAAATATGTCGAAGGCGCGCACTATTTGCGCATCCAGCCGCCCGGCCAATCGAGCGCGTTGATCTTCGAGACCGACGAGACCGGCAAGGTGACCCACTGGCGGGTGGGCACCGCGCCATCGGTGGATTACGTGGAAGGCTGCTCATAAACCTCTGCCCGATGCTGGCGCAGCCACGCGGCGGGAGCGAGAATCCCGTCTCCACAGGGAGGGTGCACCATGATGTCGATGCTGGCGGCGAGCGGTAGTTTTCTGCTGGGCCTGGTGATGCTGACGCTGGGCGGCGATTCGATCGTCAAGGCCGCGTCGGGGCTGGCCCAGCGTTTCGGTGCCTCGCCCTTCATGGCGGGCCTGTGGCTGGTGGCCTTCGGTACCTCCTTGCCGGAGCTGGCGGTCAACGCCCGCGCCTTCGACATGGGGATGGAAGAACTGGCGCTGGGCAACGCGGTGGGCAGCAGCATCGCCAACGTGGGCCTGACCCTGGGGCTGGCGGCCATGGCCGCGCCGCTGCTGGTGCGCATGCGCGTGCTGGCCCCGATGCTGGTCCTGCTGGTGTTGGCCGCGCTGGCGGTGATCGGCTTCGGCCTGGACGGTACGCTGTCGCGATGGGAAGGCCTGGTCCTGGTGCTGGTGTTCGTCGCCTTGTTGTTCGTGCTGCCGTATCGCGCACGACGGGAAACCGAGCCGGTCCGCGACTCGCTGACTTCATTTGCGATCACCAGCCCCATGCTGGGCCAGAACCTGTTGCGACTGGTCATCGCGTTGCTGTTGCTGTATTTCGGCGCCGGGTTGGTGGTAAAGCCGGCGCCGCAACTCGGGATGGCATTGGGGCTGTCGCCGCTGCTGATCGGCTTGCTGCCCATTGCCATCGCCACGGCCTTGCCGGAAGTGGCGGCGGCCATCGTGGCGGCACGCCGCGGACAGGGCGACATGGTGGTCGGGCATGTCATCGGCTCCAGCGTGTTCAATCTGCTGGTCATCGTGGGCGGCATGGCGACGCTGCGGCCGCTGGTGTTGCCAGCCTCGTTCGTGCGTCTGGAACTGCCGGCGGTGATCGCCTTCGCCCTGGTCCTCTACCCGATGCTGCGCGGCGATCTCAAGATCAGCCGCATCGAAGGCGCGATCCTGTTCGGGGCGTTCTGCGGCTGGGTGTTACTGGAACTGTTGCTGGTGCGCTGAGCCGGCTCGGCTCGTCGATCGGCGCAGCCCATCATCGCGGCGCTTCGTCACCCGGTCGATCATGGACCTGTTCGCCCTCCGGCGGCGGCAGGCCTTCTTCTGCGGCACTGTCATCGCCGGGCACGCGCGGGCGCTCTTCCATCATCAACGACAACGCCGCCTTGGCCATCATGTGTGCGCTGATCGGCGCGGTGATGAACAAGAACGCCGTAATCAGCAATTCGCGTGGCTGCGGATCCTCGCCCAGGAACAGGTGGTAACCCACCGAGGCCAGCAGCACGCAACCCACGCCCAGGGTGCTGGCCTTGGTCGGCGCATGCAGCCGCTTGAAGAAATCCGACAGTTTGACCAGGCCGAACGCACCGATCACCACGAAGAACGTGCCGACGATCAGCAGGCAACCCAGTACATATTCGAGCAGCGCGATCATTCGACGATGTCCCGGCGCAGCACGTACTTGCTCAGCACCACCGTGCTGCCGAACCCGAGCATCGCGATCACCAGCGCCGCCTCGAAATAGATCGGCGAATCCAGGTGCATGCCAAACAGCATCAGCTCGGCGATGGCGGTGACCGACAGGGTATCCAGCGCCAAAATGCGATCGGGCACGGTCGGCCCGCGAACAAGCCGCCAGAGCGTCATCAGCATTGCCAGGCCCACCGCATGCATGCACACCACGATCGTGGTCTCGATGAACATATGGCCGGTCATGGGAAGATCTCCATCAAAGGCTTTTCGTAGCGCGCCTTGATCTCGGCGATCAACGCGTCCGGATCGTCCAGGTGCAGCACATGCACCAGCAGGTATTTGCGGTCATCCGACAACGCGGCCGACACGGTGCCCGGGGTCAGGGTGATCATGCTGGTCAACGCGGCGATGCCATGGATGTTGGCGATATCCAGCGGCACCCAGATGAAGCCAGGATGGATGGCCGATTCGGGCCCCAGCACCTGGATGGCCACGCGCACGTTCGAGCGCACGATGTCCCAACCGGCCACGCACAACATCTTCGGCACCGACCGCAACGAACCGATGCGCGCAAACTCCCGGTCCAGCCGCGCGGCGAACGGTGGCACGACCACGCCGAGCAGCACCCCCATCACGGCGGCGCCGAACCCCAGGCTGTCGGTCAACAACAACCACAGCAGGAAGATCGTCACGCTCAATGACGGCGACGGGAAAATGCGGCGCCAGCGGGGGCGGCGGAAGGCGCTCATGGCTGCCTCGTGCGCGGATGGGTGTCACGCAACTGCTCGACATAGTCCGCCGGCTGGCGCAGCTGGCGTGCGCCGGCGTCGGCGTAACGCATCAACGGCGCGGCGGCGATCGACATCACCAACACGTAGCCGAGCAGGATCATCGGTGCGGCGGTCTCAGCCGGATGCAAGCGCGCACGTCGCGGGCGTGGCGAGGGCTCGGCCTCCATCTCGAGTTCCGGCGTTCGCCAGAACAGTCGAATGCCGGCGCGGCACAGGCCGATGATCACCAGCAAGCCACCGCCCAGCACGGCTGCCCACACGGCAGGCAACTGCGCATCGGGCACGTGCGCCAGCAGGGCGGCCTTGGCCAGGAACCCGGACAGGGGCGGCAGCCCGGCCATCGCGATCGCAGCAATGAAGTACAGCGTGCCCGGCAACGCGCGACCCGGCAGCGCAGCGGTGATCTCCTTGCGGTCGCTGGCATCGCCGCGGCGGCGCCGCACCAGGTCGGCGATCAGGAACAACGCGGCGGCGGCAAAGGTACTGTGCGGCAGGTAATACAGGCCCGCGGCCACCGCGCCGGTGTCATCCAGCGAAAACGCCACGAACAACGTCGCGGCCGAGAACACCACCAGGTAGGCGACCAGCACGCGCAGCCGCGTCGCCGCCATCACGCCCAGGCCGGCCAGTACCAGCGTGGCGATGCCGGTCCACAGCAAGGTCGCATGGCCAAAGCCCTGCAGCGGTCCGGGCGCCTCGAACCACAGCGACTGCACGCGCAGCACCGCATACAGACCGACCTTGGTCATGATGACGAACAGCGCCGCCACGGCGGCAGGGGCGCGGAAATAAGTCTCCGGCAACCACAGGTATAGCGGCATCAGCGCCGCCTTGCTGCAGAACACCAGCAGCAACAGGCCCAGGGTGGCCCGCGCCAACGGCACGTCGGCCGCCGGCAGTCGTGCGATCCGCTCGGACAGCTCGGCCACGTTGAGCGAGCCGAGCAATCCATACAGCAGGCCCAGCGCGATCAGGAACAACGTGGACGCCGCCACGTTAAAGACCACGTAGTGCAGTCCCACGCGCATCCGCACGCCGCGGCCGGCGCTGACCAGCAGGCCATAGGAGGCGATCAGCATCACCTCGAAGAACACGAACAGATTGAAGATGTCGCCGGTCAGGAACGCGCCGTTTAGCCCCATCAGCTGGAACTGGAACAGCGCGTGGAAGTGCGGGGCGCGGCGATCCCAGCCCGCGCAGGCATACAGCAGGCAAGGGATGGACAGCAGCGCCGTGGTCAGCAACATCCAGGCCGACAAACGATCGACCATCAGCGCGATGCCCAACCGCGAGGGCCAATCGCCCAGCAGGTAGACCAGCACGCGGCCTTCGCCGGCCTGCGCGAACAGCGCCAGCGCCACGATCAACACGCCCGCGACCGCCGTCCACGACACCGCACGCCGCACGCCGGCGCCGAAACGCCGGTGCTCGGCAAACAGCGACGCGATCGCGCCCAACAGCGGAATCAATACCGGCAGGATCGCCAGATGGTTCACGGACCCGTCTCCGGTTCGGCTGGCTCGGTTTCGCGCCGCGCCAGGGGATCGGCTTCGTACCCATCCACATGATCGCTATGGTTGTCGGCGCGACTGCGGATCGCCAACACCAGGCTCACCGCCGTCATTGCAAACGCAATCACGATGGCCGTCAGCACCAACGCCTGGGGCAGGGGGTCGGTGTGCTGGGCCAGCGTGGAGGCCACGCCGTCGCGCAGCACGGGTGCCTGGCCTTCGCGCAGGCGTCCGCCGGCAAAGATCAGCAGGTTGGTGGCATAGGACAGGAAGGTGAGTCCCAGGATCACGTCGAAGCTGCGCGCGCGCAGCAACAGGTAGATGCCACAGGCCGTGAGCACGCCAATCGCGCTGGCCAGTGCAAGTTCCATCAGCGCGATCCTCCGGTGCGGGGCGAGCGTTGTGCGGGATCGATCTCGCCGCGCAGCGATGCCCGCGTGCGCGACGGCTTCACGGTGCCCATCATCGACAGCATCAGCATGACCGAGCCGAACACCACCAGATACACGCCGGTATCAAAGCCCATCGCACTGGCCAGCTCCAGTTCGCCAATCAACGGCAGGTGCAGGTCCAAATGGCCGCTGGTGAGGAAAGGCAAGCCGAACAGCCACGAGGCCACCCCGCTGGCCAGGGCCACCGCCAGCCCCGTGCCGATCAAGCGCACATAGTCGAAGCCAAAACGCGACTCCACCGATTCGGCACCCTGGATCACGTACTGCATCAGCAACGGCACGGCCAGCACCAGGCCAGCGACAAAGCCGCCGCCGGGCGCGTTGTGGCCGCGCAGGAACAGGAAGATCGACACCACCAGCGTGAGCGGAAACATGATCTGCGCCAGGTCGGCCGGCACCGGCAGGCGGATCGGCGGTCCGGGCATGACTTTCTCCGGCGCCATGCGGGCGCGTCGCAGCAAGGCGTGCACCACCAGGCCGGCAATCGCGAACACGGTGATCTCGCCAAACGTATCGAAGCCGCGGAAATCCACCAGGATCACGTTGACCACGTTGCGTCCATAGGCCTCGGGCAGCGAACGTGCCAGCACCTCGCCGGCCATCGTGCGGCTGGGCGAGGTCATCAGCGTATAGGTCAACGCGGCGGCCCCCGCACCGGCGACGATCGCCAGTGACGCATCGCGCCACCGCCGCCAGCGTCGCGGCTCGCCCGTCGAGGTGCCGGGCAGGTAGTTCATCGCCAACAACATCAGCGTCAAGGTGACCATTTCCACCAGCAACTGGGTCAGCGCCAGGTCCGGCGCGGACAGGAACACGAAGGCCAGGCTCACCGCCAATCCGGTGCCGCCCAACACCAGGACCGCCAACAATCGCTGTCGATACAGGAACAGCGCCGCCAGCGCGCAAGCGACCAACAGCAGCCACAGCGCCCAGCCCAGCAGCGGCATCGGTTGCGGTGCCGGCCAGGCGGGCAGGTCGCCGCCACCGAGGAACGGCGCGGCGCCGACCAGCACCGCTGCCAATACCAGCATCAGCAACATCCGCTGCAGGCTGCCGTTGGCGATCAGGTCGGTAAAGCGCAACGCCATCGCGAACAGCGAGCCCAAGTGCCAATCGAACAGTTGGCGCCCTTGCGAACGAGTGACCACCGCGTACAGGTCGAGGAAGCGCCGCAATCCGAAATACAGCGCCACCCCGCCCAGTGAGCCGGCGATGCTCATCGCCAGCGGCCAGCTCCAGCCATGCCAGATGGCCAGGCTGTATTCGGGCATCCGCGTGCCCAGGATCGCACCGGCAGCGGCGCGCAACGCCGGTGCCACGGTCAGCCCGGGCACCACGCCCACGGCCACGCACAACGCCACCAGTATTCCCACCGGGATGCGCATGAACAGTGGCGCCTCGTGCGGCAAGTGGTCCAGATCGCGCGGCCCCTGGCCAAAGAACGTGTCATGCACGAAGCGCAAGCTGTAGGCCACCCCCAGCACGCCGGCCAGCAGGGCGGCCACCGAGGTGGCCACGCGCATTGGCACCGGCGCCTCGGTCTCCAATGCGACGGCGAAAAACATTTCCTTGGACAGGAAACCATTGAGCAACGGAATACCCGCCATCGCCAGCGACGCCACGATCGCCAGCGCACTGGTAGCCGGCAGGTATCGACGCAGGTTGCCCAATCGCCGCATGTCGCGCGTGCCGGTCTCGTGGTCCACGATGCCGGCGGCCATGAACAACGAAGCCTTGAACACCGCGTGGTTGAGGATGTGGAATACGCCGGCCACCACCGCCAGCGGCGTGGACAGACCGAACAACATCGTGATCAGGCCCAGGTGCGAGATCGTGGAATACGCCAGCAGCCCCTTGAGGTCGTGCTGGAAAATCGCGTTCCAGGCCCCGACCAACAAAGTCAGCGCGCCGATCCCACTCACGGTGTAGAAGAACAGGTCCGTGCCGGCCAGGGCAGGGTGCAGCCGCGCCAACAGGAATACGCCGGCCTTCACCATCGTGGCCGAATGCAGGTAGGCCGACACCGGCGTTGGCGCGGCCATCGCCTGCGGCAGCCAGAAGTGGAACGGAAACTGCGCGCTCTTGGTGAACACGCCCAGCAGCACCAACACCAGGATCGCCGGATAGGAGGCGCTGGCGCGGATCGCATCGCCGGAGGCCAGCACCACGTCCAGGTCGTAGCTGCCCACCACGCGGCCGATCAACAACACGCCGCCCAGCAGTGCCAGGCCACCGCCGGCGGTGATCACCAAGGCCATGCGTGCGCCTTCGCGTGCATCGCGGCGGCGCGACCAATAGCCGATCAGCAAGAACGAGGTGAGGCTGGTCAGTTCCCAGAACACCATCAGCAACAGCAGATTGCCGGCCAGCACCACGCCCAGCATCGCGCCCATGAACATCAGCAAGAACGCATAGAAGCGCGCCGCGCTGTCCTGCGGACTCAGGTAATAGCGCGCATACATCACCACCAGCGCACCGATCGCCAGGATCAGGCCGACGAACATCCACGCCAGGCCATCCATGCGCAGCGAAAACGCCAGGCCGATCTGCGGCAACCAGGCATGGTCGCCCCGCACCACATGGCCGGCCAGCACGGCCGGCGTGAGCCAGGCCAGCACGACCAGCGCCAGCAGCGGCGCGGCAGCGGCGATCCAGGCCAGGGACCGACGCGAGCGCGCGCGCAGTGCGGCGACCACGGCGGCCATGACGAATGGCAACGCCAGCAGGATTTCAAGAAAAGGGATCATGCAGGGATCGTTCCTGGGAACGGGCGATTCACGAGCAGTGACCCGAGTCTAGCAAACGCATCGGCGCCTCCGCGGTGCTGCCTGAATGCCGTGTTGGGGTTCGCGTGGTCCCGGATGCGCGAGACCGCTCATCCAACCGCTTCGCCCTTGCGGCACTCGCGCACGAACAGCGTATCGGTCTGTACGGTGGCCAGGATCCGCGCCGCCACATCCCCCAGCAACAGCCCCGACAGCGCGCTGCGGCCGTGGCCGCCCACGATGGCCAGTTCGATATCGTGGTCGCGCACGTAGTCGCGCAGCAGCCGCGAGGGCTCGGCATCGGCCAACGCAAAGTCGACGTTCGCGCGCAGGCCGGTCGACAGGCCGAGGCCCTCCACACTGTGTTCGACCGCTTGGTGCGCCCGTTCGCGGGCCTGGGCCAGGGCCGTGCCGGGGTGGGTGTCGCGCTGGCCCAACCGCGGCACGCTGTAGCCGTGCACCAGCGCCAGCGACAACGGTTCGCCAAACATTGCCAGGGCGGCGCGCAACGCCTGCCCCGGCGCATCGGACAGGTCGCTGGCCAGCGCCATGCTGCGATAGGGGCCTTGCACGCGCCGATGCACGACCAACAGCGGAATCGAGGCGTGGCGCGACAGCCAGGCCACCGAAGAGCCCGGGCTGGGCAGCGAGAACAACGCATTGCGCGCTATGCCGGCCACGATCAGGCCGCATCCCGCCGCCTGCGCCACGCGCAACAGCGCGGGCCCGACCGCGCCGCTTTCGATATGCACCTCGATCTCCACGTCTTCGGCGTGCAGTTCGCGACGCAGTCGTTTGGCCACCAGCTCGGCCAGCAAGGCCGGACGCTGCCACGGCGGCGTGCCCAGGATGGGGTCGTGGAAATCCAGTTCCTGCGTGGAGGGCAGCACGGTGGCGATCACCAGCCGCGCGCGCCACTGGCGGGCGAGCGATACCGCGCGGTCGAACGCACGATCACCCCGTGCGCTCAGGTCGGTGGCCAACAACAGCGACGAGGGGGGGACGATGGCGTCTTTCATCTCGTCACTCCATCCGGGGCGATGCCCGGAGTCTACGCCCGGCCCCGTGACGAGGCGGGGCCTCAGTGGGCCCCGTTGGATCAGTATCGCCAGCCCATGCGGCGGTAGACCTTGGCCAGCACCCAGGCCGGTCCGATCAACAGGTACACCAGGTCGGTCAGGAAGCTGGGCTTGCGGCCCTCGAACTTGTGGCCGATGAACTGCGCGATCCACGCCACGACGAACACGCCGATCGCCAGCCACAACAAGTTGGACAGCCCGATACGCGCTTCCAGCAGCCGGCACAGGCAGGCGGAGAAGAAGAACACTGCCAGCATGCCCAATCCCATCGAGCGCGACAGGCGGTTGTAGAACATCCACGCGCAGAACATCGCCAGTGCGGCCCACACGCCGCTGCGCAGCAACGTGCCGCCCACGGGGATGCACCACAGCAAGGCCACCACCGACCAGAGGATGGCCGGCACCGCGATCACGTGGATGCGTTGGTTCAGGGCATTGCGATGGTCGCCCGAGTAGCTGGCGAAGAATCGATCGATCGGACGCGTGTCGGCGGACTGGCTGGACATGTTCCCCTCCCAAGGACGCCGCAAGCATAGCCTGATGGACCACTGGGCGGCCCCGGGGTGGGCGCTTGAAGGCACGGGGGCGTCGTTGCAGGCCGAAATAGAGGCTTTTTCCCCATTCGTGTCGGTCTTCTCCCTTTCGCTGGGCGCTTTTGGATCGCGGCTTGCGAGTTGGGTTTTTTTGTTGAGGGCGCTGAGGGTGTTTGGCGGTTGGTTGTGGTGGCTTACGGTGCGGGCCCCGTCCTGTCGGGATGGTGGGTCGCGGTTCGAGCGGCCATCCATGGCCGCACTCACCGCACGTGGGCCATCCATGGCCCACTGAC
>DASWQJ010000124.1:0-5549 GCA_036403795.1 Stenotrophomonas sp.
TTCGAACCTCCGGGTTGTCGATCACGTCGGTGTAGTCGAAACCGATGATGTTCGACCCACCCAGCTCGACCCGGTCCGCCGGGTTGTCGAACACCCAACCCAGCGAGTGGCCGCTTGTCCACTTTCGCAGGCGCGCGTAGAGGCCGTCATCGCCCATGTTGGGCAGGCTCTTCTGGAAGTTCGATAGCGTCCGTAGGGCCGCAGGCGTGTCCAGGATGTTCTCGACCGCGCGGAAGATATCTTCTTCCTCCCTGGCGGTATATTGGCGCTTACCGGCAAGCATCCGGATCAGGTCTGACAGAAACTGGACATTGGCCTCACTGCGCTCGCACTGAAACGGATTGAAGCCGGTCGGCCTGCCGTTCTCCAGCGCCAGGTAATTACCGCCACAGGCGCGCACGAAAATCTCGGCACCCCGGTCCTTGTCAAAAAAGAAGATGGTCGGTTCGGGCTGGAGCTTTTGTGTCTGGCTCAGCAGGAAATTGATCAGCGCCGTCTTGCCCGTCCCGGACTTTCCGATCACCATCGTGTTGCCGATGGCCTTCTCCCCCAGCGCGTTCTCGCCGGGATGGGTCGCGTGGAAGTTGAAGTGATAAGGCTGTCCGTTGATGGTCTGCAAGGTGGCCACGCACGACCCCCAAGGGTTGTGATCCTTCTTGCCGCTGGTGAAGTTGTGCAAGGGTGAAAGCCCCAGGAAGTTGAGCGAACTGACGTTGGCCAGCCGAGTGCGATAGCGCCAGTTGCCGGGCAGCTGCGAGTAGAAGGCCGACGCGATCGCCAGATCTTCCTTGACCGAGACAAAGCCTGCGTTGGACAGCTCGGCGCGCGTAGTGGCCAGGTTCTGCGCCAGTTGGGCCTGGCTGTCTGCATAAACGGCCATGACGAAGTGGTATTCGCCCAGCACGAAGTTGCCGGAGGCCAGCTGGTCCATTGCCTGGTCCAGCTCGATGATCTGGCTGACCGCCCGGTCCCCCGACGAAATCATCATCCCCTTGGTTCGATCGAGCACCTTGAGCGCATCCTGACGGCCCATCGGGCTGAACGAATGGGTGATGACGTAATCGAAATCCAGGTATTTGAGATTGTTGAGGACACCGGGAAACGTGCCATCCGGGTACTCCTTGATATTGAGGATCGCGCCGAAATGGTTGTCTCCAGTCGGCGTGTTGATTGCAAAATCGCCGGTGCGCGAGGAGAACAGATGCCGACTGACCGGCAGGTAGGCCGGGACCGGCGCGGCCAGCACGGGCACTGGCTCATCCAGGCGATTGAGCAGGTAGCCGAATAGCTCCAGGGCCTCCGAGAAGACGCCCCCGTTGTCGGCTTCGTACATACCCAAGCGATACGGCGCGTAGTCCGTCAGTACCGCCTCTGCATTGGCGGCCAGGTCCAGGATCCTTGCGATCGCCTCATCCTGCTGCGTCTTGAGCACCGCCGGATCGGCTGCCTTTTCCGCGAAGTGTTTGCCGCCCACTGCAGGACGGTAGAGCAGGGTCAGATACAGCTCGTTGCCCATCAGCTTCTGCGCTGACAGCGCCTCGTAGTAGCTGTCCGACAGTGTCTGGTTGAACCGCTGCCGGTAAGCGCCCTCGCTATGGATTCGACGACGACGGCGAATGTCATGGACCCAGAAAGCGACGTTCACATAGTCAGGCGCCCGCAGTGTCTGCAACAGGCGATTGAACGTGTTGTGGCGATGCTCCAGCTCCCACTCCTCGCGGCCGACGAAGGGCAGCCCGCCCAGCCGCCAGGACAGTGCGTAATCGCCACCGGTGGTCTTGAGCACCGTGGGCGATACGTGGGTGGAGAGCGGGACAAAATTGCTGAGCGGGGAATCCGGCGAGAACATGGCAGCCTTGCGGGAGGGGGGCTTCGCGATGCCGGCATACCCTCTGCCGGCATCACGAAGGTTGGAGGGTCGAGCTATCGCTTCCCCGATGGCTTGATGCGGTACGCGTTTGGCGTGAATACCCACATGCCGTGGTGATGCCTCACGTTTCGGGCCCTGACCCTGAACCACCAACGCAAACCCAGCGTTCGGAAGATCATCTCGTCGCGACGGGCCATCAGCCGCATGACGAAGATCACCGCCGGAAGGAGCAGCAGGAAGAACAGGTTGAAGTACATCGCCAGCAGCAGCATCGCGCCGGCACCGACGAAGAACGGGACGTACGGCACCCCCAGGAACATCGCTGGACGCGTGGCACCTCGGAAGAGCACATCCTTATGCATAGAACGGTTGCAGACTGCTCAGCAAGAGGCTCGTCTCAACCCCCTTTTCACCGATCACCATCTTGGCGATCTGGCCGGCGGCGCCAATCAGAAGACCACCGATCAAGATCGGTGCGACATCACTGATGCGCTTGTGGGCAAAGGCGATCTGGTACCCGGCAAAGATGATGGCGATCGTCACGACGGCGATCGAGGCGATGTTGAGCAAGCCGGTGATGTTGCTCAGGAATCCCTCCACTTTCTTGTCCGCGCCGCCGTAGCCATCGGCCAAGGCCAGGCTGGGTATCAGGGTCATCGACGCGGCCATGGCCATGGCTGCCGCCTTCGCTTTGGCCGACAGCGAATGCAGGGCTGGGAGGCGGCTCGAGAGTTGCATGTGGTTTGTCATAGTTCTGTCCTTGCTGGTGGTGGTGGATGGGTCCGTATCGCGCGCAGTGTCAGAAGACAAACGCGCCGTCACCTTCCGAAGGCGTAGCTTTCGGCGATGAGCGGGGGTTGGCCGGTGCAATGGCCGGCGGCTGAATAACGAGGCCGGTGGTTGCTGGCGTGGCTGGGCCTAAAGGAGGTGCGGTGACCGATACCGCGGCCGCTTGCGTCGTTTCTGGGATTTGGCCAACCATTGGTGCGCCGACCTCCGCAGGGTCCGGCGCCACCTCTGGGCGATTCAATGGCGCAGCGACGGAAATGCGCGAGGAAGTCTCTTCGTCCTTGCCCGTGGGGTCGGTGATGTTGCCGGCAGGCGATAACGCACGCCGGGAACTTGCCCCCAACAAGGGAATCGCAGGCGCGCGGCTCGGCACCAAGCCGTCAGCCCCGGCCTTCCTTATGGAGGCGAATACCTTCTGCACGTAACCGTGGCGAAACCCGGTGACTGCGTTTCCCGAGTAGTAGCAGCTGAATGCCTTTCCCCAGTCCTGGTGGCGGTCAAAGCAACCGGCGAGGATTCGCGCGCCTGCCTGGAGGTTGGGGCATAGCTCAAAGGCCTGGCTGTAGGAGGAAAGCCCGTATTTCCCCAGGTTGTATCGATTCACCTGGGCCACGCCCAATGAAAAGTTATAGCCGCGCGCCTCCAGCATGCGGACCGTGGACACGGCTTCGTCCAGGCTCCGCGGCTGGCGCACAAGCTGGCCGCCGACCACGCCGATGGCGTATTGCTGCCGCGAGGACTCCACCTGCACGACGTGTTGCATGATCTGCGGCGACACCGCCATTTCTGGGCAATTCAACAATTCCAATCCCAACATGCCTGGCCCCGTCCCTCAGTCCTCGAACCGACGTTGCGGGTCGAAATCGATGCCGGTGATGGCGCGGCGTCCACCCTGCGATTGGAGGTGAACGACGATGTCCACGGTGCGCCTCAGCAGGCGTTTGATGGCCTCGAAATCCAGGCCCGCGCCCTCACGCGATGCCTTGACCATCAAGGCGAGCTGATCCCAGGCCTGGGCGGCGCTGCCGGCATGGCAACTGGTGATCGAACCCGGATGGCCCGAGGCGCAGTTACGGATGAAATAAAACGATTCGTCGCCCCGCAGCTCCGCCAGGATGATCCGGTCCGGTTTCATGCGCAGGCAGGCTTCCATGCAACTTTTCGCCGTCACGTTGCTGCCGCTCTGTCCACCCTTGGAATACAGCAGGTGCACCACATTGGGTTGCCCAATGAACAGCTCGCGCGCGTCCTCGATGGTGACCAGTCGCTCGTCGCCGGAGATCTGGTCCACCAGGGATTTCATGAAGGTAGTCTTTCCGCTGCCAGTCGCGCCGGCCACCACGATGTTCTTCTTGTGATGCACCGCCTTACGGAAGAATTCACCAAACCGCCGGCCGTCTTTGAGGGCCATGAGCTCAGCGTCTTGCTGGCTCGGCGTTTCGTCCGCATCAGCCACCTGGTCGAAAAAGCCTTCCTCTTCGTATTGCTGCAACGAGCGATTTGACTTAGCAGGCAAACGAATGGTGATCGATACTTTTCCTGCGTCACAAGCCGGGGGAATCACGAACTGTGCCCGCTGGCCTGTCGGAAACGTCAGGGACACCACGGGGTCGATGTCGGTGATCCGTTGCCCGGTATCACTCTCGTTGACCACCGCGGTGCAGAACTGTCGGGCCCGCTCGAAAGTCAGCGACGGCACTTCCACTCGCTGCCAACCCTCCCGGGTCTCCAGATACACCTCGCCAGGTCGGTTGATACAGATCTCCGTCACCTCCGGGGAATTGAGGTAGGTAGATATCCCCAACACCTGGTATTGGTAATCCAGGAATCCGTCGGGGTGGCCCGTGAGGGTGGGGTCGTTCTCTCTCATCTGACCAATTCCGCCTTGGTTGCCAGCACGCCACTGAAATCCACGTCCCGCGAGACGTAGACGTTCACGATCGCGCCCTGGCTCAGAGTCACCGTCGGAGGACGTTGTCCGGCAGCGTCCACCGCCTGTTCGGCCAGGCGCTGCACCGTGTTCGCGGTATTGCTCTGGAACGGGTCCTGCACCACTGCGCCTGTGCCCGGGTAGGCGGTCGTGGCCTCGGGGCCATATTTTTCCCCGTAATATTTGAAGGCATCGCTCAACAGGCTGATGAAAAGGGCCGAGGCGACGCGCTGCCCCCAATGGGCGTCCAGCTGACCGGGGTGGCCGGCGCTACCGAGATTGTCAATACCAGGGCTGGCCATGGAGACGTCGATGCCGGTGGGCGTCACGATGCGGTCCCACACCACGGCCACGCGCTCGCCTTTGACCGCGCCGCTGCCGTATTGCCCCAACACCTTCGACCCCTTGGGCAGCAGCAAGCGGCGGCCCGTTACCGAATAGACCGGCTCAGCGACCAGACAGGAGGTGAAACCACTGACGTCCGTAATGATGCGGGTCTCAAGCGCACAACGGACATAGGTGCCGCGCAGCAACAACGTGTCGGGACGATCCAGGAATGCCGCGTCCGTTGCTTGAGTGGGCTGCAGTCCCGGCGAAGGTGATGGATCGTTCACGCCAGGGGCAGATGCCGATGGTTGCGACGAGGCGGCCATATCCATTGCGCGCCGCTCGACCAGGCTGGGACTGCGAGCCGCTGGAGATGCATAGGCATCGTCCGCAGCCGGCGGCGGCTCGGGCATGGGAGGCAGCGGTGGTGGTGCTGTCGAAGGCACTATCGGGATCGGCGCACTCACGCCGGCGTCGGGCAGCGGTGGTACCACGGGCGCATCCGGCACCTCCACCCGTTCCTGACGCTTGCCCGCACGCGGTTCTTCTTCTGCGCCGCGCAAGGCCAGATAGCCGGCGACCATCAGCAGGGCCACCATGCCACCCAGGAAGAGCAGCGCCTTGCGGTTGATC
>DASWQJ010000125.1:0-7432 GCA_036403795.1 Stenotrophomonas sp.
ACATCCTCGGCTTCCAGAGCCAGATCACCGACCATCAGGCCGTGGGCGCACGCGGTATCTACCGCAAGCTGAAAGCGGCAATCGACGACAACTGCGATTACACCCCGATCTACGACCAGGCGGTGGCCGATGGTTTGAGCCCCGTGCTGCCGAACGATGGCTTCCCGTACTGCCGCATGTTCAACCCGGGCGAAGATTCGGTGTTCCTGACCGACGTCGAAGGCAATGGTGTGCTCACCGAGTACACCGTCGCCGCCGACTTGCTCTCGCCAAAGGCCAAGCGCGAGTACAAGGCGCTGGAGCTCTTCTGGGATGGCGCTTGGGACAAGTTCTTCTTCCAGGCGTCGTGGACCATGTCCTGGAACAAGGGCAACACCGAAGGCGGCGTGAAGTCGGATATCGGCCAGGGCGACACCAGCGTCACCCAGGACTTCGACTACAAGGAACTGATGGTCGATTCGTACGGCTACCTGCCCAACGATCGCCGCCACAGCGTCAAGATATTCGGCAACTACGAGTTCACCGACGAATGGTCGGTCGGCGCGAACATCTTGGTGCAGTCTGGTCGTCCGAAGAACTGCCTGGGTGTGCTGTATCCGTACCACGACGGCATCCATCCGTACGGCTCGTCGTTCTTCCGCTGCGGCACGACCGCAGCCGGTGGTGCCGATGGCCCGTCCGAGGCGATGCCGCGTGGCACCGCCGGCCGCCTGCCTTGGACCAACTCGCTTGATCTGAATGTTGCGTACATGCCGAACTGGGCACCGGGGCTGCAGTTCAAGGTGGACGTGTTCAACGTGTTCGACCAGCAGAAGGTCACGGCGATCTCGGAAGTGGCAGAAGACGGCACGACGGGCGCACCGCTCGACACGTACGGTGTCTACCGCAGCACCCAGGCGCCGCGCTCTGTCCGCTTCATGGTCCAGTACGACTTCTGATGCAACGCAGTAGCCACAAGAAGAAAACGCAGTAAGGCTCATTGCTCCGACGGCCGCCGCGAGGCGGCCGTTTTTTCCGGGGCCGGGCCGACGAGAGGATTGCATGCAATCCACGCTCGACCAGTTCTGGCGCACAGGCCAGGACCACGAAAAAACCGGCGACCGCGACGGAGCCCGTCGCGCGTACGAGTCGCTGGTCGCCCTCAACACCCACCACGTGCCTGCCCTGCTGCGCCTGTCGCGTTTCGCGCAGGAAGCCGGCGGTTATCGGCAAGCCCACCAATACGCCCTGCGTGCCGCCGATGCGGCGCGCTTGGGGGGCAGCACCCGCCATCTGGCCTACGTCACGCTGCGCCTGCTCGATTTTGCCGAGGAAGCCGAACTGTCATCGGTGGTACTGGGCGCCGACTGGGCTGATCCGGAAGTGCTGCGGCAGTCGCCCTCGCTGGTGCAACATCTGTGGCTGGCTGGCCGCTACCAGGACGCCCTGCGATTGCTCGACGCAGTCGAGCCGCGCATCGCTCCGCATCCGCTATTGCGCTTCGGCCGAGGCCAGGTGCTGCAATACCTGGGCGATCTGGCCGGCGCCGCCCACTGCTACGAATCGGCGCTGGCCTTGTCCCCTCACCTGCCCGACCTGCACTGGGCCATCGCCAAACTGCGACTCGATGGAAGCCCCGCCAGGATCGCGCGCATCCACCGCGCACTGGGCGCGGTGGCCGACGAGGCAGGACGCGCCCAGCTGCTGTATGCCCTGTTCCACGAACTGGACGCGGCCGGCGATACCCGCACCGCGTGGCCGGCCTTGGCCGAAGCGGCGGCGCTGATGAAGCGTCGACTCGGCGATGGCTGCGCGTTGCACGCCGGGGCACGCACGTTGATGGATTCGGACTGGCGCCCGCCCGCAGCGGCCACGCCTGGCGCACCGCCCCAGCCCCGGCCGATCTTCGTGCTGGGCATGCCGCGCTCTGGCACCACATTGCTCGACCGGATGCTGGGCAACCATGGTTGGGTGACCAGCGTGGGCGAGCGCAACGACCTTTTTGCGGCCGCCAGCCAGGCCAGCGACACCTTCTACAGCGGCTTGTGCCGCCAGGCCGATCCGCGGGCCTTCCTGGCCAGCCAGGACATGGCGGCTATCGGGCAGGGCTACCAGCAGCGCTTGCGGGGCGCCGCGCCGGCCACCGCGGCGGCCATCGACAAGCATCCGCGCAATCTGTTCGAGCTGCCGCTCATCCTGGCGGCCTTGCCGCAGGCACGCATCGTGTGCGTGCGTCGGGATCCGATGGACGTGGCGTTCTCCAACCTCAAGGAGCTGTTCCAGGGCGGTGCCTACGCCTACAGCTATGAGTTCGGCGATCTGGCCGCGGAGGTGTCGCTCACCCGCGAATGGATGTCGCATTGGGCCGAGCGCGCGCCCCACGCCGTGCGCGTGATCGACTACCGCTCGTTGGTGGACGATGCCGAAGCGACGCTGGCACCCCTCCTGTCGTTCCTGGACCTGCCCGCCTGGCCAGGCCTGGCGCACCCTGAGCGCAACACCGAGCCGGTGGCCACCGCCAGCAGTGTGCAGGTGCGCGCACCGGTGCATCGCCGGGGACTGGATGCCTGGCAACGCTATGCCGAGCCGCTGGCACCCCTGCAGGCACTGCTGGCCTCGGTGTCGCCATGACCGGGATCGCCCCCGCCACCCTGCGCGCACAGGCCGAGCAGCACGCTGCCGCCGGCGATTTCGATCGCGCCATCGCCTGTCACGAGGCGATCCTCGCGCGGGCACCGGACACCGTCGACAGTCTGTTGCAGCTGTCTTACCTGCAATCGCTGGCGGGCCGCTATCGCCTGGCCCACGACTACATCTTGCGTGCCCAGGCGAATGCGGGCGCCACGCCGGCGCAGTTGGCCGAGATGATTCCGCGCTTGCGGACCTTCAATGAGATCCCGGCGTTGCGCGCGATCCTGCAGCGACTTGGACCCCCTTCGCGTATTCCGATTCCGGCGCTGATCACCGCGGCTTCGCACCTGACCTACGCCAATTTGCCCGAGCAGGCGATCGCCTACCTGGACGAAGCACGCCGCGCCGATCCGGACTTCCCACCCACGCTGCTGGCACGGGCGCAGGTGCTGATGTACCTGGGGCGATTCGACGAGGCGCAACGCGACATCGGGCAATCGCAGCGACGTGCACCGGAGATCGCGCAAGGTTATTGGCTGCAGGCGGCGCTGCGCCGGCAAACACGCGAGCAGCACCACGTCGACGCGATCGTGAAGCAGCTGGCTCGGCCGGGTCGTTCCCCGGCGGAACTGGCCTTGCTGGAATTTGCGCTCCACAAGGAATTGGACGACCTGTGCGACCACGCCGGTGCATGGCAGGCCTTGATGCGCGGTTGCGCCCACAAACGCGCCACGTTGGACTACGATCCGGCGCGCGGTGCGGTGTTGTTCGATGCACTGAAGGCGCTGCCGCCGTTGCCCTCTTCGACGGCCACGCAGCGTGACTGCGCGCGTCCGATCTTCATCGTCGGCATGCACCGCTCGGGCACCACCCTGCTCGAGCAGATGCTGTGCGGCGCGCCGCAGGTCAAGGGCATCGGAGAGCTGTACGACTTCACCAGCGCGATGCGCCACGTGACCGACCACCACTGCCGCGGCGTACTGGATGCCGAGATCGTGAAGCGCGCGCCGACGTGCGACCTGGCCGATGCCGGTCAGCGCTATCTGCGCAGTACGGCATGGCGGCTGACCGGAGAGCAGTGCTTCACCGACAAGCTGCCTTCGAACTTCCTCAACCTGGCTTTCGTCGCGGCGGCGCTGCCACAGGCGCGGATCCTGCACATGGTTCGCGATCCGGTGGAAACCTGTTTCTCGAATCTGCGGGAACTGTTTTCCGATGCCAATCCCTACAGCTACGACCTGCAAGAGCTGTCGGCGTACTGCAATGACTACCGCGCGTTGATGACCCACTGGCACCAGCGCTTGCCCGGACGGATCCTGGACGTCGACTACGCCCGGCTGCTGGCACAGCCCGAGCAAGTGATGCGGGAGGTCAGCAGTTTCTGCGGCCTGGAATACACGCCCGCGATGCTGGAGACCACGGGCCGGCAGCGCGGCGTGGTGACGGCCAGCGCGGTGCAGGTGCGGTCGAAACCCCAGGCGGCGACGACCGCCAAGTGGCTCCCCTATGCCGCCGGGCTGGCCCCGATGATCGATCGACTCACCCGATAACCCAGGGGCGGGGAGCCGGTTTGGGGAAAATCCGTTAAGCGACCTGAGTGCTCACACGTCACGTATTAAGGAACTTTTCACTACTACGTCACCCGAAAGAAACGAAATTCGCGGCGTCGGAGCCCCCTCCCGACCTTCCAGTCCCCCGAACTGTTAGGAGAGAGCCGTGAATCGCAAGCCCCTGACGCGTACGGCGCGTCCGCATACACTTTTCCTGTCACTGCTGGCCGCCCTCACGCCTGCAGTCCCCGCGCTGGCCCAGGAGGCCGAAGCGCCGCAAACGTTGGACCGCATCACCGTGACCGGTTCCAACATCCCTCGAACCGATACCGAGACGCCCTCGCCCGTGCAGGTGGTCACGCGGCAGGACATCGACCGCACCGGCAAGACCACGGTCGCCGAGTACCTGCAGACGCTCACCGCCGATGGATCGGGCTCGATCCCCAAGACGTTCGGCAATGGCTTTGCGGGCGGCGGCGCGGGCATCTCGCTGCGCGGCCTGGGTGCCGGCTCGACGCTGGTGTTGTTGAACGGTCGCCGCATGGCGACTTATGGCCTGGCCGATGACGGCCAGAAAGTATTCACCGACTTGAGCACGATCCCGCTCGACGCGGTCGAACGCATCGACGTGCTCAAGGACGGCGCTTCGGCCATCTACGGCTCGGACGCCATCGCCGGCGTGGTCAACATCATCCTGCGCTCGGACTTCACCGGCGCGATCCTGCGCGGCTCGTATGGCATATCGGAAGAAGGCGACGGAGACCAGAAGAAAGCCACCCTCACCGCCGGCACCGGCGACCTGGCGGAAGACGGCTGGAACGCGTTCTTCAGCCTGGACGTCGGCAAGACCGATGGGATCAAAGTGTCCGACCGCGACAACCGCCGCTGGATTGGCACCGGCGACCTGCGCCGTTGGGGCTATGACATCGACGGCAGCCAATTCCTGTTTGGCGCTTTCAACGGCACGTCGGCTGCGGGCAACTCGCCCACCGGCAGCGTGTTCGATCCGGCCGACGACACGACCCTGGTAAGCCTGCCGGGCTGCTCGGCGCTGTCGAGCGTGTCGCCGCAGGATCCGCGCGGCGGCTGTGTGTGGGATGCCGCGGAGTTCCGCGATCTCGCCCCCGAAGAGAAGTTCGTCAACATCTTCAGCCGCGCCACCTTCGCCTTCGGCGACAGCTCCGAGGTGTACGTGGAGATGGGCTATTCGAAGAAGGAAACCGTGTTCAACAACACCCCGTCGGCTATTACCGGCTCCTGGGGCTATCCGGGCGGCCCGGTCAATGCCAACAGCGGCCCAGGCGCGGTCGTGCTCGGCCCGGATCATCCGGACAATCCGTATCCCGGTGAGCCGGTGCGCGTGCGCTATACCGCATTCGACGTGGGTCCGCGCGTGGTCGACACCACCAACGAGTTCTTCCGCTTCCTGGCCGGCGTCAAGGGCACCTGGGGCGAGTGGGACTACGACACCGGCTATCTGCATTCTTCCACCAACCTGCTCAACAAGCGCGAAGGCTTCCTGCGCTATAGCTCGGTGCTGTGCGCGCTGGGCAATGCCGATTGCCCGGGCGGCGTGTGGAACATCGGCCTGGGTTCGGACACCAATCCGCAAAGCCTTTACGACTACATATCACCGACGATCAGCGCCACGGCCAAGTCGAGCCTGGACATGTTCGACTTCAAGGTGTCGCGTTCGATCTACGACCTGAAGGGCGGACCCTTGGGCTTGGCGCTTGGCACCGAATGGCGCCGCACCACCAATTCGCTGACCCCGCAGACCTACACCGACGTAGGCGACATCATCGGCCTGGGCTATTCGGCCTATGACGGCACGCAGAACGTATACGCCGGCTACGCCGAGTTGTCCGCTCCGGTGCTGGAGTCGTTGGAGCTCAGTGCGGCAGTGCGCTACGACAAATACGAAAGTGGCGACGACGCGGTCAAGCCGAAGGTTGGTTTCAAGTGGTCGCCGATCGATTGGTTCGCGCTGCGTGGCACCTATGCCGAAGGCTTCCGTGCGCCCAACCCGGCTGAAGCGGGCGATGGCGGACTGGCTGCTTTCTCGCGGGCGCTCGATCCGGTGCGTTGCCCCAACGGCACGCCGGCACCTGGCGCTACGCAGGCCGATTGCGGCCTGCAGCCGGTCGCCATCATCACCAGTCCCAATCCGGACCTGAAGCCGGAAGAGTCGAAGAGCTACTCGCTCGGCATCGTGTTGCAACCCACGCGCACCACGTCGGTGACGGTGGACGCCTGGCGCATCAAACGCACCGACGAGATCGCCCAAGGCAGCACCGACGCGGCCATCGCCGCCGGCGATGTGTTGCGCGACAGCAACGTGCTGAACGGCGTGCCGGGAACGGGCAGCATCCTGGCGGTGAACACGGCTTACGTGAACGCCAACTCGTCGGAAGTGGAAGGCATTGACACCGACATCCGCCAGGACATGCCGTTGGGCGCCTACGGCGACATCCGCCTGGACCTGCAGTGGAGCCACATCAAGAAGTTCGAGCGAACCGAAGGCGACGTCACTCGCGAATACGCCGGCACGCATGGCAACTGCGATGTCACCAACTGCATCGGCACGCCCAAGGACAAGGTGAACTTCGGCGCGACCTGGAACTTCAACGCGTGGTCGGTGAGCGGCATCCTCAACTACGTGAGCAGCTTCGACAATCTGGCCGAAGCCGGCGGCACGAAGGAAGAGGACTGCCTGAACTTCCGTGCCGACGGTTCGCCGGCACCGGGCAATTGCGAGCTCGCCTCGTTCACCACGTTCGATCTGTCGGCCAATTGGAAGGCAACCGATGCGCTGGAGATCTTTGGCTCGGTGCAGAACGTGTTTGATCGCGTAGCGCCGTTGGATCCGGCGACCTATGGTGCGGTGAATTACAACCCGATGCATTACAGCGGCGCGGTGGGCCGCTATTACACGGTGGGTGCCAAGTACACCTGGAACTGATTTCAATGCGTTAGAGGCAGGGAAAGGCCCGGGAAGGATGCCCGGGCTTTTCTTTTTTTTGTGGGTGCTTGACCTGGGTCGGAGGTGGAGGCGGAGGCCTATCGATGGCTGCCGCATGTCGGCTGCGTCACCCCGTTCGAGCACGGCGGCATTTCGTTTTTCCGGGTGTGCTTCCTTTTCCAGGTTTGCGTGGGATCGCGGCTTGCGAGTTGGGTTTTTTTTGTTGGGCGCGGGTGGTGTTGGGCGGTTGGTTTTGAGTACTTACGGTGCGGGCCCCGAGCTGCCGGGATGGTGGGTCGCGGTTCGAGCG
>DASWQJ010000126.1:0-4391 GCA_036403795.1 Stenotrophomonas sp.
CACCCCCGCCCGCCCGGCGCCGGACGTTTTATTTTCCCTGCTTCTAACGAGCGCTGGCCTGCGGCCGGTTCGCACCACTTCGCCCGCACGCGGGGACCCCGCGCTTCGGGCAGGTCGTCACGATCTGTCAGGGCGGTCGGCGGAAGGGGGTAGGCGCTCGCCGGGACCGTGTGGGCACATGGATGTGCCCACCGAGCCACCACGGAAGGGTTCTTGCGTGTCCCGGCGAGCGCCTGCCCCCTTCCGCCGGCCGCCCCTCGCACAACCCACGCAGCACCGACCTGCCTTGCGCAACTGCAGCAAGCCGCGACGCCAGCAACATCCAGCCATGCCATGACATCAAGCCCGTTGTTCAACCCATTCCTACGAGCAATATCGAACGCACGCAAACACAGTCGCGCAAGGCAAAACCCGCACCAAGCTACTTCGGCTGCCGCACCGGCAAAGTGATGCGGAATGTCGCGCCCTGCCCTGGCGCACTGTCCACATCGATGCGGCCGTGATGCTTGTTGATGATGCCGTAGGAAATCGACAGGCCCAGGCCCGTGCCGCTGCCCACCGGCTTGGTCGTGAAAAACGGATCGAAGATGCGCTGCTGCAGATCCGCCGGAACCCCGCTGCCGGTGTCGCTGAACTCGATCCACACATGGTCACCCTCCAACCCGGTGCGTACCGTGATCGTGCCGCGATCGGCGATCGCCTGCCCCGCATTGAGCAGCAGATTCATGTACACCTGGTTGAGCTCGGACGGCAGGCTTTCGACCAAGGGCAACTCACCGTACGCCCTCTCCAGCGTCACCTTGTACTTGAGCTCGTTCCAGATGATGTTGATCGTCGATTCGAGCCCCGCGTGCAGATCCACCAACTTCCACGACTCGGAACGATCCGAATACGAGAAGTCTTTCAGATCCCGCACGATCCGCGTCACCCGCTCGATGCCCTCGCGCGACTCCGCCATCAACTGCGGCAGATCGCGCGTGATGAAATCGATGTCGGCCCGGTTGCGGATGTCGTCGATCTCCGGGATCAAGGCCTTTGGATCCGGCGCGCGCAACGCACGCTCATACGCCTCGATCAGCGTGAACAGACTGCGCAGATACTCCTGCAGACTGCCCAGATTGGAATGCACGTAACCGATGGGATTGTTGATCTCGTGCGCCACGCCGGCTGCAAGCTGACCGATGGACGCCATCTTCTCGGACTGCAGCAACTTATCCTGCGCACCATTGAGGCGCAGATACGCCTGCCGCAACTCCGCATGGCGCTGCTCCAACTCACGCTCGTAATCCTGCTGGCCTTCCATTTTGTGGAACAACGCCAGGTAATAATCGTGCGGCGCGGCATGGTGGTGATATACGTGCGCGATCACCACCTGCTCGCCGATCGGCAGGCTGCCCGACCACGAATCGCCGGCACGCGCTTGGGCCAGCGCATCGTTGGGCAGGAACCTGGAGATACGCTCGCCGAACGTACTGCCGTCATGCGGATCGCGGCACAGGCTGGCGCGTGCGATGGCATTGGCGAACACCAGTTCGCCGTCACCGCGAAACAGCAACAGGCCTTCGGTCATCCGCTCACTGAAGGTGCGCAGGATGTCCTGCGAAGGCAACAGCGCGGGATCGAAATACAGGATATCGGGCACGGGCGCAGGGGACAGCGGCAGGAACCCCAATATACGCGCAAGGCCGACGTATCGCCGGCCACGCCTCGGTCACCCGAATGTTGCGATCAAGCGACCGCGATGGCGCGACTGGCGTGCAACGTGTGGCTCTGGCCCTGCGCATCGTAGGCCGGCGCACTCTCGCTGCGACCCAGATGGCGCAAAGCCCAATTGACCTCGCGGCGGCGGCGCGCCAACAGCGCACCGTTGGCGAGATTGACCTCGGCCAGCTCGCGCAGACGCGCCTCCTGCCCGTGGGGTACATCGCGCTCCAGTACGCGGAGCGCCTCGAGCTTGTCCTGGGTGGCGCGGATCAGGCCTTCGACATTGTGGTCGATCAAGGCCTGGCGCTCGCCAGCCAGGGCATCGCCCAACCGCTGCAGGGCGTCGCTCACTATGCTCACCCGGCCAGCTGCTGGTCCAACTGGATCATGCGATCGGCAATGGCTTCCGGATTGATCCGGTAGCTGCCGTTCTGCAGCGATTCGCGCACGGCCTGGACACGGCCCTGGTCGATCGCCGGCGCGCTGGACATCTCGCGCTGCAAGGTCTGGAGCCCGGCGGCCTCGCCGGTCAGGCGCAAGCTGTCGCTGGCCTCCGGGGCGGCCACAGGGGAAGAGCGATCCGCTCCGGCGGACGCGATCTTGCTGCTGGCAGCAGCAGTACGCACCGTCGCGGCGGGGGGCAGGCTACCTTCGATCTTCTGGGTCATGACACGGGATCCTTTACGGTTCGCAAGGGGTAGCGGCCGCCTGCGGGGGAACTTTAGTAATTGTTTGGCAGTACTTCAACGCGACACGACGACCGCACCACCCGCTTCGACCACGCCCTGCACGATCTTGCGCGAGGCGCTGTTCTCCACCGAGACCCGCTCGTTCTGGCCGGCATCGCCCAGGGCGCGCCCGCTCATGCGCACCTCCAGGCCGCCGCTGCGGGCGATCAGGGCGACCGTGTCGCCCCGCCGCACCAACCGTGGCGCCACCACATCGGTGGCCGACAGCACCGTCCCGGCACCGAGCACCCGCCGCGCCGTCTTGCCGACGGCATCGGCCGGATCGGCCAGCGCCGCACCGACGATGCGCGAGGCATCGCGTTTCTCGACGGTGATATCGGCCACGTCCAGCGTTTCTCCAGCGGCCACGCCACGCACCAACACCAGTACATTCTGGTTGCGACGCACCTTGACCGGCACGAACAGGCGCCAGCCCGCCGCCTGCGGGCAGCCGACCTCGACCGTATTGCCGTTGCCCGGGCTGGCCTGGAGCGCGATCGGGCACGCGGGCATGCGCAGCCCCGGGTCCAGCGTGGCCTCGGCCTCCACCCCGTCGCCCAACGAGGCCAGTGCGGCCGCGCGGATGCTGTCCACGGACTGGTAGCCCTCGGCGAAGGCGACGGCCGGCGCCAAGGCCAGCAGGATCAGGATCAGGCGTAGGTGGCGCATGCGGCGCTCCCGGGAAGGTGACGCTGCGCTCGTGCAAGTTGCGTGCCGCAGCGTTCGCCCGGACGATCGCCACCGCCGCGCACTCAAGTTTGTCGGGTGTCGGTCCGATATAGCGGCCATGTCACATGACCTGCTCAATCGCATCGACCAGCGCACACGCCTGGCCGGCCACAACCGGCTGGCGCTGCTGCTGTTCCGTCTCGGCGGCCGTCAGCTTTTTGGCGTGAACGTCTTCAAGGTGCAAGAAGTGTTGCGCCGTCCCGACCTGTTCCAGGTGCCCGGCCTGCCCAATGAGTTTGCCGGCGTGGCCGACGTGCGCGGGCGCTCGGTGCCCGTGTTGGACCTGGGGGTGGCGATCGGGCATCCGGAGCGCGCGCCGGGCAGTGAAGGCGACCCGGGTTACCTGGTGGTGGCCGAGTTCAACCGCTCAGTGCAAGGTTTCCTGGTGAGCGGCGTGGAGCGCATCGTCAATATCGCCGTGGAGGACATCCATCCCCCGCCGGAGCTGGGCGCCGAGGCCACCTATCTGACGGCGGTGACGCGTTTCCAGGGCGAGCTGATCCAGGTGATCGACGTGGAAAGCGTGCTGGCCGATATCGCCCAGGTCGAAACGGACATCCACCTGGATCCAGGCATGGCGCTGGAAACCGACCGGCCGCTGCAGGTGCTGGTGGTGGACGACTCGCGGGTGGCACGCCAACAGATCCGCAGCGTGCTGGACCAATTGGGCGTCGGCGCCACGCTGCTCTCGGATGGTCGCCAGGCGCTGGACCATCTCTTGCAGGTGCTGGCGGGCGGCGAAGATCCAGCCGAGCGCTATGCCATGGTGATCTCGGATATCGAAATGCCGGCGATGGACGGCTACACCCTGACGACGGAAATCCGGCGCAACCCCGGGCTGGCCGGCCTTTACGTCCTGCTGCACACCTCCCTCTCCGGCGTATTCAACAACGCCATGGTCGAGCAGGTCGGCGCCAACGCCTTCGTGGCCAAGTACAGCGCCCACGAACTGGCCGAGTACGTGCTGGCCAGGCTGCGTGAAGTGGCGGCTGCCCACGCTTAGTAGTGCCCGACGGCAAGCCCCGCTCAACGGCGTCGTCGCCAATGACGCGCCAGCCGCGCCCGCACCCTGAGTCAGGCCACCCCAACCGCGTGAGGAAGCGCCGATCTTCGATCAGCTCACGCGATGCTGGAGGGCTGGTGGTGGGAGGGGGCAGGGCCTCGCCGGGGCCGTGTGGGCACATGGATGTGCCCACTGAGCCACCATGGAAGGGTTTTTGCGTGCCCCGG
>DASWQJ010000127.1:0-12909 GCA_036403795.1 Stenotrophomonas sp.
ATCGAGCGAAGCCGTAACAACAACGCGCCTTGCGCCGTCCTGTCGGGGTGGTGGGTCAGTGGGCCATGGTTGGCCCACGTGCGGTGAGTGCGGCCATGGATGGCCGCTCGAACCGCGATCCACCACCCCGACAGGACGGGGCCCGCACCGCAAGCCAACACAACTAACCGCCAAACACCCACCGCGCCCTCAACAAAAAAACCCAACTCGCAAGCCGCGATCCAAAAGCGCCCAGCGTGCACCTTCCCCAAGCCGGGAAAAGAACCAAAAAAAAGCCCGCCAATCGGCGGGCCTTCTTGCAGCGTTACCGCCTGACGGCAGCAACCAGCCTTACGACTTCGCAGCAGCAGCCGCCTCGGCCGGCTTCTCGCCCGTAGCCTCCGTGGTGATGCGCACCTTGACCTCGTCGCTCACGGCCGGCACGTAGTTGCCCACGCCAAAGTCAGTGCGCTTGAGCGTGGTGGTGGCATCGAAACCAATCGCCGGCACCTTCATCATCGGGTGCTCGCCGGCACCGTTGAGCGTGACGTCCAACACGACCGGCTTGGTCTGGTCCTTCACGGTCAGATCACCCGTGACAGTCAGCTTGTTGACGCCGGCCGATTCCACCTTGGTGCTCTTGAAGGTAGCGGTCGGGAACTTGGCGGCGTCGAAGAAATCGCCGCTCTTCAAATGCTCGTCGAACTTGGCGGTGAAGCTGTTCAAGCCGCTGAGCGGGAGGGTCACCTGCACGCTCGACTTGGTCACGTCGTCGGCGTCATATACCAACGTACCCTCGACGTTGCCGAAGTGCGCGGTAGGGTTCGAGAAGCCCATGTGGTTCCACTGCACCAGCACGTCGGTGTGCGAGGAATTGAGCGTGTAGGTGCCCGAGGCGGCCTGGATCGGGGTGGCCGCCGCTTGCGTGGTGGCCGGCGCGGTGGCAGCGGCATCGGCGGGCGCGGCAGCGGCCGGGGTTTCGGCGGCGGCCGGCGTGGCAGCCTGCTCGGCGGGCTTGCTGCAGGCAGCCACGGCGAGGGTGAGGGCAAGCGGCAACAACAACTTGTTGAGATTGTTCATGGTGGTGTCCTTACGTTGGGTGGCGACGTCGGGTGGAACGTTGTGGGACGACGGGATCAGGCGGGCAGAGTGAGCGAACTCCTCAGCGGCGGCGTCGACCCGGCCGGGTGGAAGCAAGGCAAACAATCACGAGTGGATGCACAGAGGCATCACTCGATGCGCGCGGCCTCGTCGAAGCTCAGGCGCGGCAGGCGCGGGAACACGCCGGACGGGTCACCGTAGCCCAGATTGACCAGGAAATTGGACTTGATCGCCGTACCCGCGAAGAACGCCTCATCGACCTTGGCGTTGTCGAAGCCAGACATCGGGCCGGCATCCAGGCCCAACGCACGCGCGGCCAGGATCAGGTACGCGCCCTGCAGCGAACCATTGCGGAAAGCGGCCTGGTGGCGATTTTCGCGCGGGCCATCGAACCAGCTCTTGGCATCGGCATGCGGAAACAGATAGGGCAGCTTTTCGTGGAAATCCTCATCAAAGCCCACGATCACGCACACCGGCGCGGCCAGGGTCTTGGCCAGGTTGCCTTCCGATAGCGCCGGGGCGAGCTTGGCCTTGGCTTCCGGCGACTTGACGAACACCAGGCGGGCCGGCGTGGCGTTGGCCGCGGTGGGACCCCACTTGGTCAGGTCGTACAGCGCGCGCAGCTGGCTGTCCTCGACCGGCTTGTCGAGAAAGGCGTTCTGGGTGCGCGCGGTGCGGAACAGCTGGTCGAGCGCGGCATCGTGAAGTGCTTCGGCCATGGGGACTCCTGGTGGGGCTGACGGGCAGCGGTTGAACGAAGGCGCCAGTGTAGAGTGACACCACCACTGGAACACACGCCCATATCTGCAACGAATCTATGTCTGAGACGAAACGATCAGGCACCATCCAGGCCTTGCACGATGGGCGCGCCGGCAACGCGCGGCAGGCCCAGGCCCTGGCCCAGGCATTGCTGCCAGGCGGCTGGCGCGACGTAGCCCTGGCGCCCCGCACGCCCTGGCAGTGGTGGGCGCCACGTCGGCTGCCGGGCGCCGACCGCGCTTTCGGTCCGGCCTTCACACGCCAACTGGACAGCCCGCCGGCCCTGGCGATCGGCTGCGGACGCCAGGCTGCGCTGGCCACCCGCCTGTTGCGCGGCCGCGGCGCGCTGGCGGTGCAGATCCTCGATCCGCGGTTGGACGCGCGCCACTGGGACCTGGTCATCGTGCCCGAGCACGACCGCCTGCGCGGCCACAACGTACTGACCTTGCTGGGCAGTCTGCACCCGGTCGATGAAACCTGGCTGGCCCTGGGGCGGGCGGCGTTCGCCGGCATGGCCGGGCTGCCCTCGCCGCGCGTGGCCTTGTTGATCGGCGGCGGCACGGCGCGCGTGCCGTGGACGGTGCCGGCGCTGGAAGCGGCCTGTCTGCCCTTGTTTGCGCAGGTGCGCGGGCAGGGCGGCAGCGTGCTGGCCACCACGTCGCGACGCACCCCGGCGCGAGTGGGCGAGTTCCTGCAGGGGGCGCTGCGTGACCTGCCGCATGTGTTGTGGCGCGGCGAGCGCGATGGCACCAATCCCTATGCCGGCTTGTTGGGCTGGGCCGATGCGATCACCTGCACGGCCGATTCCAGCAACCTGCTGTCCGAGGCTTGCGCGACGGCTGCGCCGGTGGCCGCGCTGTTTGCCGATCGCGCGCGCGGACGGCTGGGTACGTTGTCGCGGACGCTGCGCGAGCGCGGGCGATTGGTGGACGCCGATGCGCTGCTCGATGCGGGGCCGGCCACGCCGCTGCGTGAAACCGCGCGCATTGCCGAGATGGTCCGCGCGCGTTTGGCGGCGGTGTAGCCGCGCGCCAGCCGTCGCCCGTCGTGGCCCCCGTCCGCCAGCCGCGACAGGATCCGGCCACCGGCGCCGCCGCGCCAACTGCGTCATAATTGGCGAGTATTTCGCCACCGCCGCGGCCCTCCGCGAGCCTCGCTCCCCATG
Organism: Stenotrophomonas sp.; assembly: GCA_036403795.1. Classification (GTDB taxonomy): domain Bacteria; phylum Pseudomonadota; class Gammaproteobacteria; order Xanthomonadales; family Xanthomonadaceae; genus Stenotrophomonas_A. Next base: position 3,005 of record DASWQJ010000127.1, read on the forward strand.
AATCGCCCCGCCATCCCTTTCGCGCCAGCCACTGCGCGCGCCCTGACCATTGCCGTGCTGGCGATGGGCGCGGTCGTGCTGCTATCCAACGTGCTGGTGCAATACCCCATCAACGACTGGCTCACCTGGGGCGCGTTTTCCTACCCGGTGGCTTTCCTGGTCAGCAATCTGGTCAATCGGCGCTTCGGTCCGCAGGCGGCGCGCCGCGTGGCGTGGTGCGGTTTTGCATTGGCGGTGCTGGCGTCGGTGTGGGTGGCCTCGCCGCGCATCGCCACGGCGTCATGCCTGGCTTTCATCGGCTCGCAGCTGTTGGACATCCGCGTGTTCGATCGCCTGCGCCGCGGCAGCTGGTGGCGCGCACCCATCGTGGCCACGCTATGCAGTGCCACGCTGGATACGGCGGTGTTCTGGAGCATCGCGTTTGCCGGCTCGAACCTGCCCTGGATCAGCTGGGCCGCCGGCGACCTGGCGGTGAAGTTGGGAATCGGCGTGTGCCTGCTGGCGCCGTTCCGCGCACTGTTGTGGAAGATGAGCCCGCTGCCCGCCAGCCAGCGCTGAGGGCGCGCACTTCCTTCGTGCCGACGAAGGATCAAGGCGTACGCCGCCACCGCAACGTCATCGATACGTGGCCTCACGCGTCCGTGCGCGGGAGCGCACTAGGCTGCTACGTCCGCCGGTTGCCTTCCCTGCATGCCTCGCAAAATCGCCCCGCCGCTTGCCAAGCCGGTCACCGGGGTTCCTGCCGGGAGCCTGGCGGCATTGCGGGCGCAAGCGCGGGAATGTCGTCGCTGCGACCTGTGGCGTCCCGCCACGCAAACCGTCTTCGGGGCGGGGCCGGCACGTGCCCAGTTGCTGGTGATCGGCGAGCAGCCCGGCGACCAGGAAGACCTTGCCGGCAAACCCTTCGTCGGACCGGCCGGCCAACTGCTGCGCACGCTGATGCAGGAAGCCGGCCTCAACCCGGCCACCATTTACCTCACCAACACGGTGAAGCACTTCAAGTTCGCGCAGCGGGGCAAGCGCCGCCTGCACCAGCGCGCCAATGCGACCGAGCAGGCCGCCTGCCGGCCCTGGCTCGCCGCGGAACTGTTGCGGGTGCGGCCGCGCGTGGTGCTGGCGCTGGGTGCGATGGCGTCGCAGACGTTGTTCGGCAATGGCTTCCGGCTCACCGCCGAGCGCGGCCAGTGGCGTGCGCTGGACGAGCGCACGCAAGCGATGGCGAGCTGGCATCCGTCGGCGATCCTGCGCATGCGCGAGCCGGATCGTTCGGCGACGCGGGCGTTGCTGCTGGCAGACCTGCGTACCGTGCACGCCAGGCTTGAGCGCGAAACCTGAGCCTGCGATTGGCATTGCGCCATCGAACAACAGGGCTGCCTTCGCTTGATGCCATCCCACGGCTCGCCGTAGGCCAGCAGGTGCTGGCCTTGGGTTCTGTCCTTTCGACGAGCCCTTGGCCGCGCGCGCTCAGTCGGCCATGCGCCCGGGGGCGAACGCCAATCCCTTCGCGATCGACACGGTCCGCACGCCCTGGCGGGCCTGTTCCAGTTCCTGCGTAGAGGCGGTCAGGCGCGGACGCCGATCCAGCGTGCAATGCAGGCCCGCCGCCGACAGCGCGGCATGCGCCTGCCGCAATGCGGGCGCACTGTCTTCGGGCAGCCAGCCGGTCGCCGCCAGTGCCTCGATGAGGTCCGGCGTGCGCCGCGGGATGAGCAGCGACGGGTGTGCATTGGCTTGCGCCAGCACGCCGGCCTGCAGCAGGAATTCCAGGTCCACCAATCCACCCTCGCCCTGTTTCAGATCGAACCGGCCCGCGTCGCTGCGATCGAGTTCGCTGCGCATGCGCGCGCGCATCTTCAGCACGTCCTCTGCCAGCGTCGTCCAATCGCGCGCGCGCCCCAGCGTGGCATCGCGCACGCGCTCGAAGTCCGCATGCAGGTGCGCATCGCCGGCGATCGCCCGCGCGCGCACCAGCGCCTGGTGTTCCCACGTCCACGCGCGCTCACGCTGGTATTCGGAATAACTGGCCAACGAGGACACCAGCGCGCCCTTGCCGCCATCGGGCCGCAGGCGCACGTCGGTATCGAACAAACGGCCCGCGCCGGTCTGGGCGCCCAGCATCGCAATCACTTTCTGTGCCTGCCGCGTGTACCAGCGAGCGGTCTCCAGGCCGCGCACGCCATCGGATTGCTCGGTGCCGGGCGGCGCGTCATACAGGAACACCAAGTCCAGGTCCGAGCCGAAGCCCAGTTCGCAGCCGCCCACGCTGCCGTAACCGATGATCGCGAACGCACCGCCCGGGACCTGCCCGTGTGCGTCCACCACTTGTCGTCGCGCCATCGCCTCTACGGTGACCACCACGGCCTCGGCCAGTTCGGCCAGTTGCCGCGTGCTGTCATCGGCAGGCTGGCGACGGTCCAGCGTGGCCAACGCGATGCGGAAACTCAGCGCCAGGCGCCGCTCATTGAGCTCGCGCAGCGCCATCTCCGGGTCGTCGATGGCCAAGGTCTCTTCGCAGGCCGCGCGCATGGTCGCCGCATCCGGCAAGGCACCGCCGATGCGCGTGTCCAGCAACTCGTCCAGCAACACGGGGAACGCCACCAGCCGCTCGGCCAACAGCGCGCTGCGCGCGAACACATCCACCAGTCGGTTGAGCGCGCTGGGCTGCTCGTCCAACAAAGCGAGATAACTGGTGCGCCGCAGGATCGATTGCAGCAGGCCCAACACGCGGCGCAGCGCCGCGTCGGGCTGCGCCGAATGACCGGCGGCCTGCAACAGGGCCGGCATGACCCGGTCCAGCCGCGCACGCGCCGCATCCGACAACGCACGCACGCCGGAGGTCTGCACGAAATCGCGCAATGACTGGTCGGCGCCGGCCGCGTCGCCAAAGCCCAGCGCCGCCAGCGTGGCCGCGGCGCCACCGTCGGGCAGCGCCCGCCAATACGTCGCCACGCCATCGGGCGCCAGGTCGCGCTGGCGCGGTGCAAGCAGTTGACCGAACTCGGCCGCCACGCAGTCGCGTTCGACGGCCAAGGCCTCATACAAGGCGTCCCAATCGGCGTAGCCCAGGCCCACCGCGATGCGTTTGCGGTCCAGCGGTGCCTCGGGCAGCGCGTGCGTCTGCGCATCGCGCAGCATCTGCAATCGGTTTTCCAACCGGCGCAGGAAGCGATAGGCATGTGCCAACGCGGCGCCTTCGTGCTCGCCGATCTGGCCCAACTCGATCAGCGCCGCCAGTGCCGGCATCAGGCGTCGCTCGCGCAGCCGCTCTTCGCGTCCACCGCGGATCAGCTGCAGCGACTGCGCCAGGAATTCAATTTCACGGATGCCACCCGGGCCCCGCTTGATGTCGTCCAATCGGTCGTGGCGCGCGACCTCGGCGGTGATCGCCGCCTTCATTTCGCGCAAGCCATCGAGCGCGGTGTAATCGAGATAGCGCCGGTAGACGAACGGCCGCAGCGTCTCCAGCCAGGCCTCGCCCGCCTCGATGTCGCCGGCCACGGTGCGTGCCTTCAGCCACGCATAGCGCTCCCAGTCGCGACCTTCGCGCTGGAAGTATTGATCCATCCCCGCGAACGACAGCGCCACGCGGCCGGCGTTGCCGAACGGGCGCAGCCGCAGGTCCACGCGATGGCTGAAGCCTTCGGCCGTGGTTTCGTCGAGCAGTCGCGCCAGTTGCTGGCCCAGTCGCGCGAAATACTCTTCGGCGGCCAGCGGCCGTGCGCCATCGGATTCGCCGCCCTGCGGATAGGCGTACACCAGGTCCACGTCGGAAGAAAAATTCAGCTCCCCGCCACCCAGCTTGCCCAGGCCGAACACCACCAGGCGCTGCACGCTACCGTCGGCCGACAGCACCTGGCCGTGGCGCAGCGCGAACTGGGTTTCGAGCGCGTCCAGCGCCAAGCCCAGGCAGTGCTCGGCCAGCCGGGTACTGCCGGCCAGCGTGTCGTCCACGCGGTCCAGGCCGAGCACGTCCCGCCAGACCAGCCGGGCCGATTCGCCCGTGCGATAGCGCCGCAGGAGCGCCGGCCATTCAGCGGCGTTGTCCGAGCTCAGCGTGGGGGCCGGCCAGGGACCAGGGTCGCGATGGGCCAGATGCACCAGCAGGGCGGGTTGGCGAGCGGCAGTGTCGATGAAGAACTCGCTCGCCAAGCAAACGCGACGCAAGCCCCCCTCGAAGGCATCGCCCGGCCATTCATGCTCGGTCGGCCACGCGGCGCGCAGTCGCGCCAGGGCGCGATCCAGATGATGGTCCAGGGCTGGGGACAGTAGGGGGGCATCGGGCATGCCGCAATTCTTGCACTGCGCGGCGCGTCCCGGGGAAGAAGCCCGGCAACACGTTCTGGTCCTGCCGCGCCAGCGGGCGAATCCCGTTGCTGGCGCTCAAGCGCGTGCGTATCGGGCAGGCAACCCAAACGTCAGGCATAAAAAAGCCCGCTTGCAGCGAACTGCCAGCGGGCCTTGCTCCCTCCCCCACGTCGGGATGCGCAATCATAATGTGCAGATAATTCTCAACATGCACGCTGCACTGCAAAACAGTACTTGGCAGTACAGAACTCCCGCAGAAACAGGTTAAACGGGCACTCACCCATTCAGCCAGAGCCGGAAAACGGGGTCAGGTTCACTTCGCCCCTGCGGCTACGGTCCATCCCGCGGCGGGTGGCCAGTGCCGGGGGGTAAGCGTTCCGCGACGCGGCGGGCAATGCCGGCCACTTGGCCCCGTCACGCACAACCGCGGCCAAAGCCTGAGCCAGGCCCAAGGCCTGCACGGTGGATCGCGACACCCATCCCCCGACATGGCTCGAAACGCCAGCACGCAGCGCGCCAGGCCGCCCTACTCCGGCGCGGCCGCACTCGCCCCTTGCTCGTCGTACCACTTGCGCGCGCCCAGCAGATGCCACTGCCGCCGGCCATCACTCAGCTCCAGCGCTGCGCTCAGCAGGCCCCACTTCGCATACAGGCTGCCTTGCGGCTGGTCGCCCTGCAGGCGCAGCCGCGCGAGCACATCGAAACGGTCGTTGCTGGCGGCCAGGTTGTCCAACGTGAGCGTGTCATCGTGCCAATGCACGCGACCGCGTACGCGTGTTTCCCCAGCGTCCACCACGTTGTCGATCCACTGCGGGAAATCGCGCTTCTGCGCATACAGCGCCATCAGGAAACCGACATCGCGCATTTGCAGATCCGCTTGCGTGTCCACATCGATCGGGCGTGACCAGTCCAATCGACCGTGCTCGATCCGCGCACGCGCCCACCAGCCGCTGCGCTGCTCGCCGCGACTGCCGGTGAAGCCTACGTTGCGCAACTCGACGATGCTCTCGTCCAGGTCGAACAAGGCCTGCTTGAGTTCGGCGCGACGCAGTTGGATATCGGCATCCAGATCGGTCTGCAACGCCAGTCCGGCGACACGCAGTCGCGCTGCCTGGGCCTGTAGCTGGATCCGGCCATCGCCGATCACGCCACCGGGCAACACGTACAGATCGCCACTAACCTTCCCGGTGCCACCCTCGAAGCCGAGCTGGTCGCGCGGCAGATAACGGTTGTACGTCCGCAGGTCGGGCACGCGCGCATCGCGGAACACCAGGTGCGCGCGCGTATCGCGACGCAAGTCCGCCACGGTGGCGTCCGGCGCCAACGTGCGCAGGTCCAGCCGCAAGTCGTTGCCTTCGATATACGGCGTGCGGCGATCCTCTTGCGGCGTCACCACAAAGCGCTGCATGCGCATCAGCAATACCGGCAGGTCGGCGCCGGCGCGACTGGATTCCACATGCAGGTCGGCAGACGCGCGGCCTGCGAAATAACTGCTCATCACCGTGGCACTGGCATCCATCTCCGGCACCTTCAACTGGCTGCCCGCCACCAGTCGACCGTCGCGCAATTGCACTTTGCCCTCGACCACGCCTTCTCCGCGCAGTTGCAGCCATTCTGTCTTGGGGAACAGTGCCTTGATCCAGTCCAGCGAGGCAAAGCGCCAGCGCCCCTGCGCACTGCCCGAGGTGCGCTCCAGCACGCTGGCGAAATCGCGCAGCGGCACCTGTCGCCCCCGCACTTGCAAGTCGGCATCCAGCTGCAGCGCGTCGGGTGCGGCGGCCGGCACGTGCGCCTTCAGCGCGATGTGGTCGTCCACGTTGAGGCGCAGGTCCATCTCGCCCTGCAGCGGTTTTCCTTGCGCGTCGCGCCCCAGCAATGGCGCGGTCCACTGCGCGCGACTGCCCGATGCCAACTCGCCACGCACCCAGCGCACGTCCAGGTCGGCCTTGCCGCTGCCCGGCGCCGCGCGGAATACCGGCCGCCCCTGCGCATCAGGCTGCAGCGACACCCCAGTGGTGTGACCGATCAACCGCAGGTCGGCGACGGTCTCGCCCAGCTTGTCCAGTCCCTGCGCCTGCGCACGCGTATGCGGATCCATCGAAAACTTCGCATCGAAGCGGCCATCGGTCAGCAGTTCGTGCTGATCGTTGGCCAGCCGCACCTGGCCCACGCGCGCCCAAGAGGGCATCACCCGCATCGGCCCGCTACGCAGCCGCTTGGTGAAGCCCATCTCGGCACTGCCAAAACCACTGAACCTGAGCGAGCCGAACTGGCCACCGCGCACGCTGTCGGTATGGATGCGGTCGAAGCGCAGCGACCAGGATTTCTTGCCGGGCACCGGCCGGTCCGCCACGATCGGCGGGCCCTCGTCGTGGCGCGTGCCACCGGTGACGTTGTCGGCCTCGATGTCGGGCATATGCACCTGCCGTGCGAACAACGCGGTCATGAAAATGTGCCCCCGCGCGCGCTCGGCATCGATCCACCAGCGGGTCTGCCGCACGTGCCCGCGCAAGCGTGGCCCATGCACATCCACCCGCCCTGGCCACACGCTGGTCGCCCAGTCCCAGTGCAGGGTAAACTTCTCGGGCTTGCGGTTGATCGCCCAGGGCGCCAACCCGGTATTGAGGAAGACGTTGGCCGCCAGTACGTAGGCCAGGTACAAGCCGACCAAGCCCAGCAAGGGCCAGCGCAACCATCGCGGCACGGTTTGCCAGCGTTGCCGCAGGCTGCGGTAGGGGTGGGTCATGCGGCAGGCGATCGCGGTGGGAGAGGTGCGGCGATCCTAGCGGCGGGCCGGTCGTGTCCATGTGCATGCACGCGGGCCGCTCGTTGCGACAACCCGCTGGCGGCCTTAGTGCAGCAGGTCCGGCTGCGCGTCATACCACTGGCGAGCGCGGATCAAATGCCAGTTGCGCTGCCCGCCGCGCGTCTCCAGCGCCGCGCTCAGCACTCCCCAGTTGGCATACAGGCTGCCTTCGCGCTGGCGATCCTGCAGCCGCAACCGCGCCAGCACGGTGAAGCGGTCGTTGCCGGCCTGCACGCGGTCGAGCACCAACAGGTTGTCATGCCAGTGCACGCGTCCGGTCACCTGCGCCTGCCCCGCATCCACGATCTTGCCGATCCACTTGGGGAAGTCGCGCTGCTGCGCGTACATCGCCAGCAGGAAATCCAGGTCGCGCACGTTGATGCGCAAGTTGCCGTCCACCGTGATCGGCCTGGTCCAGTCCATGCGCCCTTGTGCCAGTGACAACTTGGCCCACCAACCGGTGTGTGCCTGCCCGTTGCTGCCGGTAAAGCTCACGTTGCGCAAATCCAGCGTACTGGCATCCAGGGTGAAGTTCTGCCCTTTCAGATCGGCTTGCTTGAGGCGGATGTCCGATCGCACGTCACCGCGCAGCGCCATCCCGGCCACGTGCAACTTGGCGCCACTGGCTACCACTTGCAGCGTGCCTTGGCCGATGCGCCCTCCCGGCACCACCTGCAGGTCGCCGCCCAACGTACCGCTGCCGCCTTCGAAGCGCAGGTGCGCGGCGGGCAGATAGCGGTTGTAGGCCCGCAGGTCCGGCACCCGTGCATTGCGAAACACCAGGTGCGCGCTCGCGGTGTCGCGCAGTCCCGCTACATTGCGTTCGCCGGCGCCTGCGCGCAGGTCCAGGCGCAGGTCGTTGCCTTCCACGAACGGCCGCGCGCGCGCATCGTCGGCGGCAATCACGAAGCGCTGCATCTGCAGGTTGAGCGTAGGCACCAGCGCGCCGGCCTCACCGTCGACCTGCAACCTGGCTTCGGCCATGCCCTCGATGTGGTTGCCCATCACCTCGGCACTGGCCTGCACTTGCGGCACGGAGATTCGCGAACCCGGCGCCAGCTGCCCTTCGCTCACCTGCACATCGGCATCGACCAGGCCCTCGCCCTGCAACTTGAGCCAGCTCGCCTGCGGGAACATCTCGGTGATCCACGCCAGCGTGGGAAAGCGCCATTGCAGTTGCACATGCCCGTTGGCGCGCGGCACCAGCGAGGCGAAATCGTGCAACGGCAGCCGGCGCCCGCGCACGGTCAGCTCTGCGTCCAGCGCCAGGTTGGCCCCCGGCTGCTCGGGCATCTGCGCATGTACCTGGATGTCCTGCGCCACGCGCACCTGTGCCGTCAACTCGCCCTGCAGCGCCTGCCCGTCCAATCGCTTGCCCACCAACGGTGCACGCCACTCCAGCTTGCCGCCTGGCTGCAGTTCACCGCGCAGCCAATGCAGGTCCATCGTGGCTTGGCCTTCGCCTGGCGCGGCACGCAGCACCGGATGGCCGCGCGCATCGCGCTGCAGCGACAGCGCCGCGGTCTTGCCTTGCAAGCGCAGCCGCGCATCGGTCTTGAGCAGCTTGTCGATGCCATGCGCCTGGTCGCGTCGATGACGATCGATCGAGAAGTCCACTTGCAACGCGCCATCGCTCAGCAACACCTGCCGGGGGCCGGCAATGCGCGCATGCTGCAGTTCGCCATGCCAGGGCGTCAGTTCCATCGCGCCGCCGCGCAGTTGTTTGTAGAAGCCGCCCGAGGCCTTGCCGGTGCCGGCAACCTCGAGCTTGAGGTCGCCAAAATAGCCGCCGCGCACGCTGTCGCTCTCGATGCGCTGGAAATCCAGCACCCAGCCGCCGGCCCGATATGGCGGCGGCAGGGTCGGCGGACCGGGATCGCGCCGCGCCCCACCGGTCACCTGCTCGGCCACTACCAACGGCACGCGGACCTGTCGCTGCAGCAGCGGCCACAAACTCAAGTGACCTTGCGCGCGCGCGGCGTGCACTTCCCATCGGGTGTGGCCCACGTGGCCCTTCAGGTGCACATCCCAGATCTTCACGTAGCCAGGCCACCAACTCACCGCCGGACCCCACTGGATCGTGAACTTGTCGGGCTTGCGGTTGGCCGCCCACTCGCCCACCGGCGTATTGAGGAACAGGTTGGCCAGCAACAGATAGGCCAGATACAGCCCCACCAGTGCCAGCACGGGCAAACGCAGCCAGCGGGGACGATCGGACCACCAGGCGCGTGTCGGTCGGGCACGGGGCGTTTGCATGCGTCGAGGTCCGGGCGTGGCAGGTTCGCCAATGGGCTCGATCCTAGCCCACGCCTGTTAAGTAACAGCATCCTGGGCGCCATCGCCTCAACGGGGACCGCACGTCAACGGGAACCACACGCGACACATCCGCCATACCACCAAGGTCGCGAGCCCGCTCGGCTGCAGAAGCCGATAATGGGTCTCCCCCGAAAACGCCCGTGCCATGACCGACCGCATCCTCGACCCCCGCCTGCTGGCGCGCGTGGTCAGCGCCGAACAAGCCGCCGCCCTCATCCAGCCTGGCGAGACCGTCGCGATGAGCGGCTTTACCGGCTCGGGCTATCCCAAGTCGGTGCCGCTGGCGTTGGCCCGTCGCATCGAAGCCGCGCACGAGGCCGGCCAGCCCTTCCAGATCAAACTGATGACCGGCGCCTCCACCGCGCCCGAGCTGGACGGCGCGCTGGCCAAGGCGGAGGGATTGGCGCTGCGCATGCCCTTCCAGAGTGATCCGGATGCGCGCAACCGCATCAACGCCGGCACGCTCGACTACATCGAC
>DASWQJ010000128.1:0-5013 GCA_036403795.1 Stenotrophomonas sp.
CTCGATGCGCTCGAAGGGCGCGTTGATGAAGGCCTCGAGCTTGCTGATCGCATTCTTGTCCACGCGGTCCGCGATGAAGGCCAGGTCGTCGCCGCGCTCGGCCAGCACCGCGCGGAACAGATACTTGAGGAACTCTTCGGCCAGGCGCGCATCTTCGGCCAGGTCGGCGAAGGCGATTTCCGGCTCGATCATCCAGAACTCGGCCAAGTGGCGCGTGGTGTTGGAGTTCTCGGCACGGAAGGTCGGGCCGAACGTATAGACCTTGCTCAACGCCAGGCAATACGCCTCGACATTGAGCTGGCCCGACACGGTCAGGAAGGTTTCCTTGCCGAAGAAGTCGCGGCTGAAATCCACCTCGCCCTTGTCGTTGCGCGGCAGGTTGGCCGTGTCGAGCGTGGAGACACGGAACATCTGCCCGGCGCCTTCGGCATCGGAGGTGGTGATGATCGGCGTGCTGATCCAGTTGAACCCGTTCTCGTGGAAGTAACGGTGCACGGCCTGGGCCAGGCAGTTGCGAATGCGCGTCACCGCGCCGAACAGATTGGTGCGCGGCCGCAGGTGCGCGACCTCGCGCAGGAACTCCAGCGAATGCGGCTTGGGTTGGATCGGATAGGTTTCCGGATCTTCCACCCAGCCGACGACCTCGATCTTCTGGGCCTGGATTTCGAAGGACTGGCCCTGGCCTTGCGAGGCCACCAGCACGCCGCTGGCGATGACCGAGCATCCCGCGGTCAGGCGACGGATCTCGTCTTCGTAGTTGGGCAGGTCCGCCGGGGCAACGACCTGGATCGCGGCAAAGCAGGAGCCGTCGCTGACATTGACGAAGGACAGTCCCGCCTTGGAGTCGCGGCGGGTGCGCACCCAGCCGCGTACCGTCACTTCGCCGCCCGCCGGGATCCTGCCCGCGAGCGCATGTTCAACGCTGACCACCGTCATGTGGAATTCCTTCGCCGCGGCGAAATGTTCGATCGGACGGGGAGTTTAATGGGCGTTCGCGCCAGTGGCGAGGCAATCCGGCCCGCCGGCTTGTAGCCGCGGGCGCCCGTCCCCATGTCGCAGGGAGAAAGTGTCGCTGCCAGCCCGGGTTTCGGGTGCGCGACGAGGGCTGCAGTGGCCCCCCACCCGCAGCGCCCTTCGCTCCTCGATTGGGCGCCTATAATTGCCCCCGTTCCCCCCAGGAGTCGTCCATGGCCATCCGTCTTACCCCCGTCGCACTGGAGCGTGTCCAGCGTTTCGTCCAGCAGACCCCGGGGACGCTGGGACTGCGCTTTGGGGTCAGCCGCACTGGCTGCTCGGGTTGGGGCCACGTGACCGAGCTGGCGCGCGACGAGCGCGCCGACGACACGGTTTTCGAGCAGGAAGGGGTCCGGATCTACGTCGATGCCGCGAGTCTGCCCCTGGTGGACGGTACCCGCATCGATTTCGGCAAGCACGGCCTGAGCGAGACGTTCACGTTCACCAACCCCAACGCCACCGCCGAATGCGGTTGCGGCGAGAGCTTCACCACCGAGGCGGACAAGGTGTGAAAGCGGGCCTGGCTTGCGGCTAAGTGCCTGAGCTGCCATAATTTCCTGCTTCCTGCCCGATTCCGGCCAGGATTTCTTGCTCCACCGGGTCCCCCGGGGGGCTGTCCGGCCGTCCGCGGCCACATCCGAAAGGTGTAAAAACATGAGTCGTCATTACGAAGTCGTGTTCCTGGTCCATCCGGACCAGAGCGAACAGGTTCCGGCCATGATCGAGCGCTACAAGTCGCTCGTCGAAAATGGCAGCGGCAAGATCCATCGTCTGGAAGACTGGGGCCGCCGTCAGCTGGCCTACCCGATCCAGAACCTGGTGAAGGCCCATTACGTATTGATCAATATCGAAGTCGACCAGGCCGTGCTGAGCGAGCTGGTCGAGAGCTTCCGCTTCAACGATGCCGTGCTGCGTCACCTGGTGATCAAGCGCGACGGCCCGGACACCGAGCAGTCGTTGATCATGAAGAGCAAGGACGAGAAGGGCGACAAGCCCGAACGTGGTGAGCGTCGTCGTCGTGACGATGAAGAAGGCGAGGGCTCCGCGCCCGCCGCCGCTGCCGCCGACACCGACGGCGACAACGCCGAAGCCGCTTAAGGAGCCTACCCATGTCCAAGTTCTTTCGCCGCCGCAAGTTCTGCAAATTCACCGCCGAGGGCGTCAAAGAGATCGATTACAAGGATCTCAACACCCTGCGCCAGTACCTGACCGAGAACGGCAAGATCGTGCCGAGCCGCGTCACCGGTACCAAGTCGCGGTACCAGCGCCAGCTGGCGACGGCCGTCAAGCGCTCGCGTTTCCTGGCCTTGATTCCGTACACCGACAACCACGACGCTTGATTCAGTCCTCGGATACCCGCGCATCGCTGTGCGGGTATCCAGCAGGAAAGCCGTTTCCGGACGGTTTTCCGGGACCCCGTCCTATTCGGACAGCCAACGTTGCGGCGGCATGCCGTCGCTAACGAATAACGGAGCAATACGATGGAACTGATTCTGCTGCAGAAAGTCACCAACCTCGGCAACCTGGGTGACAAGGTCAACGTGAAGCCGGGCTACGGCCGCAACTTCCTGGTGCCGCAGGGCAAGGCCGTGCCGGCCACCGAAGCCAATGTCGCCTCGTTCGAAGCCAAGCGTGCTGATTACGAAGCCAAGGCCACGGGCCTGGTGGTTGACGCGCAAGGCCGTGCGGCCAAGTTCGAGGGCGCCAGCGTCACCATCGGTGCGCATGCTTCCACCGAAGGCAAGCTGTATGGCTCGGTCGGTCCGCGCGACATCGCCGAAGCCTTCACCGCTGCTGGCCTGCCGCTGGAAAAGAGCGAAGTGATCCTTGGCGAAGGCGCGTTCCGCCAGGTTGGCGAGTACGAAGTCATCGTGCACCTGCACGCCGAAGTGGAAGTGCCGGTCAAGGTCATCGTCGAAGCCGACGCTCCCTGATCCTGCTGCCACCGGTATTGCGAAACGGGCGTCCCCAGGGGCGCCCGTTTTGTTTTTGCGCTTCGGCGCGTGGGCCGGATCCCCGCTGGAGCGGATTGATGTCGTTTCGGGGTTGAGTCCGTGCGGGGCAGGCGGACAGGCTGGTGCACTCGGCCGGAACCCTGCGTCATGCCCCCATCGCCGTCTGCCTCGCTGCAAGCATTGAAATGGCTCTGGGGCCAACTGACCGGGATCGATTGTGTGCCGACCGGATGCAGGTCCCCGGCGAGGCCACCGGTCGCGGCCGGCTATCGCTTCGAGCGGCTTCGCCTTGCCAGCGCCGACGGTTCCCGGCATTGGCCGGTCGTGTTGGGGATCCCGGGCGGCCCGTTGCCGCCCACGGGCCTGGCCTCGTTCTGGATGATGGACGGACAACGCGCCCGAGCCGAGATCGACGACGCGCTGCTGGACGCGCTGTCGACCGGGCCCGAGTCGCCCCTGCTGGTGTTCGTGGGCCACGACGGCGACGCATCGACGCTGCCAGCGCTACGTGCCCGCGACTACACCTTCCGCGCGGGCGCCTACCCGTTCCTCCAGGCACCTGGCGTTGCGGCGGACAGGCCCCTGGGTGGCGGTGCCGATGCGCTGTTGGAAGTGCTGGAGCGCCAGCTCTGGCCGCGCCTGGCGACACGCCTGCCGCTGGATCCGGGCCGACGCACGTTGTGGGGCCATTCGCTGGCGGGGCTGTTCGTCCTCCACACCCTGTTGTCGCGTCCGGGCAGCTTCCAGACCTACGCCGCCGGCAGCCCATCGCTTTGGTGGTGCAAGGGTGCGTTGCTGGGCGAGCCCCTCGAACGTTTTGTGTCCCACAACGCGGGTCGCCGCGCCCGCGTGCGGGTCTATGTGGGCGGTCACGAACGCCAGGGCGTGGCCTGCCAGCCGGGGCCGGCCGATGCGGTGGCTGCGGGCCTGCGCAAGGCCACTACCGGCGTCGCCCCAGACGCTGCCTTCGCCCTGGCCGATGGGCTTGGCCAGGTAGCCGGGCTGGAGGTGGCGTGCAGGGAATACCCAGGGCTGGACCATGCGCCCATGTTCCGGGCCTCGCTGCTGGACGCGCTCCACGAAGCCACGCAAGCGATCAAGCCCCACCGCCGTGCCCGCGGTGATCTCGCTTGAGGCGTATCGCCGGGCCGCGCGAGGGCCGGGATTGCGCGCCCATTGGCGTGGTCGGCCAAGCGACGGCGGGCTCCTTCGCTCACCGGGCGCGCCCGGTATACTCCGGGGCCACTGCTGCGCTCATCACCTAGGTCCCTTGGGGATCAAGGACTTGGGTGCGGAAATCCCCGATTACCAGTCGGCGGCGCCCCGCGCGACGCCCGGAACCTGTCGTCACATGCGCCTTTCCACGATCAAGCTCGCCGGCTTCAAGTCCTTCGTCGATCCGACCACCCTGCACCTGCCGACCAACATGACCGGCGTGGTCGGTCCGAACGGCTGCGGCAAGTCGAACATCATCGACGCAGTGCGCTGGGTGATGGGCGAAAGCTCGGCCAGCCGCTTGCGTGGCGACTCGCTGACCGACGTGATCTTTTCAGGCTCTTCGGCGCGCAAGCCGGTGTCGCAGGCCACGGTCGAACTCATCTTCGACAACTCCGACCATGCCATCTCCGGCGAATTCGCCGCGTTCAACGAGATCTCGGTCAAGCGCCTGGTCAGCCGCGACGGTACCAGCGCCTACTACCTCAACGGCACCAAGTGCCGCCGCCGCGACATCACCGACCTGTTCCTCGGCACCGGCCTGGGCCCGCGCAGTTACTCGATCATCGAGCAGGGCATGATCAGCCAGATCGTCGAGGCGCGGCCGGAAGACCTGCGCGTGTTCCTGGAAGAGGCGGCCGGCATTTCCAAGTACAAGGAACGCCGCAAGGAGACCGAGACCCGCATTCGGCATACCCGCGAAAACCTGGATCGGCTCAACGATCTGCGCGAGGAAATCACCAAGCAGCTCGAGCACCTCAAGCGCCAGGCCAAGCAGGCCGAGCAGTACCAGGCGTTGCAGGAAGAGCGTCGGGTCAAGGACGCCGAG
>DASWQJ010000129.1:0-4128 GCA_036403795.1 Stenotrophomonas sp.
TGGCTTACGGAGGGGTGAGTCAAAGGCCGAAGCCGAAGCGAAGCCGAAGCCAATGCCAATGCCAATGCCAGAGCGAAGCCGAAGCCGAAGCCGAAGCGAAGCCAAAGCCAAAGCCAAAGTCCAGCCCAAGCCAAGTGGGCCGATGCTGGCGGGGGGCGTCAGCAACAGCCTTTACCGCCAGCGCAACGAAGCCGCGAGAAGTACCCCGATTGCACCGCGGCCCACCAATGCCGATAGATCAACAGCACCGACAGATCAAAAGCGAGCGCGCGCAGCGCGCAAGCAGAGCCAAAGCGCATCGCGCTTGGCGTCCCGCTTTTGACTTTGCTCTGGCTTCGCTCTGGCCTTTGACCTACCCCCTCCCGTCAGCCGAGCCGAGCACCGCAGGCGGTTAGGGGCCGAAGAGGTGCGCGTTGTCTGAGCGCAGCGAGTTCGCGCGCCGTGCCCCTAATCCCCGAGGAGCGCAAGGGCACCGAAGCAGCTTCACCGCTTCGGCTCGCGCTGTGGGAGTGTGTTTCTTTGGTTACTTTCTTTGCACAAGCAAAGAAAGTGACCCGCGCCCGCAGGGCGTGGAAGCCCTTGATCCAAAAAAAAATCAACCAAAAAAAGCCCGCGCAACCATCCCAACAGGCCCCAAGCCCCGCACCTCATCACCCACCCACACCCTTCTTATCCACCTTGGAAGCCTGATAAAGCTCCAACCCAATCCGCTTGATCAACCCCAACTGCTGCTCCAGCCACCAAGCATGATCCTCCTCGGTATCCTGCAACTGCTTGAGCAACATGTCGCGACTCACATAATCACCCAGCGACTCGCAAAGCTTCATCCCCGACGCCAAGTTGGCACGAACTTCATACTCGACCGCCAGATCGCGCTCCAGCATCTCCACCACCGTCTTGCCCGGCTCGAACGGCATCGGCCGCATGTCCGGATCACCTTCCAGGAACAGGATGCGACGCAGCAACGCATCCGCGTGCTCGGTCTCCTCCTCCATCTCGTGGTTGATGCGCTCGTACAGTGCCTGCAGGCCCTGGTCTTCGTAGCGGCGGGAATGCAGGAAGTACTGGTCGCGTGCGGCCAGCTCGCCGCGCAACAACTGCTTGAGGCGTTCGACGACTTCGGGATGTCCCTTCATGGGAGGTGCTCCTGGGGGATTGCGATAGCGGGCATGGTGCCCGATCCCACCGAGTGATGATCTAATCGGAATCAGTTTCAGTTGCACTGCCCCCGGGCGGTGCCCAGAACCATCGCAGCACCGGGCGCCGACCCTTCGGGCGACGCCGGAATCAAGGGGATTCGGATGCACAAGGGGTTCGTTCGGGGGCTGATCGCCTTGCCGGTGATCGTCGTCGCCATCGTGTTGCTTGCCGCGCTGGCGGTCTGGGTCGGGCTGCGCGGCAGCTTGCCCATGCTGGACGGTCGTACCGACCTGGCCGGGTTGGCAGCCCCCGTGAAGATCAGCCGCGATGCCCTGGGCGTGGTGACCATCGATGCCGCCTCGGAGGCCGATGCCATGCGCGCGCTGGGCTACGTGCATGCGCAGGAGCGGTATTTCGAGATGGACCTGATGCGGCGCTCGGCCGCTGGCGAGCTGGCCGAGCTGTTCGGTCCGGCCGCGATCGAGCTGGACCAGCAGAACCGGGTGCACCGCCTGCGTGCTCGCGTGCAGGCGCATCTGTCCACGGCGCTGGGCGACCAGACCGACGTGGCGACGGCGTATCGGGACGGGGCCAACGCCGGGCTGGCGGGCCTGCGCGCGCGACCCTGGGCTTATCTGCTGCTGCGCCAGGCGCCCCGGGCCTGGTCGCTGGATGACTCGGTGCTGGTCGGGTTGGCGATGTACGGGGACCTGCAGGACAACCGCAACCGCGGCGAATTGGCGCTGGAAAGCATCCGCGAGGTCGTGCCGCCGGCGCTGTATGCGCTGATCGCCCACGACGGCAGCAGCTGGGATGCGCCGCTGGCGGGCCCGCCGCGAGGCGACGCGGTGCTCCCCGACGCGGCCACCTTGGATCTGCGCCAATTGGCGGCAGCGCCGGGCGCCCGTGCCGCGCCGGCGACAGAGGTCGTCGGCAGCAACAACTTTGCCGTCTCCGGCGCGCTGACCGCCGACGGTCGCGCCATCCTGGCCGACGACATGCATCTGTCCCTGCGCGCGCCCAATGTCTGGTTCCGTGCGCGCCTGCGCTACCCGGATCCGCGCGCCCCGGGCGGCCACGTGGACGTCAGCGGCTTCACCCTGCCGGGCATTCCGGCGGTCATCGTCGGCAGCAACGGGCACGTCGCCTGGGGCTTCACCAACAGTTATATCGACACCGCCGACTACGCGCGTTTGTCGGCCGCGCAAGCGGCAGGACAGCTGCGCACCTACCCGGAAACCATCCGCGTGGCCGGTGGCGCACCGGTGACCTTCCCGGTGCGCGAGAGTGCGTGGGGCCCGGTATTGCACGAAGACCCCGACGGCAGCGTGCTGACCCTGCGTTGGACCGCGCAACTGCCCGGCGCGGTGCGAATGGATTTCGCCGGGATGTCTCGCGCTGGCGATCTGGACCAGGCCCTGAGCGTTGCCGATCGCGCAGGCATCCCGGCACAGAACCTGTTGCTGGCGGATGCGGGCGGCCGCATCGCCTGGCGGATCGTCGGCGCCCGGCCGGATCGTGGACCAGGCTGCCGCCCCGGCCGGATCGAATCGGAGGAACCTGCCGCGCCGTCGGTCAGCAGTGAAATCAGCACCAATTCCTCCCTGATCGCTTCCCCCGCCGCGTGTGCGCCCTGGCCCTTGCGCACCGACCGTGCGCCCAGCCTCATCGACCCGCCCACCCATCGCCTGTGGACGGCCAACAGCCGCGTCGTCGATGAGGCGACGCTGGCGGTGGTGGGCAATGCCGGCTACGACCTGGGCGCGCGTGCTTCGCAGATCCGCGACGACCTCTTCGCCCGCGACCGCTTTGCCGAGCGCGACTTGCTGGCGATCCAGCTAGACGACCGCGCGCTGTTCCTGGCGCGTTGGTATCCCCTGCTGCGCCAGGTGGTGGCCGGCTCCGACGAGCCTGCGATGCAGCGGCTTGCGCAGGCCAGCGCGCATTGGGATGGCCACGCCGCGATCGACTCCAGCAGCTATCGCCTGGTGCGCGGCTTCCGCGACCAGGTCCTGGACCGCATCGCCAGCGGCCTGCTGGCACCGGCCAAGGCACAGTTGGGCGAGCGGTTCCTGCCGCCACCCCGTGCCCAGCTCGAAGGCGTGGCCTGGCCGTTGCTGCAACAGCGGCCTGCAAACCTGCTGCCGCCGCCGTTTGCCAGTTGGGATGCGCTGTTGCTCGACGCCGCCCATCAACTCGAGCGCGAGTTGTCCGAACAAGCGCCCGACCCGGCGCGATGGACCTGGGGCGCCCGCAATACCACGGCCATCTGCCATCCGATCTCGCGTGCGCTTCCCGCCGTCGTGCGCCCTTGGTTGTGCATGCCCGCCGAGCCCCTGCCCGGTGATCGCGACATGCCGCGCGTGCAGGGGCCGACGTTCGGTGCTTCCGAGCGCATGGTGGTCTCGCCGGGGCACGAGGCCGACGGCCTGATCCATATGCCGGGCGGCCAGAGCGGCCATCCGCTGTCGCCGTTCTGGGGCGCCGGGCACGACGCCTGGGCCCAGGGCCGCGCCACGCCCTTTCTGCCGGGCCCGGCCACCCATGTGCTGACGCTGTCGCCGGTGACGGCCCGCTGACCGACCGGTGCTTGTTGCCAATGCAACGGTTGCAAGCCTGCCACGGAGCGGTTAGCGTCGGCTCCATGGTTCGCTTCTCCGCCCCGGTCGCCAATAACAACCGCAATAATCTGCGCACGAACAATCGTGCGCGGCCAATGCGGGTCTGCGACTAGGCAAAGCAAGCAACTACGCCCAGTGACCAGAGAACCCGCATCGGCCGATGCGGGTTTTTTATTGCCCGCCATCTGCCTCGTGTTGTCCGGTCGAGGGATCCGATTCCGTATCAACCTCGACAAGGAGCTACCCCAATGTGTTCGATCTTCGGCATTTTCGACCTGCAAGCCACCGACGAATTGCCCGCCCTGCGACGGCAGGCGCTGGACCGCTCGCAGCGCCAGCGCCATCGCGGTCCGGACTGGAGCGGCGT
>DASWQJ010000130.1:0-3569 GCA_036403795.1 Stenotrophomonas sp.
TGCGCGCGGATCAGCGGAACATCGCCATACAGCACCAGCACGCTGGCCGCATCGGGAATGTCGTCGCTCGCCTGCGCCACCGCGTGCCCGGTGCCGAGTTGCTGCGACTGCTCGGCCCACTTCAAATCGGCCTGATCGGCGAACGCGGCGCGCACCTGCTCGCCGCCATGTCCATACACCACGTGGATCACGCTGGGTTCCAGCGCACGGGCGGCGTCGATCACCTGCGCCAGCATCGGCCGCCCCGCGATGGGCTGCAGCACCTTGGGCAGGTTGGATTTCATCCGCTTGCCTTCCCCGGCGGCAAGGATGACGACATGCAATGGCTGGCTCATGCGGGCAGGTTTCCTTCGGTTCACACCGATTTTAAGTCAACGCAACGGTTAGCATGTCGCCTTCATCCGCAAGCCGGTGGATCACCGATGAGTTTGATGCGACAAGGCGGCCATTATCTGCTGGTCGGGCTGCTGCAATTGTTGCTGGACTGGGCGGTATTCGTCGCCCTCACCGCACTTGGCATGCCCATCGCACCCGGCAACCTGATCGGCCGCGTTTGTGGCGCCCTGCTCGGTTTCTGGCTCAACGGCCGCATCACCTTCGCCCAGCAGGGCCAAGCGCAGCTGGGCTGGAAGCGATTCGGTCGTTTCGCCGTGGTATGGCTGTCGCTTACCGCCATCAGCACCGTGTTGATCAGTGCCGTGGCAGCGCATCTTGGACTGCAACTGGCCTGGCTGGCCAAGCCGCTGGTGGAGGGCGGGCTGGGGGTGGTGGCGTTCTTCCTGTGGCGGCATGTGGTGTACCGCTGACCCACCGGATGAGTGCGGCATCCGATTCGCGGAAGCACCCATCCTGATACGACAACGCCGGCACTGGGCCGGCGTCGTAAAGCGCGAAACGGGAAGCGATCAGTGCTTCAGGTTCTTGCGCAGGCGTTCCAGCGCTTGCAGCTGGACCACGGCCTCGGCCAGCTTGGCCTGGGCTTCGGCCACGTCCATGGCCTCGCCACGGTTGGCCAGGATGCGCTCGGCCTCTTCCTTGGCTTTGCGCACGGAGGCTTCGTCGATGTCCTGGGCACGGATGGCGGTATCGGCCAGCACGGTGACGACCTGCGGCTGCACTTCCAGGATGCCGCCGGAAATGGCGAAATCCAGTTGCTCGCCATTGGGCAGCGTCACCACCACCTTGCCGGGCTTCAGGCGGGTGATCAGCGGCGCATGCCGGGGCGCGATGCCCAATTCGCCCAGCTCGCCGGTGGCCACGACCATGACGGCGTCGCCATGGAAGATTTCCTGCTCGGCGCTGACGATGTCGCAACGGATGGTGCTTGCCATGATCAATTCATTCCTGCGTAGGGTGGGCCTTGGCCCACCGCAAGTTTCCGCAATGGCGGGCCGTGGCCCGCCGTATGTTGCCGGGATTTACGCCTTCTCGGCCAGCTTCTTGGCCTTCTCGACCGCCTCTTCGATGCCGCCGACCATGTAGAACGCCTGCTCCGGCAGGTGGTCGTATTCGCCATCAACGATGGCCTTGAAGCCGCGGATGGTGTCCTTCAGCGACACATACTTGCCCGGCGAGCCGGTGAACACTTCGGCCACGTGGAACGGCTGGCTGAAGAAGCGCTCGATCTTGCGCGCGCGCGTGACCGACTGCTTATCCTCTTCGGACAGCTCGTCCATGCCCAGGATCGCGATGATGTCCTTCAGTTCCTTGTACTTCTGCAAGGTCTGCTGGACGCGCTGTGCGGTGTCGTAGTGCTCGTTGCCGATCACGTTCGGGTCCATCTGGCGGCTGGTCGAATCCAACGGATCGACGGCCGGGTAGATGCCCAGCGAAGCGATGTTGCGGCTCAGGGTGACGGTGGAGTCCAAGTGGGCGAACGTGGTCGCCGGCGACGGGTCGGTCAGGTCGTCCGCGGGCACGTACACGGCCTGGATCGAGGTGATCGAGCCGGACTTGGTCGAGGTGATGCGTTCCTGCAGCACGCCCATTTCCTCGGCCAGGGTCGGCTGGTAGCCCACTGCCGACGGCATGCGGCCCAGCAGCGCGGACACTTCGGTGCCGGCCAGGGTGTAGCGGTAGATGTTGTCCACGAACAACAGCACGTCCTTGCCCTTGCCGTTCTCGTCCTTCTCGTCGCGGAAGTACTCGGCCATCGTCAGGCCGGTCAGCGCGACGCGCAGGCGGTTGCCCGGCGGCTCGTTCATCTGGCCGTACACCATCGCCACTTTTTCAAGGACGTTGGAGTCCTTCATCTCGTGGTAGAAGTCGTTGCCCTCGCGGGTACGCTCGCCCACGCCGGCGAACACGGACAAGCCGCTGTGCGCCTTGGCGATGTTGTTGATCAATTCCATCATGTTGACGGTCTTGCCCACGCCGGCGCCGCCGAACAGGCCGACCTTGCCGCCCTTGGCGAACGGACACATCAGGTCGATGACCTTGATGCCGGTCTCCAGCAGCTCGGTGGTCGAGGACTGGTCTTCGTACGACGGCGCGTCGCGGTGGATTTCCCAGGTCGTCGAATGCTCGACCGGGCCGGCCTCGTCGATCGGGCGGCCCAGCACGTCCATGATGCGGCCCAGCGTGCCGGCGCCGACCGGCACCGAGATGGCGCGATCGGTGTTGACGGCCACCAGGTTGCGCTTCAGGCCGTCGGTGGAACCGAGCGCGATGGTGCGCACGATGCCGTCGCCGAGCTGCTGCTGCACTTCAAGCGTGATCTCGGTGCCTTCGACCTTGAGTGCGTCGTAGATCCGGGGTACTTCGCTGCGCGAGAACTCGACGTCGACAACTGCGCCGATGATCTGAACGATCTTGCCCTGACTCATGGATGGATCCTCTAGATAGATGCTGTTGGGCCGCGCGCGTCAGACTGCTGCTGCGCCGCCGACGATTTCGGAGATTTCCTGGGTGATCGCTGCCTGGCGGGCCTTGTTGTAGACCAATTGCAGGGTGCCGATCAGCTTGTTCGCGTTGTCGCTTGCCGACTTCATCGCCACCATGCGGGCAGCGTGCTCGGAGGCCACGTTCTCCAGCACCGCCTGGTACACCAGCGACT
Organism: Stenotrophomonas sp.; assembly: GCA_036403795.1. Taxonomy (GTDB): domain Bacteria; phylum Pseudomonadota; class Gammaproteobacteria; order Xanthomonadales; family Xanthomonadaceae; genus Stenotrophomonas_A. The sequence continues at coordinate 3,056 of DASWQJ010000130.1, forward strand.
CGATGTAGCGCGTCATCACGTGCTCGAGCACGGTGGCGGCATCGGGCTCGTACAGGTAATCCCAATCGTGGTGCGCCACCTTCGCCTGCGATGCCGGCAGCGGCAGCAGCTGGTCGAAGCTGGCCTTCTGCGTCATCGTGTTCACGAAGTGGTTGTAGACCAGGTAGACGCGATCCACGCGGCCTTCGGTGAACGCATCGAGCATGACCTTGATCACGCCGACCAACTGCTCCACGTGCGGCGTGTCGCCCAGGTGGGTGACACTGCCCACCATGTTGACCTTGATGCGGCGGAAGAAGGTCGATGCCTTCTGGCCGATCGTCACCACGTCCACCTCGGCGCCTTGGTCCTGCCACGGGCGCATTTCACCCAGCAACTTGCGGAACAGGTTGTTGTTGAGGCCGCCGGCCAGGCCACGGTCCGACGAGATCACGATGTAGCCGACGCGCTTGACCTGCTCGCGCTCGACCAGGAACGGGTGCTGGTAGTCGGTGCTGGCCTGGGCCAGGTGACC
>DASWQJ010000131.1:0-3932 GCA_036403795.1 Stenotrophomonas sp.
TTGGCCGCCTTGTTGACCTGGTCGCCGAACCCCTCCAACGCACGGGTTTCCACACGCAGTTGCAGCCGCCCGCGCCGCGCAGCCTGCACCAGCCGGCGCAGATCCCGCGGCAGGTCGTCCAGCAAGGCCAGGGCGTTGCCCAACCCGCGGCGCCCCCGTCGCAACGCCTGGCGCGGCCCAAACCGCTTCAGCATCACCCGCTGCAGATAGGGCCGCGCCTCGCTGGCCATGTCGAAATCCGGATCAAGCTGGCGGCCCATGCCCTCCAGGGTCAGGAACGCCTTGATCATCAATGCCAGGTCCGCCGGCAACACCAACGCGTGCGCGCGCAGGATGCCGGTGATGTCCAGCAGCATCTTGCCGATCCTGAGTTGCTTCAGTGGCACGCCGCGGTACTGCTCGACAAACAACTCGATGTCGCCTTGCAGGCGGCTTTCATCCACCTCGACGCCGCCGTCGGCCCAAGCCAGCAGCACGTCGGTGACGGCCTCCGAATCGTGTTCGACCGCGCCGTGCAGCAACTGCGCGACCTGGAATCGGCGCGCTTCGGTCAGTCGGCCGACCATGCCGAAATCAATCACCCCGATGCGCCCATCGCGCAGATAGAAGATGTTTCCCGGATGCGGATCGGCGTGGAAGTACCCGTCTTCCAGCACCATCTTCAACACAATCCCCGCTCCGGTCCGCGCCAGCGCAACGCGATCCAGGCCGGCTTCATCCACCTGCACCAGTTCGCGCCCCGGGATGCCGTCCACGAAGTCCTGCACGTTGAGCGATGCGCAGGTCCATTGCCAGTGGACGGCAGGGATCAGGATCTCCGCGTGCCCGGCGAAATTGGCGGCAATTTTTTCGGCATGCCTGCATTCGGCGGCGAAATCCAGCTCGCCGCGCAATGAGGCGGTGAATTGCGCAACGACCTCGGCCGGCCGGTACCGTTGCAGGTCCGGTGCCCGCGCCTCGATCACCTCGGCCAGGCGCGCCAACAGGCGCAGATCCGACTCGATGACCTCGCCAATGCCCGGGCGCCGGATCTTCAACACGACCGCACGCCCATCGTCCAGCCAGGCGCGATGCGTCTGCGCCAATGAGGCGGCCGCCAGCGGCCGTTCCTCCAGGCGCGAGAACACCTGCTCCGGGTGCATTCCCAGATCCGCCTCGAGCTGCGGGAGCACTTGTTCGAAGGGCAGCGCCGGCACGGCGTTCTGCAACTGGGCCAACTCGGCAATCCAGTCTGGCGGCAGCAGGTCTACTCGCGTGGCCATGACCTGGCCCAGCTTGACGAACGTGGGACCGAGATCCTCCAGCGCACGACGTACGCGGGTGGCGGCCGACATCCGCAACAGCGCGTCGGCGTCGTGCCAGCGCAGCAACCGACCCGCCCGCTCCAGCCATTCGGCCAAGCCGATCCGACGCACGATGTCGCCGAAGCCATAGCGGATGAGCACCGATGCAATTTCCTGCATCCGCCCCAGGTCACGTACGGTGCCCAGCGCCTCCCACATCAGCGCACCCGTTCCGCAAAGGCATACGGCGGCGCTTTCACGTCAGGGACTCGAGGCCATGCAGCGCGGCCGCCACCGTCTGGCGACGCACCGCATCGCGATCGCCGAGGAACTGGAAGAGCTGGGCATTGGCATAGCCCCCGCGGCGCTTCCAACCGATCCAGACCGTGCCGACAGGTTTGTCCGCGCTGCCTCCGCCGGGTCCTGCAATGCCGGTGACTGCCACGGCGATGGTGGCGCCGGAATGCACCAGTGCACCGGACACCATCTCCACCACCGTTTCCCGACTGACCGCGCCATGCTCTTCCAGCGTCTGCAGCCGCACGCCCAGCAGCGCTTGCTTGGCCTCATAGCTATAGGCGGCCAGGCCGCAATCGAACCAGGCCGAAGAGCCGCCGACATCGGTCACGGCCTTGGCGATCCACCCGGCGGTACAACTTTCGGCGGTGACCAGACGTTCGCGCGCGGCCAGCAGGCGCTGGCCCAGCGATTCGGAAAGCGCGAGCAACGCGCCATCGGTGGGGATGGACATGGGGGTCCCGTGAGGCGGATCAGCGATCTTTTTAGCTCAATCCGCCCACGCTGTCGCCCCGGGGCAAGCCGGCGCTACCAGTCCTGCTCGGCTGCCGGCGGCAGCAACGCCCGGATCGGTGCGCCATCCCGGCCTGCGGCCAGGCGTTCGGCCTCGGCGATCGGCAGGTCGACTTCGAGCAACCAGCCTTCATCGTCGGCACGCTCGCCACGCACCACGTCCAGCGCATGCAGCACCGACCGCAGCCGACCGCTGGATGCCGGCAGGCGCAACGTGCCCTGCACATGCTGAAGCCCCAGCCGCTGGCCCAGCACGCGCTGCAGCAGTTCCAGGCCCAGGCCATCGCGCGCGGAAATCCAGACCCGCTCACGTCGCGCCTCGTCGGGCACGCCGTCTTGCGCATCGTGGCGCACTTCGGCGCCTTCGATGCGATCGATCTTGTTGAACACCAGCAATTGCGGCAACTCACCCGCACCGACAGCCTGCAGCACTTCGTCGACTTGCCGGATCCGGTCTTCGCGCAAAGGATCAGCCGCATCGACCAGGTGCAACAGCAGATCCGCGTCGCGCGCCTCGGACAACGTCGAACGGAACGCGGCGACCAGTTCGTGCGGCAGATCCCGAACGAAGCCCACGGTGTCGGCCAGGATCACGCTACCGCCCGGCAATCCGATGCGTCGCACGGTCGGATCCAGCGTGGCAAACAGCTGGTCGGCGGCGTAGGCCTCCGCACCCGTGAGCGCATTGAACAGCGTCGACTTGCCGGCGTTGGTGTAACCGACCAGCGCGATGCGCGGCAGTTCACTGCGCATCCGCGCCCGGCGCATCTGGGTCCGCTGGACCTCGACCTTCTCCAGTCGCTTCTGCAACTGCTCCACCCGCTTCTGCAGCAGGCGGCGATCGGTTTCCAGCTGGGTTTCACCCGGCCCGCGCAGACCGATGGAACCGCCGCGCTGGCGCTCCAAGTGGGTCCAACCGCGCACCAGCCGGGTCGCCATGTGGCGCAACTGCGCCAGTTCCACCTGCAGCTTGCCCTCGTGGCTGTGGGCACGCTGGGCGAAGATGTCCAAAATCAGGCCGGTCCGATCGATGACGCGCCGCTGGAGATGCTTCTCCAGGTTGCGCTCCTGTCCGGGCGAGAGCGAATGGTTGACCAGCACCAGATCCGCACCCGTCGCATCGGCAGCCGCCTTGACCTCTTCGAGCTTGCCGCTGCCGATCAATGTCGACGGACTGGGCCGATCGATGCGCGCGGTGAGGGTCGCGGCCACGGTGGCACCGGCCGACTTGGCCAGATCCACGAACTCTTCAAGCACATCCTCTTCGACAGGCCCACCGGCGTGGGTCTGGATCAACAACGCGTGTTCGCCTCGCTTGGAACGGTCAAACACGCTGCATGCCTGTATTACTCGACTTCGTCATCTTCCGCCTGATCGCCTTCATTGGACTGCACATAGCCGCCGCCCGGTCCAACGCGCACGTTGCGGGCCGGCACGACGGTGGAAATGGCGTGCTTGTACACCATCTGACTGACAGTGTTACGCAGCAGCACCACAAACTGGTCGAAGGATTCTATCGTCCCCTGCAGCTTGATCCCGTTGACCAGATAGACCGAGACCGGCACCCGCTCCCGCCGCAGCGCGTTCAGGAAAGGATCCTGCAAGGATTGCCCCTTGGACATCACACACTCCCATTTATTGTTCTTATAAGGCCCGGTCGACCCTGCTATCCCCAGCCGGCCCCGGACCGTCGATGTTACACGCCTGCCGCGCCCTCGCCAGCACCCGGGCTGGCCAGAAAGTCCGCCACGGCCACGTCGATGCGCTCGGCGTCACATTCGGGGTCGAACCAGCGGGCATCCAGTTCGCCGCGCAGCCAGGTGAGCTGGCGCTTGGCCA
>DASWQJ010000132.1:0-2029 GCA_036403795.1 Stenotrophomonas sp.
GCTCTCAGCTCTCAGCTCTCAACTCTCAACTCTCAAGCTCTCAGCCAACAACCCAACCCACACTCAATCCCCAAACCGTTCATCGAAGAAGTTCTCCATCATCCGATACGCACGCTTGGCCGCACGCTCGTTGTAGACACACCCCGGCGGACTGTTCGCATCCGCCTCGGCAAAGCAATGCACCGCCCCGCTGAAATTGACGAACTGCCAGTCCGCCCCGCCCGCATCCATCTCCTTCTGGAACGCGGCGATGTCCTCGGCAGACACACTCTTGTCGCTAGCCCCATTGAGCACCAGGATCGGCGCCTTGACCGCCCCGGCCTGCGCCGGCATATCCGTGGCGATGCCGCCGTGCAGGCTGACTACCGCATCGAGCGGCGCCCCCGAACGCGCCAGCTCCAGCACCGTCGTGCCACCGAAACAAAAACCCACCGCGCCAATCCGCGCCGCATCGAGCGGTGCCTTGCCCGCCTGCGCCTTCAGCACCTCGACCGCCTTCAGCCCACGCGCCCGCAACGTCGCACGATCACTGCGCAGCTTGCCCGCGACCTGCCCGGCCTCCTTGTCATCCTTCGGCCGTACCGCCTTGCCATACACATCGGCCACCAGCACCACGTAATCGTCGCCGGCGATCTGTTTGGCCTTCTCCACCGCCGAGGCATTCACCCCGCGCCAGTTCGGCACCATGACCAAACCGGGACGCTGGCTGTCGCCATCCGCGTCGTCGTACACCAGCACCCCACTGAAAGTGTCCGCGCCGATCTTCCATTCGACCGGCTTGGCCTGCATGGCGGCCGATGCCGACAGGGGCGACATCATTGCCACGAGCGTGCCCACCACCTGCCACCACGCGTTGCGACTGCTCATTGGATTGCCTCCGGCTGGGATTGCGGCGAGTGTAGCCCGCCCGTCCACGCGCCGAATCACCCTACCGGGTCATGCCGCGCTGCTGTGCACAGCCCATGTGGATGAACGCCGGCGAAGCCTGTGGACAACCTTCCACGGCCCTTGTGGCGCAACGGGCGCGCCTTCGATGACTAAATTTTGTCCAGTTGGCAAACGTTCTCCACAGGGGGTGTGGACCACTACCGGAGAAGTTTGTGGATAAGCCTCGCCAACCCTTGCGGCGCTTGGCATGCGCGGCACCTGGCGAAAACATCGCCACACAAAGTGCTGGCGTCGCGCGTGCGAAGCTGCGGCTTCAGGCAATACCCAAACCGGGGATCGCACTGATCGCATCTGGGTCGAAGCCGGCGAGCGTCGCGAAATGGCGGCCACGCGCCACGTAATCGGCGTAGACCCCAAAGCTGGGTGCGCCCGGCGACAGCAACACCACGCCACCGGCATCGCCCAGCGCGTTGCATGCCAGCGCCACGGCCTGCGGCAGGTCGGCGGCATCATGCAGACCAAAGCGACCCTGCGCGGCCAACGGTGCCAGCAGGTCGTGGATGCGGGGCCCATTGGCGCCCATCGTGACGATCTCCAACGGCGGGTCGTCCTTGGCCATGTGCTGGACAAAATCATGCCAGTCCAGGCCGCGATCGTGCCCCCCCACCAGCAACGCCACGCGCTGGGAAGAAAAGCACGCCAGCGCCGCCAGGGTGGCATGCGGTGTCGTGCTGATCGAATCGTTGACATAGCGCACGCCATCGCGCACGCCCATGCTCTGCAGCCGGTTGGGCAGCGGCTGGAAAGTCAACGCCGCCGGCGCCAACGCCGCCGCGTCCAGGCCTAGCGCCTCGATCGTGGCCAGCACCGCGCACAGGTTGCCGCGATTGTGGCGACCGGGCAGTGGCACGCGCGAGGTATCGAACACCGCCTCATCGCCGCGATAGACCACCTCCCCGCGCAAATGCCAACCGTCGGACCGGTTGAACCACCGCACCTCGGTGCTTCCCAGCGTCGCGCCCACCGCCACCAGCCGGGGGTCGTCCGCGTTAAGCAGCGCGATCCGCGGATGGGCTTCGGTGACCAGCGACAACTTGTCTTCCACGTAGCGGTGTTCGTCGCCGTGCCAGTCCAGATGCTC
>DASWQJ010000133.1:0-8526 GCA_036403795.1 Stenotrophomonas sp.
CGCCTCCGTGCGGCTGGAAGCGGCCCATGGACGCTGGCAGCTCGTGCAGCCGGGGCAGCCGGCGCAGCCCGGCGACCAGCGCCTGGGCGCGGTCGTGCCCGGCCTGGGCAATCTGCACAGCCATGCGTTCCAGCGTGGCATGGCCGGGCTGACCGAGATCGGTGGCCGCAGCGGCGACAGCTTCTGGAGCTGGCGCGAGCTGATGTACCGCTTCCTGGACCGGTTGGATCCGGACAGCTTCCAGGCCATTGCCGAGCAGGCCTACGTGGAAATGCTCGAGGCCGGATTTACCCGGGTCGGCGAATTCCATTACCTCCACCACGACCGCGATGGCCAGCCGTTCGCCCAGCGGGCCGAAATGTCCGCGCGCGTCGCTGCGGCCGCGCAGGCCAGCGGCATCGGCCTCACGCTGTTGCCGGTGTTCTATGCGCACGCCGATTTCGGCGGCGCACCGCCGCAAGCCGCACAGCGCCGATTGATCCATGACGTAGAGGCATTCGCGACGTTGTTGGAAGGCTGCCGCCAGGCGCTGTCCGCGTTGCCTGACGCCGTGTTGGGCCTGGCGCCCCACAGCCTGCGCGCGGTCACGCCGGAAGAGCTGCGCGACCTGCTGCCGCTCACCCAGGGTCCGGTGCACATCCACATCGCCGAGCAAACCCGCGAAGTGGAGGCTTGCCTGGCATGGTCGGGACAACGTCCCGTCGAGTGGCTGCACGCGCATGCGCCGGTCGATCAACGCTGGTGCCTGGTGCACGCCACCCACATCACCCCCAGCGAGCTGGCATCCATCGTCGCCAGCGGCGCAGTCGCCGGTCTGTGTCCGGTGACCGAGGCCAATCTGGGCGACGGCTTGTTCCCGATGCGGGAGTTCGCGCGCGCGGGCGGCCGGTTCGGTGTCGGCTCCGATTCCAACGTGCTCATCGACGCGGCCGAGGAGTTGCGCCTGCTCGAATATGGTCAACGCCTCGACGCGCGGGGGCGCAACGTACTGGCGCCGCAAGAGACCTCCAGCGGCCGCTGGCTGTTCGAACAGTCATCGGCGGGTGCCGCGCAGGCGCTGGGAGTGACCTCCGGACTAACACCAGGCGCCCCGGCGGACCTGGTCGAACTCGAGTTGAGCCACCCCGCGTTGGCCGCACGCCAGGGCGATGCGTGGCTGGACAGCTGGGTGTTCGCCGCCCGGGGCGGCGCGGTGCGCTCGGTGTGGCGCAACGGCCGGCAGTGGGTGAGTGAGGGGCGCCACATTGCACGCGAACAGATCGCCGCGCGCTATGCCGACGTATTGCGCCGCGTATTGCACCCATGAGTGCCACGCGCTCGCCGGCCCGCGATGCGATTCCGCCTCCCTCGAAAGTCGAGGGACCGTCCACGCTGCACCAGCGAATCCGGGGCGACATCCAGCAGCGCATCGTCAACGGACAGTGGCCGCCCGGCCACCGCATCCCCAACGAACATGCACTGATGGCCGAATACGGTTGTTCGCGCATGACCGTCAACAAAGTGCTGACCCAACTGGCCCACGCCGGCTTGATCGAGCGTCGACGACGCGCAGGTTCCTTCGTCGCCCGGCCGCACCCGCACCTGGAACAGGTCGCACTGGACATCCCCGACATCGAAGCCGAAGTGCGTGCCCGCGGGTCGGACTATCGCTTCGAACTGCTGCACCGCAGCCTGCGTCGTCCGCAGGCAACCAGCGCCGAAGAGTTGCAGTTGGCCGAAGGCGGAAGGGTGTTGGTGCTGGAGAGCCGCCATCTCGCCGACGGCCAGCCATTTGCGCTGGAACACCGCCTCATCGATCCGATAGCCGTCCCCGCGGTGCTGGAGCAGGACTTCTCCCGCGATGCCCCCGGCAGTTGGCTGCTGCGGCACGTCCCGTGGACCCGGGCTGAGCATCGCATCAGTGCGGTCAATGCCGATGCCGCGCAAGCCGCCCAATTGGCGGTCGCCGACGGCACGGCGTGCCTGGTCATCGAACGCCGCACCTGGCGCGGCGACCAGCCGGTCACTTGGGTTCGGCAATGGTTCCTGGGTAGCTACTACGACCTGGTAGCCCGTTTCTCGCCGGGCATTCGCTGAGCGCGCTACAGCGCCCTGGAAGGCGAGGCCTCAGATCGTGCTGCACTGCCGCCAGCGCACGGGCTCTTCGATGCCCGTGCGGGGATTGAGCTGGATGCGCACCGTGCGCAGCACCGGGTAGCGTTCCACTTCGCGGCAGATCAGCGGCCACGCGGTTGCATCGTCTACTTCGCGGTCCACTGCCAGCGTCATGCGGGTCAGCCAGATGCCGCGCACCAGCCCCGGCGTCTGGGCCAACGCCCGCGATACCGAGGCCTGATAACGATCCAGCGCAGCCGGATCCAACGTCAGGTCGCCTGCCGCTTGCGCCGACGGGGCGGGCGCTGCAGGGGCCGGCTGGCTGCCGGGCGTCCCGGAGGGCGCCGGGTTCGAAGGTGCCGCGGCGGAGGGCGACGCGATCACCGACGGCAGGGGCTCGGACGGATGCGAAGACAGATAACCCAGCCCGACCAGCAGGCCCAATGTCAGCGAGGCCAGCGCCGCAATGCCGGTGTGTCGCTGGGCGCGTGAGCGCGCCTGGCGGACGATGCGGTTTTCCAGTTCCGGCGTCAGGTAGGGCTTGAGCACCGGCCAAATGCGTCGCCCGTCGAGGACCTCGATCGATTGCCGTTCGGCCGCTGGCAATCCTTCGCGTTCCACCTTGCCCTCGGTGATGAGCACTCCACCCTGGGCGCCGGCCAGCCGCAACGCGGCCCCCAGTTCGTTGACCGCCGCCGCGCCGATGCGATAGGCGCGGCCGTGCTTGCACGACACCATCCACAGCGAGCTGTCAGGATCGCGCATCAGGAAATCGCTGCGCGGCGCCGTGTCCTCTTCGTGCTGCTGGATGCTCACGTCCCAGCCCCGCTGGTCGTGCAGGGCACGCCGCACGATCTCCGAGAAGTCCCGCCAATGCAGCCCTGCCAGCGCGGCCAGGCCCGCGCGCGTCTCATCCTTGCGGCGCCGGATCAGCCACAGGTAGAGCGCAGCGGCCGTCCACACGACAAGCGCCAGGAACAAGGCAAGAATCCAGGAGAACATGCGATACCCGAAAGTCGAGGTGTTGCGGAAGGTAGGCAGTGTATATCGGCGCCTTGGCGCCGATCTAAAAGCCCGCCGTGCCTTGTACGGGTCTATGCCGCGTCCCTTCATGGCGACCACGTTGCCCGTGGCGCCTAGGCGCTATGCGAGCCGCCGCGTTGGCGTATGGCTCCAGGCCACCCGCCGGGCGCGACCCGTTCGAGAGGGCGCCGCCATCAGGGCCGGACACAAAAAAACCCGCCAGTCCGAAGCCGAGAGGGGAGGGGAGCAAACGGACTTCTGGTGGACTGGCGGGCCAGTCCGATTGTGGGCAAACGATTGTTGCTTTGCAACAATCCCGATGTTCAGATCCCGGGCGGCACCGAAGGACCCGGTTCGGCCTCGTCATCCGCTTCCGGCGCGGCAGCGCTGGAGGCGTTCGTGGCGGCCGCCCGCTGGCTCGCCTGCAACTTGCTCACCTGGCTGCGTAGCGTCTGGACCTGCCGCCGCAAGGTATCCAGTTCCTCGCGTTCGGGCACATCGAGACGGCGCAGGGCAGCGCGCAGTTTTTCGTCGAAGGCTCGCTCGATCCTGTTCCAGCCATTGGTCGCGCTGTCACGGGCCTGGTCGAACCGTTGCTCGACTTCATCGCGTACGGACTCGGCGCGGCCCTCGGCACGTTGCCGGCTTTCGCGGTCTACTTCCGCGCCTTCCTGCACCAACGTATCAAACAAGGTCCGGCCCTCGGCTTGCGCGCGCTGCAGCGCGCCCAGGCCGGCCCACCAGATGCTCTGGGCGGACTCGCCAATCTTGCGCGACCACTGCTCGGCCTGTGCCTGGAATCCGTCGTCCTGCTCGGACGGATCACTTTCGTGACGCCGACGATTGCGGTTGCCGTTGTCGTTGGGGTTTGCGGTCGCCATGAGGGACCTCCTCGCATGAGAAAGGGCAGTCCGAGCCTAGCGGGCGCCCTGCATCGAGCGGGTGAAACCCGGCATCGCGTGGCCCCCGCAAGGGCTGGCGTTCAGTCGAGTTTTTCGCTCAATACCCGCCGGATCTCGGCTTCCACCATGCCTTTCATCGCCGACAGCAGAAAACCCAGGCTGGCGGTGACATGGACCGCCCCGGGCAGCAGTTCAATTGCGCCATCCACGCCGGAGCCGTTGAACAGCAATCGCTCGCCCTGCCATTGCGAGCGCACGCCAAAACGCGCCTGCAGTTTTTGCGCCGCCTCTTCGATGGCGACCCGTGCCTGCTCGGGTGGTTGTTTGTGCGGGTGCTGGATATCGATCTGGGACATGACGGGCTCCATGCCGGATGGGCAGGCGCGCATTGTGCGTGGCTCGGCGACGCACTCCAAGTCCTGCAACGTCGGCTTCTGGCCGAACGATCAACCTGCTAGGCTGCCGCGGGTGCGCGACCTGCAAGTTCACTTCACTCACCGGCAACAGCCGGACCATTCGCTCAAGCCCGGCGTCCACCGGATCGTGCGTCATGCCTCCGGCAGCGTGCGGCTCGTCGATGACACGCAGGGGGCGTTGCTGTTGGCGCAGTTCTGCCTGGACCGTCGCGGTCTCTGGCTGCAGGTGGCCAATGGCGTGCGTGGCATCCATGTCAATGGGCGCCCGGTATGGCGCATGGCCATGCTGCGCGCAGGCGACGCGGTCTATGCCGATGGCGTCGAGATGGTAGTGCGCGGGGGGCTTGCGCCGCAGGGGCGCGTGCCACCCATGGATGCCGACGCGCCCGACGCCGGCGACGCCAACCTGCTGCTGCGCGGCGTGGGTGGCCGCCACCATGGACGCAGTTTCACCCTGGAGAAGGCGCGGCTGATCGGTCGCGACCCGGCGGCGGACATTCCGGTCGACGACGCGGCATTCGCCCTGCGCCATGCCCGCGTGGAACCCATCGGCGATCGCATCCTGCTGCGTGACCTGGGGTCGCACGAGGGCAGCCGGGTCAACGGCGTGCCGGTACGCGACTGCTGGCTGCAGCCCGGGGACCAGATCGTCTTCGACGCACAACACCGTTTCGTGCTCGAACAGCCCCTGCAACCCGCCGAGCCCGCCAACGATGCCGACACCCTCGCCGAGCTGGCGGTGGCGCAACCGGTCCAGCCCGCCCATCGCGTTGAATCGCCCGCGCGGCTGCGACGCTGGCCTTGGCTGGTGCTCAGCGCGGTGCTGCTGGCCGCGGTGCTGAGCGCGTTGCTATGGTTCGGCGCGCGCTGATCGCTTTCCAGGCCCGCCAGCCCAGCAGCACCGCCAGGATCCCCGCATACATCGCCGGTTCGCGGATGTCGGACTTCACCAGCCACCAGAAGTGCAGCACGGCCAGCACGCCGATCGCATAGACCAGCTTGTGCAAGCGGCCCCAGTTGCGCTTGAGCCGTCGGATCCAGGCCTGGGTGGAGGTGATGGCCAGCGGCACCAACAACAGCCACGCGGCAAAACCCACGGTGATGTACGGCCGTTTGACGATCTCTTCGAAGATCTGCGTCCAATACCCGCGAAGATCCAGCGACAGGTAGACCGCCAGGTGCACGCTGGCATAGAAGAACGCGTACAAGCCCAGCATCCGCCGGAAGCGGACCAGCACCGACTGGCCGGTGAGCTGGCGCAACGGCGTAATGGCCAGGGTGATCATCAGCAAGCGCAGCGCCCACAGGCCGGTGCGATGCTCGATCTCGGCCACCGGGTCGGCCCCGAGCGCGTCGTTGCCGGTTTGCCACACCTGCCAGAACTGCCAGGCCAGCCAGGCCAACGGTGCCAGCGCGGCCAGGTGGACGAGCGTCTTGGCCGCGATGATGCCAGTGCTGGCGCGTCGCGGCGGTGCGGGTCGCCGGGCAGCCGCGCTCGCGCTCAGAACCATTTCTTCAAGTCCATCCCCTGGTACAGCGACGCCACCTGGTCGGCGTAGCCATTGAACGGCAGGGTGGGGATGCGCTCGGCAAACAACTTGCTCTGGGTGCCGGCGATCCGGCGCTCGGTCTTCTGGCTCCAGCGGGGATGGTCCACGGCCGGATTGACGTTGGAGAAAAAGCCGTACTCGCTGGGCTGCAATTCGTGCCAGGCGGTCTCGGGCATCTTCTCGACGAAACGAATCTCCACGATCGACTTGATCGACTTGAAACCGTATTTCCACGGCACCAGCAATCGCAGCGGCGCGCCGTTCTGCTGCGGCAACGGCTTGCCATACAGGCCCGTGGCCAGCAGCGTGAGCGGGTGCATGGCCTCATCGATGCGCAGCCCCTCCTGGTAGGGCCATTCGATCGACCGATACGCCACGCCCGGCATCTGCTGGGGATCGGCGAGCGTAGTGAAAGCGACGTAGCGCGCCTTGGAGGACGGCTCGAAGCGCTTGAGCACCTCGCCCAGCGGCACCCCGGTCCAAGGGATCACCATCGACCAACCCTCGACGCAACGCAGCCGGTAAACGCGCTCTTCCGGCGTCAAGCCCTTCAACAGGCCGTCCAAGTCCAGCGTGCCGGGCTTGGCACACTCGCCCGACACCTTCACCGACCAGGGGCGCGTGCGCAGCGTCTTGGCGGCCCGGGACGGGTCGGTCTTGCCGGTGCCGAACTCGTAGAAGTTGTTGTAGCTGGTGACGTCTTCGTAGCGGGTTAGCGTCTCGCTGGTGCGAAAGCCCTGGCGCGCCTGTTCCGGGGTGATCGTGACCTTGGGCGGAGGCGGCGGCTCGGCACCGGCGCAGCCTGCCAGCGTCAGCGCGGCCGGTGCCAGCGACAGGGCCTGCAGCAGGCGGCGGCGGTCGCGGTAAACCGCCTCGTCGGTGATCTCGCGGCTGGGGATGCGAAGGGCGTCGCGCAGTGACATAGGGGTTCCTGGGCGTAAAGCGAGAGGACTGGCCTGGTAAAAGACTGCGCCGGGGCGCGTGAAGTTTCCAACACTTCGCCGGGTTGGGAAGCTCAGCTACAAGTGGGGCGAATATAGATGCAGTTGCAACCTTTTTCTGCTCTTCCAAGGCTGTTGCGCTGCGGCATACTACGGGGCTCGATTTCCAAGGTGCGACATGACACGCGCGTTCAATTTCAGTGCCGGTCCCGCAACGCTGCCCGAATCGGTCCTGCGCCAGGCGCAGGCGGAAATGCTGGATTGGAACGGCGTGGGCGCCTCGGTGGTGGAGATCAGCCATCGCAGCGCCGACTTCATCGCCCTGGCCGCACAGGCCGAGGCGGACTTGCGCACCCTGTTGGCGATACCGGGCGACTACGCGGTGCTGTTCCAGTCCGGTGGAGCGACCACCCACCAGGCCCTGCTGCCGCTCAACTTCGCCGCGCCGGGCCAGGTGGCCGACTACGTGGTCTCCGGCCACTGGGGCAAGACGGCCATCAAGCAGGCCAAGCCCTACGTCAAGGTGAACATCGCCGCCGACGGTGAAGCCGATGGCTATCGCAACCTCCCGGCGCGTGCCGACTGGGTGTTGTCGCCCGAGGCGGCCTATGTCCACATCACCGCCAACGAAACCATCCATGGCGTGGAGTTCCGCCACGTCCCGGAGGTCGGCGATGTGCCGTTGTTTGCCGACTTCAGCTCTTCGATCGCTTCCGAGCCGATCGACGTATCGCGCTACGGCCTGATCTATGCCGGCGCCCAGAAAAACCTGGGGCCGGTGGGTATCTCGGTCGTGATCGTGCGTCGCGAACTCCTCGAGCGAGCCGGCCAGCCGCGCGCCGACATTTTCAACTACGCCTCGCACGCCGCGCGCGACTCGATGCTCAACACGCCGCCTACCTGGAACTGGTACCTGCTCGGCCTGACCGTCAAGTGGATGCTCGACCAGGGCGGAGCCGAAGAGTTCGCACGTCGCAACGCCGAAAAGTCGCGGTTGGTGTACGAGGCCATCGATGGCTCTGGCGGCTATTACCGCAACGACATCGCGCCAGAAGCGCGCTCGCGGATGAACATTCCGTTCTTCCTGGCCGATGAGCAGCTGGATGCGAAGTTCGTGACCGAATCCAAGGCAGCCGGACTACTGGCGCTCAAGGGCCACAAGGCGGTCGGCGGCCTGCGCGCGTCGCTCTACAACGCCATGCCGGTCGCCGGCGCCCAGGCGCTGGTCGACTTCATGCACGATTTTCGACAGCGCCACGGTTGAAATGCACGCGGTCCCCGGGCCGCTTTCGTCCAAACCCCTGGGCGATCTTGAAACAGGAAACCAACGATGGCCTCCAAGCCGAAGAAGCCCACCCGCACCGCCACCGTCAAGCCCGCAAAATCAGCGGAACCTGCACTCACCCCGCCACCGGCGCTGGCCGACGTGCGCGCCAAGATCGACGAAATCGACCGTGGCATCCAAGCGCTGATCGCCGAGCGTGCGAACTTCGCGCACCAGGTGGGAAAGGCCAAGGGCAAGCTGGCCGCGGCCGTGGACTACTACCGCCCGGAGCGCGAGGCCCAGGTGTTGAGGATGGTGGTGGACCGCAATGAAGGC
>DASWQJ010000134.1:0-4276 GCA_036403795.1 Stenotrophomonas sp.
CCGCGCGGGAAACAGCAAGCCCGGGTTCTCGTCCTGAGCGGCGGCGTGCGAGACGCTCACGACCTTGCCGGTCAAATACCCATAACGCGTATACGGAAAGCTCTCGATCTTCACGGTGACCGGCTGCCCCGGCGCACCGACGTCCCCCCTCCATCAGTAGCGGAGCTGCTTAGAGTCCAGGGTTAGGGTAGCCGATCTCGGCCATCCGTTTGGCGTAGGCGGCGGGCGACAGCCCACCCAGTACTTTCTTTGGCCTTTCCTCGTTGTATTCTCGACGCCAGGTCTCGATGACCGTGCGGGCGTGCAAGATGTTCGGGAACCAGTGTTCGTTGAGGCACTCGTCGCGCAGTCGGCCGTTGAAGCTTTCGATGTACGCGTTCTGGTTCTGCTTACCCGGCTCGATCAGGCGAAGTGCGACACCGCGTTCGTGCGCCCACTTCACCATGTCCTTGCCGCAGAATTCCTTTCCGTTGTCCGAGCGGATGACTTGGGGTAATCCGCGGCTCAGCGCTAGCCGATCCATAACGCGCGCCACGCCGATTCCCGAGATAGCTCGCTCGACCTCGATAGCCACGGCTTCGTGGGTCGCGTCATCAACGATCGTCAGGCACTTGACCACCCGGCCTCGGCGGTGCGGTCGAACACGAAGTCCATGGACCACACCTGGTTGGCCGCCGTTGGCCGAAAAGCGGCTGCCGCTCGCCAATGGCGACTTTCTTTCGCTTGCGCCGCCGCACCTGCAGCTTGGCTTCCTGATACAGCCGTTCCACGCGCTTGTAGTTCACGAGCAGCCCTGCCTGTCGAAGGTTGAGGAGATCATCCCGACGCCATAGCGCTTGTGCCGATGAGCCAGCGCCTGGATCTGTTCGCGCAGATCGGTGTTCCGATCTGCGCGCGGTTCGTAGCGAAACGCGCTGGCGCTCATCAGCGCAACCGACAGCGTCCTGCGTTCGCTTAGCCCACGTTCGAGCATCTGCCGCACCAGCGCCCTTCGCGTCGGTGCGGTTACGGCTTTTTCCGAAGGACATCCTTGATGACGTCGTTCTCGAACATCTGTTCGGCCAGCAGCTACTTCAGCCTGGCGTTCTCCGCCTCCAACTCCTTGAGTCGCTTGGCATCCGGAACGCTCATGCCGCCGAACTTGCTGCGCCACAAGTAGTAGGAGGCTTCGCTGAAGCCGTGCCGGCGGCAAAGGTCCTTGATCGCCATGCCGGCGTCGGCCTCACGCAGAAAGCCGATGATCTGTTCTTCCGAAAAACGCTTCTTCACGTCCAATCTCCATTCGCTGAGGGATTGGACTCCAAATCGTTGCGCTACTCAAAGGCGGGGGTGCGTCGCGTCTTCAGCGGTGGCAGCAAGGTTGACTATGGCCTGGATCTCCATCCTATTTCTCCTTGTTGGGATTCGAGAACGCGACAAGCAGCACTTGGATATTCAGAAACAGCACGAACGCATACATGGAGGAAATGATTGCCGCCATGACCACCATCAACGGTCCGTCGGACAACAGACATTCGCGTACCAGCGACGCGAGCCGATTGCCGCGCATCGACACAAGGTCAAACCACAGCGCGCCGAACAGAACGACATCAATAACCAATACGGCCAGCAGGCCTTGCCAGTAGGGTGCACGCGGTTCCCGGTAAACTCGGCTGCGCATGGCCCGGTGCATCAATGGATAGGCGAGCAAGCCGCCGAAGACCCACGCCACGATTCGGCCATCGCCTGACGATGCGGCTAGCAACCCACGCAGCGCCGGCAGCCAATCCAGGGCCCGGAGCGTCCAGGCCGGCGCACCGCTACCGGATGGCACCAACGCCATCGGAAGCACGCCGACGACCAGATAGAGCCAGAAGCCGAATCGCCGCCACCATTGGTCTACAGGTCGGTCGTATAGATACTCTGTGTTGGTTGGATAATCCCTCATCGTTCCCGCATCCCCTCGCCCACATGCTGTCTTAACGGACTCAACAGGTAATCAATCACCCGCCGCTGCCCGTCTTGATCTCCGCACTCAGCGTCATGCCGGCGCTCATGCTCACCACCACGCCGTCGATATCCAGCGTGCTGCCGTCCAAGCGAATCCGCGCGGGAAATACCAAGCCCAGGTTCTCGTCCTGCGCCGCGTCGTGCGACACGCTCACGACCTTGCCGGTCAAATACCCATAACGCGTATAAGGCAGTGGCGGCGAAAAAGGTCACCAGCGACCCGGTTGGGTTGACAAGGGCGAGCGGGTTGCCCTGTAGACTTTCCGTGCTCGCACGCGCTAGCCAGGCGGAATAGATGTCCTCGTTGAAACCAAGCCGCTTGAACCATGACCAAGCTTTTCCGCCGCCATCACTGTTTTCCCAGACCGCTTCGGTTAGCTGCAAACCAGCGATGCTGTCCCAAGGCAGGCGCCCGTTACTTTCCAGTAGTGAATCCCATATCTCAGCGCGCTCGTTGGCGTCCATCAGCTCGAAAGGGGTGTTCATCGTCCCCGCGTCAACTGGCAGGTCCAACCCATCAAATACTTCATTGTGAAAACCCCACGCCTCGTCAGCGGTGATTTCACGCGTGACTTGCCCGTTCGATAGATCGGCTATCCGTCCAAGCGTGCTGAGCAGGGCATCCGCCATGCGCCTGCGAACTTCTTGTATGCCAGCAGCATCCAGCGGCGTGCCCGCTGCCCTGGCGGTTTCCTCAAGAAATTCAAGGGCCGACAAGCCGGAAAACATGTTGCCGCGCGCTACACCGCTGGCGAGACTGGCGTAACGATGTCCAAACGCTGCGATGTAAGCGTACATGTCTTCGATTCGACCGGCCGTAAGTATTGCCCGGGCCTGAGCCAGTTGATCGGTGTTCATCGTGCTAACCATGCTTGGTCTCCTTCACTTCCGTTTGTGTTGGACAATCCGCTTGCATCCGCCCGAGATAGGCGTGGACTGCGGACGTGATCTGTGGCCATTCCCGTAGGAGGTTGGTTCGGTAAGAGATACGAACTTTCACCCGGGGCAGCATTGGCGCTATGACGGCTTGGTTGCACAGCGAGGTCCGGTGCGGAGGCGCATACGGCTGCGGTCTGTAACCGCACACGATAAGAGTTGACGGCTCCTGGCCAATGTCCATTTGGTCGGCGTATACAATTAAGTTCGTGGTGTGGGGCAAGGGCTGGCGAAGATGCGCGAACTGCAGACCAATCTCCGTCGCCCGTCCTTGTTCGATCAGTAAACCAAACGGGTATTCGCTCCCGATCCGCTTTCGATACAGATCAAAGTCACGCAGTCGCGACAACGACATGGTTTCTGCGTCGGCTAGGCGGGTCATGCCGATCTCCAGCCACTGCGAGTCACCTATCGATTGCCGCCCGCGGTGATAATCCTCTGCATTTTTTTCGTTGAGCGGCTCCAGGCCAGGCCAGCGCAACCGGAGAACTAGACTGCGCAGCGGTCGCTCACAACGACCTTTGAGCTCACGAGTGCCCGGATCCGGCTCATAAAGCAACACGTCTTGGAGAGGAACGCGAATCGCGGTCGCCCCTATCGTGCCAACGACGTCAGTCGCCTCCGCCTTGGGGCGCCCCGGCTCGCTTGCCGTACACGCTGTCAGTAGGGACAAGCAGACCAGTACAATGATTAAAGCTTGGCCGCTGTGCGCGTCCCCAACGAGTGGCATCTGAATCTTCTTCTTGATTCCAAACTTCTTCATTATTTGTTCGCGCTTAGTTGTATGCTTTTGGTTGATATCAGACAAAGACATGACGCCCGCAGTCGGCTCATCGCTCCCGCATCCCCTCACCCACGTGCTGCCGCAACGGGCTGAGCAGGTAATCGATCACCCGCCGCTTGCCCGTCTTGATCTCCGCACTCAGCGTCATGCCCGCACTCATGCTCACCATCACACTGTCGATATCCAGCGTGCTGCCGTTCAATCGAATCCGCGCGGGAAACAGCAAGCCCGGGTTCTCGTCCTGAGCGGCGTCGTGCGAGACGCTCACGACCTTGCCGGTCAAATACCCATAACGCGTATACGGACAGCTCTCGATCTTCACGGTGACCGGCTGCCCCGGGCGCACGAAGCCGATGTCCTTGTTGAGCACCGTCGGGGTGGCGCCGCGGTGACTGCGCGGCCCCTGCCGCGCTCGTGATCCAAGGGGGATCGGACATCCGATCCCCCTTGGCATGGTCTTACAGCTCCAACTGGCGCAGCCGCAGGCCATCGTTGCGATGGGACGCACGCCAGGTCGGTGTCGCCAAGCTCACCCATACCTCATCGGCGCCGTGGTCGTTGGCCGCC
>DASWQJ010000135.1:0-4994 GCA_036403795.1 Stenotrophomonas sp.
ATTGCGACGCGCATGGAGGGGGGGGCTCCTACAGCTGGGGGGTTACGGCAGGATACCCAGCAATTCGACGTCGAAAGTCAAAGTTGCGTCAGGACCGATCGGACCACCCGGCGTTCCATTGGAACCGTAGGCCAGATTCGACGGAATCCAGAAGCGGTATTTCGCACCGACCGGCATCAGCTGCAGGCCTTCGGTCCAACCCGCCACCACCTGGCCCAAACCGAATTCGGCCGGTTCGCCACGCCCATACGAGCTGTCGAACACCTGGCCGTCGAGCAACTTGCCTTCGTAGTTGACGCGCACCTTGCTGGTCGCGGTCGGACGCTCGCCGCTGCCCTGGCGCAGCACCATGTACTGCAGGCCAGATGCGGTGGTCACCACCCCTTTCTGCTGCTTGTTCTGGGCCAGGAACGCGGCGCCTTGCTCGCGATTCTTGCCCGAGACGGCGGCCTGCTTGGAGGTGCCGAATGCCTGCAGCGTGGCTGCGGCGTCCTGTTGGCTCATCAGCGGCGTGCCCTTTTCGAACACCGTGCGCACGGCCTGGATCAGCACCGGCAACTCGATATCGTCCTTGATGCGCACCAGCGACGGACCGACGGCGCGGTCGCCCAGCATCAGGCCCACGTTTTCCTTGCTGACGGCCGGCGGCTGGCTGCCCGGCGCCATGCCCGGAACCGGCTGGCCATTGCGTGCGGCAAGACTGGTGCGAAGCGCGGTATCAGTCGCCTGTGCCTGCTCTTCGGACAGCAACGGCTTTCCGCCCGCAAATGCGTTGGCGATGGCACGCTGCAGCGCGTTGAGGTCGATGTCCTGGGCGATGGGCTCGAACGAGCGCGCAACGTCCAGGCCGATGGCATAGCTGACTTTTTCGCGATCACTGGTCAAAACGGACTTCTCCTTGGCAGCCGCGGGCGTCGCGGCCGGTTGCTGCGACATCGCCGGCGTGGAGGCCGTCATTGCCACGATCATCAGCGCTGCCGCGCCGCGCATTCCCATCTTCATTCGCTGCGAATCCTGGAGTGGTTGAACATCGCCACGAAGGCGAGAGGGCCGGCATTGTCGCATGCGCGGCCGGATTTTGAACGCGCTCAGCGCCGGGCCGGGGCGGCCAGTTCGCGCTCGATCGCCGCGACCAACGCGGGGTCGTCGGGCTTGATCTTGCTGGGGAATTGGGCCACCACCCGCCCATCGCGTGCGACCAGGTACTTGTGGAAATTCCAACCCGGCGCCACGCCGGTGGCGGTGGTCAGGCGCTGGTACAGCGGTGTGGCTTCGGCGCCCAGCACATGCACTTTCTCGAACATCGGGAACTTGACGCCATAGGTCAGCGTGCAGAACTCCTGGATCTGCTGCTCACTGCCCGGCTCCTGGCCCTTGAAGTCGTTGGACGGAAAGCCCAGCACGTCGAAGCCGCGCGCGGCGTATTTCTGCTGCAGATCTTCCAGGCCTTCGTACTGCGGCGTGAATCCGCATTTGCTGGCCGTATTCACGACCAACAACACCTTGCCGCCATACGTCTTGTTCAGATTGACGGGCGCCTTGCCGCTGAGTGGCCGGTAGTCCACGTCCAGCAAAGTGGGCGCAACCGCCCCCGCGGTGCCGCAGATGACTGCCATAAAACCTAGCAAAAACAATCTCTTATTTGCAAACATCGGTTTCACCCTCGGGTTTGGGAGGCGGAGGAAGGACCCCTGCCATTGGTTGGGTATGACAGTGGCTTGACTCCGTGCGTGTCGGTGTTATAGTTACATACAACACCAGCTACCCACAGCAGGGGGACCGCAATGAACAGCAAGTCTTTCACGCGATCGCTTCCATTCACGCTGCTACTCACCGGCAGCGTCCTGCTTTCGGCTGGCTGGCTGGGAACTGCCTCCGGTCGGACTACGGACACCGGCGCCGATTATGGCGTTTCGGAGGCGGACGAGGAAAACGCAGCGACAACTCCCGAGCAGGCACCGCGGCCCGTACGGCGCGCACGCAGCTCACTGTCGATGCCCTACTTCTCCTTCGCACAAGCGCTGCGTCCTCGGAGCTGACCCATGAGTGACATCCAGTGGAGCGACGGCGCTCCCATCTACCGCCAGCTGAAGGATCGCGTCATCGCGATGATGCTGGACGGGATTCTCAAGCCGGGCGATGCCCTGCCCTCGGTCCGCCAGGTGGCGGCCGAGTACCAGCTGAACCCGATCACCGTCTCGCGTGCCTACCAGGAACTGGCTGACGAAGCCCTGGTGGAAAAACGCCGCGGCCTGGGCATGTTCATGACCGAGGAAGCGGCCCGCAAGCTGCGCGGCAGCGAGCGCGATCGGTTCCTCAACGAAGAATGGCCGGCCGTGCAGGAACGCATCCATCGGCTGGGCCTGTCATTGGAAGATCTGCTCCAGGGGAAGACATCATGAATGCAGTCGCTGCCGAAACCGTCGTCCACGCGCAGGGGTTGCGCAAGGCGTACCGAAACAAACTGGCGCTGGACAACACCAGCTTCACCGTGGGGGCCGGCCGTATCGTGGGGCTGATCGGCCCCAACGGCGCCGGCAAGACCACCGCGTTGAAGGCCATCCTGGGCCTGACCGCGCTCGAGGGCGAGCTGAAGGTGCTGGGGATGGACCCGCGCACCCAACGCGACGCGCTGATGAATGATGTCTGCTTCATTGCCGACGTGGCCGTGCTGCCACGCTGGCTGCGGGTGGGCGAGGCGATCGACTTCGTGGCCGGTGTGCATCCGCGCTTCGATCGCGCCAAGTGCGAGCGCTTCCTGGCCAACACCCAGCTCAACAAGAAACTGCGCGTGCGCGAATTGTCCAAGGGCATGATCGTGCAGTTGCACCTGGCGCTGGTGATGGCCATCGACGCCCGGCTGCTGGTGCTCGACGAACCCACGCTCGGCCTGGACATCCTCTACCGCAAGCAGTTCTACCAGCGTTTGCTGGAAGACTACTTCGACGAGCAGAAGACCATCCTGATCACCACCCACCAGGTGGAAGAGATCGAGCACATCCTGACCGACGTGCTGTTCATCCGCGACGGCAAGATCGTGCTGAGCGCCGAGATGGAACACCTGTCGGACCGTTACACCGAAGTGCTGGTCAACGCCGAAACCGCCGCGCCGGCACGGGCACTGTCCCCCATCGACGAGCGCAGCCTGCCCTTCGGCAAGAGTGTGTTGCTGTTCGACGGCATCCCCCGCAGCCAGCTGGCCGCGTTGGGCGAAACCCGCAGTCCTGGCCTGGCCGACCTGTTCGTCGCCATCATGAAGGGTACCTACGCATGAACACCGTCAGTGCAAAAGTGACCCCGTCCAGCACCTTCGGCTGGCTGCTCAAGCGCGAATTCTGGGAGCACCGCGGCGGCTTCCTGTGGGCTCCGGCGATCACCGGCGGCATCGTGGTGGTGCTGTATGGCCTGCTCGCGGTAATCGGTTCGATCGCCGGTCGCCACCATGGCGAGGGCGGCTTCAACCTGGACGAAACCCCCGAGAAGATCCACCAGATCGTCGGCGCGTTCGGCGATGGCGTGCTGCTGGCCGGGATCATGCTCACCTGCGTGGTGCTCGCCTTCGTGGTGTTCTTCTATTCGCTGGGCGCGCTCTACGACGACCGCCGCGATCGCAGCGTGCTGTTCTGGAAGTCGATGCCGCTGTCCGACACCCAGACCGTGCTGTCCAAGGTCGCCTGGGCGCTGTTGCTGGCCCCGGTCCTGGCATTGGCAGCCGGCCTGCTGGTGGGCGTGGCGATGTGGCTGATCACCGCGGTGACCATGACCGTCAATGGGTTGCCGGCGGGCAACGCGTTGTTCACCCACTCCCATCCGCTGCGCATCGTCGGCAGTGCGATCTCGGTGTTGCCGGTGTATGTGGCCTGGGCCTTGCCGACCGTGGGCTGGCTGATGTTCTGCTCGGCCTGGTCGCGCAGCAAACCGTTCCTGTGGGCGGTGCTGATCCCCATCCTGGCCTGCGTGATCGTCAGCATGATGGGCATCCTGCCGGGCTTGCACATCCGCCATGACGTGGTCTGGTACGTGGTGGTCTACCGCGGCCTGCTGAGCGTGGCCCCGGGCACCTGGTACGGCCGCATCGGTACTGGCAACCCCGGCATGGAAATCAATACCCCCGACGAGCTGGCCCGCGCCATCGATCTGACCGACAGCTGGCGCGCCTTTGCCACCGCCGATTTGTGGATCGGCGTGGTGATCGGCCTGGTGCTGATCGCCGGTGCGGTGTACATGCGCCGCTGGCGCGACGACAACTGACTGTCCGACGCTGCGTCCAGCCCGCTGGGCGCAGCTTCCAACCGACTCAAGGAGCATTCCATGCGCATGACCCTCGCCCTTTGCACGCTGCTGGCCTTGCCGAGCGTTGCCCTGGCCGCTGATGACCATTGCAAGGCCAGCGAGCCGCGCAATCTCAAACTGGACCTGGCTGGCGTCAAGAGCGTGCTGTTCGAGGTCAACTCGCATGATCTGCACCTGCAAGGCACTCCCGGCGCCACTGGCCAGGCGTCCGGTCGCGCCTGCGCGTCCAATCCCGAACTGCTCAAGAAGCTGACGCTCAGCCAGCGCAAGGTCGGCGACCAGCTGATCGTGACCCTGGAGCGCGAGAGCAAGGGCTGGAACCTGTCCTTCGGCGACAACTACGCCTACCTCGACATCCGCGCCAATGTGCCCGATGGCCTGCCGGTGCGCCTGGAAGTGGGCTCGGGTGATGTCGACGCCATCGGCCTGGCCGCACTGGACGTCTCCACTGGCTCGGGCGACGTGAACGTGCGCGACGTGAAAGGCCTGGTCACCGCCAAGGTCGGCTCGGGCGATGTCACCCTGGATCGCATTGGCGCGCTGAAGGTGGGCTCCATTGGATCGGGCGACTTCACGGCCCACCACGTCGGCGGGACGGCCGAGGTCGGCACCCTGGGCTCGGGCGACCTGGACCTGACCGACGTGCAGGGTTCGGTCAAGATCGGCGTGATCGGTTCGGGCGATGTCGATGTGTCTGCGGT
>DASWQJ010000136.1:0-11443 GCA_036403795.1 Stenotrophomonas sp.
CCCGACAGGACGGCGCAAGGCGCGTGGTTATTACGGCTTCGATCAATACGCGCCGGGGGAGGGGGGAGAGAAGAGCGGCGTCCCAACCGTTGAGACGATCTGTCAGGCATGCGCTTCGATCACGTCATCGAAGCCGTGAGGCCAGGAAGAGCGGCGGCGGCCGTTGAGACGATCTGTGAGGGATGCGCTTCGATCAACCATCGAAGCCGTGAAGCGCCAGTAGAGCGGCATCCCGACCGTTGAGGCGATCTGTCAGGCATGCACTTCGATCAAGTCATCGAAGCCGCGAGGCGCCAGATCGCGAGGGCAATCGTGAGCCCGGCTCTGCTCTTCCCCTCCCCCCACCCCGGCGCGTCTATATCGAAGTGGGAAATTCAAAGCGCCATGCGCCGAGCTGGCGGGGTGGTGGGTCAGTGGGCCATGGATGGCCGCTCGAACCGCGACCCACCATCCCGCCAGGTCGGGGCCCGCACCGTAAGTACTTAAAACCACCCGCCCAAACCACCCGCGCCCCCAATAAAAACCCCAACTCGCAAGCCGCGATCCCTAACGCCCCGAAAAAGGGAGAAGACCCTTTTTTAGACGCGAACATTCCGCACCCGCGTGTCGCAACCACCGTCGCTTGACGGCGTAATGCCATGGACCAGCCGCTGTGCACGCTATGATCATGCTCATGAGCGCAGCTACCGAATCCACCAGTCAACTGGTCAGTGTCGTCGCCTTGCTGGGCGCGGCAGTGGTCGCCATTCCGCTGTTTCGCCGCCTTGGGTTGGGCTCGGTGCTGGGCTACCTGGCCGCGGGCCTGGCCATCGGTCCCTACGGCTTTGCCTGGTTCGGTGATCCGCAATCGATATTGCACGTGGCCGAGCTGGGCGTGGTGATGTTCCTGTTCGTGATCGGACTGGAGATGCGGCCCTCGCACTTGTGGAGCTTGCGGCGCGAGATCTTTGGGCTGGGAACGCTGCAGATCGGCGTGTGCGCCGCGGCGCTCACCGCAGTGGGCGTGTGGTTACTGGGATTGCCGCCGGCGGTCGCCTTCATCGGTGCCTCGGGATTCGTGCTGACCTCGACCGCGGTGGTCATGCAGTTGCTGTCCGAGCGCGGTGAGCTGACGTTGCCCGGAGGACAGAAGATCGTCGCGATCCTGTTGTTCGAGGACTTGTTGATCGTGCCGTTGCTGGCCGTGGTGGCGCTGATGGCCCCGGCAGGCGCCGAAGTGCCGATGAGCCAACGTTGGTCTGCGATCGGCATCGGCGCGGCCAGCATCATTGGCCTGCTGGTGGTCGGCCGTTGGTTGCTCAATCCCCTGTTCCGTTTGCTGGCCCAGGCGGGTGCGCGCGAAGTCATGACCGCGGCTGCGCTGCTGGTGGTGCTTGGCGCGGCGCTGCTGATGCAGGTGGGTGGCCTGTCGATGGCCATGGGTGCGTTCCTGGCCGGCGTGCTGCTGTCGGAGTCGACGTTCCGACACCAGATCGAAGCCGACATCGAACCTTTCCGCGGCATCCTGCTGGGCTTGTTCTTTCTCGGCGTGGGCATGGCGCTGGACCTGTCGGTGGTGGCGACCGACTGGCGCTTCATCGTGATGGGTGTGCTGGCCCTGATGTTCGGCAAGGCGGCGTGCATCTACGCCGTGGCGCGCCTCACCGGCAGTCACCACCGGCAGGCAATCGACCGAAGCGTGTTGATGGCGCAGGGCGGCGAGTTTGCCTTCGTGCTGTTTGCCGCGGCCAGTGCCGTGGGCGTGATCTCTGCCCAAGTCAATGCCAGCCTGACGGCAATCGTTGTCCTGTCGATGGCGCTGACTCCGCTGTTCGTCCTGGTGCAGCGCCGCCTGACTCCGGCACAGGCGCCTTCGCTGGAAGGCGTCGAGGCCGCCGATGGGCTCAGTGCCAGCGTGTTGATCATCGGCTTTGGTCGCTTCGGCCAGGTCGCCAGCCAGTCGTTGCTGGCGCGCGACCTGGACGTGACGATCATCGACAACGACATCGAGATGATCCAGAGCGCGGCGGAGTTCGGGTTCAAGATCTACTACGGCGACGGCACGCGCCTGGATGTGCTGCGCGCCTCGGGCGCGGAAACTGCGCGGGCGATTGCCATCTGCACCGACAAGCGCGAGGCGACGGACCGGATCGTCGAACTGGCACGCACCGAGTTCCCGCAGGCGCGCTTGCTGGTGCGCTCTTATGACCGGGAGCATTCGCTGGGGCTGATCCACGCCGGCGTGGACTACCAGATCCGCGAGACGTTCGAGTCGGCCGTGAACTTTGGACGTGCGGCCTTGATGGAACTCGGTGTGGATACCGATGAGGCCGACGCCATCGCACAGGCGATCCGCCGTCGCGATGCGGAACGTTTCGAACTGGAGATCGCCGGTGGCAACCTCCAGGCCGGGGCGTCCATGCTCTACGGCAATGCGGCCGGCGCACCGAAGCCGACCCCGTTCACGACGCCCCGGCGCGAAAGCCGCACGCTCAATCCGGAAGCCGTTCCCCTGGCGCCCGAGCACGAGCCGGAATCCTGATCCCGCCGCGACAGGCGCGGCGGTCAGCGAGGATGCGCGGCCTGGGCGGCCGCGAAGGCGGCCAGCTGTTCCGCCGTGGCTTCGTGCTGGTGGCGGGCCTTCCACTCGCCGAAGGGCATGCCGTAGATCGCCGCGCGGGCCTGCTCCTTGTCGATGGACAGGCCCTGTTCGTCGGCCGCTTCCCGGTACCAGTCGGCCAGGCAATTGCGGCAGAAGCCGGCCAGGATCATCAGGTCGATGTTCTGCACGTCGGGGCGTGCGTGGTTCAAATGCTGCAGCAGGCGCCGAAAGGCGGCCGCTTCGAGCGCGGTGGTGTCGGGGTGCGTGTCGTTCATGGCTGAATCGGGGACAATGGGTAGCCCCGACTTTACACGCAGCCGCCCATGACCCCTTCCGTGCCTGACCCTGCCGCCACGGCGCGCATCCTCGATGGGCGCCGCATCGCCGAACAACTGCTCGACGAGTTGAAGGTGCGGGTGGACGTGCGGTTGGCCGCGGGACTGGCTCGCCCGGGGCTGGCCGTAGTGCTGGTCGGCGGCGACCCCGCTTCGTCGGTGTATGTGCGCAACAAGCGCCGTGCCGCCGAGAAGGTCGGGATCGAGGCCTACGACTACGATTTGCCGGCCGGCACCAGCGAGGCCGAGCTGGCCGCGCTGATCGACCGGCTCAATGCCGATCCCAAGATCCACGGAATTCTCATCCAGTTGCCGCTGCCCGGTATTCCGGATGCCCACCGGCTGATCCAGCGGATCGATCCGCGCAAGGACGTCGACGGATTCCATCCGCAGAATGTCGGTCACCTGGCCCTGCGCGAATTCGGGCTGCGGCCTTGCACGCCACGCGGGATCGTGACCCTGTTGTCCCACACCGACCAGCCGGTGCGCGGCCGCAACGCGACGATCGTGGGCGTCAGCAATCACGTCGGCCGCCCGATGGGCCTGGAGCTGTTGATTGCCGGTTGCACGGTGACCAGTTGCCACAAGTTCACGCCACCGGCGGTGCTGGAGAGCGCCGTGCGCAACGCCGACATCCTGGTGGTGGCGGTCGGTCGGCCCGGCCTGGTGCCCGGCGAATGGGTAAAAGACGGCGCGGTAGTGATCGACGTGGGCATCAATCGCCTGGAGGACGGGCGTCTGGTCGGCGATGTAGGCTTCCAGGCCGCGGCCGCCCGGGCGAGCTGGATCACGCCCGTGCCGGGCGGGGTAGGGCCCATGACCGTGGCCACTCTGATGCAGAACACCCTGGAGGCTGCCGAGGCCGGATCCTGAGCCGCGCCGGGCCGGCAACTCGAGCGGCGTAACGCAGTATTGCGCCAGGGGGTGTTCTTGAAGGTGTCCTTGCCCCCGTTTTCAGGGTAAAATGTCGCGCTTCTCCTTGAACACTCGGGTCCGCCGATGCTGCGCATCCAGGCTGAAGCTCTTACCTACGACGACGTTTCGCTCGTCCCCGCCCATTCGACGGTCCTGCCGAAGGACGTCAGCCTGGAAACCCGGCTGACCACCAGCCTGCGCCTGAAACTGCCGATCGTATCGGCGGCGATGGATACGGTGACCGAGGCCCGCCTGGCCATTGCGATGGCCCAGCTCGGCGGCATCGGCATCATCCACAAGAACCTGAGCGTGGAGCTGCAGGCCGCTGAAGTGGCCACGGTCAAGAAATACGAATCCGGCGTGATCCGCGACCCGATCACCGTCGGTCCGGAAACCACCATCCGCGACGTGCTCGCGCTGACCCGCGCGCGCAACATCTCCGGCGTGCCGGTGGTCGATGGCGGACAGTTGGTCGGCATCGTGACCCACCGCGACATGCGTTTCGAGACCGAGCTGGATGATCCGGTCCGCCACATCATGACCAAGAAGGATCGCCTGATCACGGTCAATGAAGGCGCGCCCTCTGAAGAAGTACTCAAGCTGCTGCACCGCAATCGCATCGAGAAGGTGCTCGTGGTCAACGACGGCTTCGAGTTGCGCGGCCTGATCACCGTCAAGGACATCCAGAAGAAGTCCGACTACCCGAACGCGGCCAAGGATCTGTCCACGCGCCTGCTGGTGGGTGCGGCAGTGGGCGTGGGCGGGGACACCGAACAGCGCGTCGAAGCCCTGGCGGCCGCCGGCGTGGACGTGATCATCGTCGACACCGCGCACGGTCATTCGCAGGGCGTGATCGATCGCGTGGCCTGGGTCAAGAAGCGCTTCCCCCAGTTGCAGGTCATCGGTGGCAACATCGTGACGGGCGACGCCGCACTGGCGTTGATGGATGCCGGTGCCGATGCGGTCAAGGTCGGCGTCGGTCCGGGCTCGATCTGCACCACGCGCGTGGTGGCCGGTGTGGGCGTGCCGCAGATCACCGCCATCGATCTGGTCGCCGAGGCGCTGCAGGATCGCATCCCGCTCATCGCCGACGGCGGCATCCGCTATTCGGGCGATATCGGCAAGGCATTGGCCGCCGGTGCGTCGACGGTGATGATCGGCGGCCTGTTCGCCGGCACCGAAGAGGCGCCGGGCGAAGTCGAGCTGTTCCAGGGTCGCAGCTACAAGAGCTACCGTGGCATGGGGTCGCTGGCGGCGATGGAAAAGGGCAGCAAGGATCGCTACTTCCAGGACGCCTCCGACGCCGACAAGCTGGTGCCCGAGGGTATCGAAGGCCGAGTGCCTTATCGCGGCCCCGTCGCCAGCATCGCCCACCAGCTGGTGGGTGGCCTGCGCGCGACGATGGGTTACGTTGGCGCGGCCACGATCGAGGAGATGCGCAGCAAGCCGCGCTTCGTGAAGATCACCGGTGCCGGCCAGCGCGAGAGCCACGTCCACGACGTGCAGATCACCAAGGAACCGCCGAACTACCGCATGAGCTGATGCGGTTGACGAAAGAGGGAGACGGCAACGTGTCCCTCTTTTCGTATCCGCCATGCATCGGCCCTGATCCTAAACCCGTTTCTGCTTACGCCTCGGTCCCATGACGAACATCCACAGCGACAAGATCCTCATCCTCGACTTCGGCGCGCAGTACACGCAGCTGATCGCCCGCCGCATCCGCGAGCTCGGCGTCTATTGCGAAATCTGGGCGTGGGACCACGACCCGGCGGAAATCGCCGGCTTTGGCGCCAAGGGCATCATCCTGTCCGGTGGGCCCGAGTCCACCACGCTGCCGGACGCGCCTGCCGCACCCCAGCAGGTGTTCGACAGTGGCCTGCCGTTGCTGGGCATCTGCTACGGCATGCAGACGATGGCGGCCCAACTGGGCGGCGCCACCGAAGCGGCAGATCAACGCGAGTTCGGCCATGCCGAAGTCGAGGTGGTCGTGCCGGATGCGCTGTTCTCCGGTTTGAGCGACCACGGTGGCGCACCGCGCCTCAACGTGTGGATGAGCCACGGCGACCATGTGTCCCGGGCGCCGCCGGGCTTCAGCATCACCGCCATCACCGACCGCATTCCGGTGGCCGCCATGGCCAACGAGGAAAAGCGTTGGTACGGCGTGCAGTTCCATCCGGAAGTGACCCACACCCTGCAGGGCCAGACCCTGCTGCGTCGTTTCGTGGTGGACGTGTGCGGTTGCCAGACCCTGTGGACCGCCGCGCACATCATCGACGACCAGATCGCACGCGTGCGCGAGCAGGTGGGCAACGAGGAGGTCATTCTCGGCCTGTCGGGCGGTGTGGATTCCTCGGTGGTGGCCGCGCTGTTGCACAAAGCCATCGGCGAGCAGCTGACCTGCGTGTTCGTCGACACCGGCCTGCTGCGTTGGCAGGAGGGCGACCAGGTGATGGCGATGTTTGCCGAGCACATGGGCGTCAAGGTGGTGCGCGTCAACGCGGCCGACCGTTATTTCAAGGCGTTGCAAGGCGTGTCCGACCCGGAGGCCAAGCGCAAGATCATCGGCAACCTGTTCGTCGACATCTTTGAAGAAGAGTCGGGCAAGCTGCGCAATGCCAAGTGGCTGGCGCAGGGCACGATCTATCCGGACGTGATCGAGTCGGCCGGCAGCAAGACCGGCAAGGCGCACGTCATCAAGAGCCACCACAACGTGGGTGGGCTGCCCGAGCACATGAAGCTGGGGCTGATCGAGCCGCTGCGCGAGTTGTTCAAGGACGAGGTGCGCCGCCTGGGCGTCGAGCTCGGCCTGCCGCGCACGATGGTCTACCGCCATCCGTTCCCGGGCCCCGGTCTGGGCGTGCGGATCCTGGGCGAGGTCAAGCCCGAATATGCCGAGTTGCTGGCCAAGGCCGATGCGATCTTCATCGACGAGCTGCGCAAGGCCGACCTGTACGACAAGACCAGCCAGGCCTTTGCGGTGTTCCTGCCGGTCAAGTCGGTGGGCGTGGTGGGCGACGCCCGTGCCTACGAGTGGGTGATCGCGCTGCGCGCCGTGGAGACCATCGACTTCATGACCGCGCACTGGGCGCACCTGCCTTATGAATTCCTGGGCACGGTCTCCAATCGCATCATCAACGAGTTGCGTGGCGTCTCGCGCGTGGTCTACGACATCTCCGGCAAGCCGCCGGCGACGATCGAGTGGGAGTGACCAAAGCGCCGGGTTCCGGCGACTGATCGATACCCGCGTCGTGGAAACGGCGGGGGTGGATCGTCCGACCTACGCAAGCGGAATTTTACCTGGAGGTCTCGCCCTGTTCCTCTGGTAGCGGCTTCTCGCACGCGCGAAAGCCTGGCGCTTTTAGCGCGTCACACCGCCAAACGACAAGGGCGATATAGGGAGCCACCGCCGTGGTTCCCTGTTGGCTCCGGCTCGGCGTGACAGCAGCGGCACCGTGTTCGTCGGCGCAGCTATCAAGCAGCATCCGCCGCCGCAAAGTGCGCCATCTGGTCATCGTATGCCTTCACGAACGCGGGCCGGGCGGTGGCTCGCGCGACGTAGGCCTGGCAAGCAGGATAGTTGGCGAGTCCACCAAACCGATCGACGAGCCGCAGCACATCCGCCATGAGAATGTCGGCGACCGAGAACGTTCCGGCCAGCCATTCGCGTCCGCCCAGCACCGTCTCCATGTGCCTGAGCCGATGTTCATAGAGGAAGTCGTCGAAGAACTTGCGCATGGGTGACTCGTCGGCGTCTTCCGAGAACATGAAGAAGGACCATGGCTGGCTCGCGGCTTCGACAGAAGCAAGCGCCGCAAATAGCCATTGCTTGGTATCACTGCGGCCCTGCCGATCGGCGGGCATCAATTTTTCGCTCGACTCGCCGAGGTGGAGCAGGATCGCGCCGCTCTCGAAGATGGACAGGTCGCGGTCGGTCAGCCAGGGCACTTGGCCGAAGGGCTGGTGCGAGAAATGGCCGGCTTGGCGGTCTTGGAACGGCGTGCTTTCCACGCGATAGGGCAGGCCGGCCTCTTCCAGTGCCCAACGCACGCGCAAGTCGCGCACATAGCCGCGCGGCGGCGGCGGGACCCAGTCGTACGTGGTGAGGATCAGGTGGCTCACGGAAGCGCTCCAAGGAAGACGGGAAGTTTGTCGAGAAGGCCGCACCAGCCCTGTTCGTGGCTGGCGCGGGCTGCTTCGTCGGGCAGGCGCTCATGGACGAGGGTCAGCACGGTGCCGCCCTCGCATGGCTCCAGGCGAAAGGTCACGAGCGACTCGGGTTCCGGTGCGCCGGGCAAGTCCCAGGTGAAGACCAGCTTCTGCTCCGGAATCACCTCCCGATAGATACCGGTTGGATTGTGCTCATCGCCATTCAACAATCGGAACACGACGCTAAACCGGCCGCCGGGGCGGACGTCGGCCACCACGCTGAGTGTGGGCCCGGCGTCCGGGCCCCACCATTGCAGCATCAGGTCAGGCTGGGTAATCGCCGCCCAGATCCTGGCGGGAGGCGCTTTGATCCGGCGTACGAGGGTCACGCTGGGGAGGGTCATGGTTCGCTGTCCTCCTCCATGAGGGCGGCCAGCCGGTCGAGGCTGGCCGACCAGAAGCGCTCATAGCGGGTGAGCCAGGCCGTGGCCTCGCGCATCGGGGCGGCCGACAGAAACACCGCGACGGTGCGGCCGGTCTTGGTGCGGGTGATCAGGCCGGCTTCGGACAGCACGTCCAGGTGTTTCGTCATACCCGGAAGCTTCAGCGAAAAGGACGCGGCGAGATCGCTCACCGACAGCCCCGGTTCGGCCATCAGGCGCTGCAGCACCCCGCGCCGGGTGGCATCGGCCAGCGCCGAGAAGGTCCGATCCACGCTGGAAGTTGAATGCTTCGCCATATGGCGAAGTATCAGGAATGGCCTTGGCGAAGTCAATCCGCGGCCATCAGCGGCGACCGGTCGGGTCGCGGTCCGAAGCTGGCTGTGTGAAGCCGTGTCGTCAGTGCAGGAACGTGTCGGCCAGCAGCTTCAGATTGAGCACGACGATCAACGTGGCAATGGCCCAGGAAATATGGATCAGCCAGCGCGGCGCCACCAGCGCGCCCATGAGGTGGCGATCGGACACAAACCGCACCAGCGGGATCACCGCAAACGGCAGTTGCATCGACAGCAATACCTGGCTGAGCACCAGCAGCCGTGCCGTGCCCTGTTCGCCATACAGTGCGGTCACGATCACCACCGGCACGATCGCGATGCCGCGCGTGAGCAGGCGACGCGCCCAAGGCCTCATGCGCAGTCGCAGGAATCCTTCCATCACGATCTGCCCAGCCAGGGTGGCGGTGACCGTGGAGTTGATGCCCGATGCGAGCAGGGCCACCGCGAACAACGTCGAGGCCAGCCCCACGCCCAGCATGGGGGCGAGCAACTCGTAGGCCTGCTCGATCTCCTGCACGTCGGTACGGCCATGGGCATGGAACACCGAGGCGGCCAGGATCAGGATCGAGGCGTTGATGAACAGCGCGAGCATCAGCGCCAGCGTGCTGTCGGTGACCGCCCATCGCAACGCCGAGCGCTTCCCGGCATCAGTGCGCGGAAAGGCGCGGGTCTGCACGATCGAAGAGTGCAGGTACAGATTGTGGGGCATCACCGTGGCGCCGATGATGCCGATGGCCAGGTACAGCGCGCGCGGGTCCGTCACCACCTGGGTGCGCGGAATGAAACCGGCCAGCACCTCGCGTACCGGTGGCGCCGCCATGAAGATCTGCGCGGCGAAGCAGACGAAAATGATCGCCAGCAACGCGATGACGAAAGCTTCGAGCGCGCGGAACCCGCGATTCATCAGGTACAGCACCAGCACCACGTCGATCGCGGTGATGATTGCGCCGGCGAGCAGGGGGATGCCGAACAGCAGCTTGAGGGCGATGGCCGTGCCGATCACTTCGGCCAGGTCGCAGGCGATGATCGCCGCTTCGCACATGGCCCACAGGCCCAGGTTGATCCGGCGTGGATACTGCTGTCGGCACATCTGCGCCAGGTCGCGCCCGGTGGCGATACCCAGGCGCGCGGAGAGCCCCTGCAGCACGATGGCCATCACGTTGGACAGCAGGATCACCGACAGCAGCAGGTAGCCGAACTGCGAACCGCCGGCCAGGTCCGTGGCCCAGTTGCCCGGGTCCATGTAGCCCACCGACACCATGTAGCCCGGCCCCAGGAAGGCAAGCAGGCGGAACCACCAGTGGCCCCCCCGTGGGACGGCCACGCTGCGGTTCATCTCGCCCAGGCTGGGCGGGTGGGTCGACCAGCCCGGGGGCGCCTCGGTGGGAGCAGCGTCGTTGGCCATGGGCACTGGCGATTCGAAGGAGTCGAAGCCATCATATAGCAGTAGCTATATTGTTGAGCATTGGTTATTTCAATCGTAATGATAGGCCGACTGCCTCAAAATAAGGCCCGGGCGTGTAGCCCGAGGTCGGGATGGAGCATGGGCAAGAGCGAAAAACACAACGACGCCGCACCGGCACTCGTGGACGTGCACCTGCACATGGAAAGCTTCCGCCAGGTCCGCGAAGCCCATCGCACCGAGCTGGTGGAGGACTATGTCGAGCTGATCTCCGATCTGCTGACCGATGGCGGTGAGGCGCGGCAGGTCGACATCGCCGCGCGCATGGGCGTGGCCCAGCCCACCGTGGCCAAGATGCTGAAGCGTTTGGTTCGCGACGGGTTCGTGATCCAGCGTCCCTATCGCGGGGTGTTCCTGACACCGGAGGGCGAAGCCTTGGCAGCCGAAAGCCGGCGCCGTCACCAGACGGTGGAGCGCTTCCTGTTGGCCTTGGGGGTGGACGCCGACACAGCCCGTCGCGATGCCGAGGGCATCGAGCATCACGTCAGCGAGGCCACGCTGGCGGCCTTCGAGGCGTTCGCGCGTCGCCAGGAGGGTGAGTGACGCCGTCGCTCGAACCGGTGCCACCGGCGGGCACCGCCCGTGACGAATACTGGATGACCCAGGCGCTGGCATTGGGCGAACACGCCAGTCGGGAATTCGACGAGATCCCGGTGGGTGCAGTGCTCGTTGCGCCCGATGGTGCGCTGTTGGGCCGGGGCTGGAACTACAACATCGCCAGCCATGATCCCACCGCGCATGCGGAGATCATGGCCATGCGCGAGGGCGGCCGGGCACTGGGCAACCATCGCCTGGTGGGCTGCACGTTGTACGTGACCCTCGAGCCTTGTGCGATGTGCGCGATGGCCATGGTGCATGCCCGCATTGGCCGTGTCGTGTACGCGGCACGCGATCCCAAGACGGGCGCGGCCGGCAGCGTGTTCGACCTGCTCGCCGATCCGCGACACAACCATCGCGTAGAAGTGGAAGGCGGCGTGCTGGCCGAGGAGGCCGGTCGCCGGCTGACCAATTACTTTCGTGCCAAGCGCGGCAGGCCGTTGGTGTAGTGGGTCGCGCGCGCGTCCGCTGCCCGGGCGCGCCCTCAGGTTATGATCGCCTGCCCAAGCGTGCAAGGCGGTGACATGGCGGCGATTCCCCAGGTAAACGAGCGGCTGATCTGGATCGACCTGGAGATGACCGGGCTCGATACCGATGGCGATTCGATCATCGAAATCGCGACGGTGGTGACC
>DASWQJ010000137.1:0-9178 GCA_036403795.1 Stenotrophomonas sp.
CGAGCGAATATGGCGCGAAGGCGGGCTGCGCAACCACTGGTTGGCCACCAGGAGGGTGTCGGTACCGGTGCGCTCGGCAGCCCGAAACAGGATGTCGCGGATCACCGCTGGACAGGCGTCGGCGTCGACCCAGATGCGGCAAGAAGGGGAAACGGAGCTGTCCATCAGGGGAGTCCAGGAGGGGCGGTAGGGGCGGGGCCGGGGGGCCGTGTAGGGGAGTGAATGCGGACTTGTCGCTTTTTCTCAAAAATGCGAGTAATGTGCGGGCACTGTGTTTGCTAGGGTCACCGTGAATCGTGGCCTGGTGCAGTTGATCCTTTGATCCGCTCCATCGTTTGCGCTTTACCAACGCCTGCAACTCAGTCTCGGCCTCCGGTCTTCGGCGGCCGCGATATCCATTCCAACATAAGTTCCAGGAGTAAGTAATGAGCGAACGTCAGACCGGTACGGTCAAGTGGTTCAACGATGCCAAGGGTTTTGGCTTCATCACGCCGGAAAGCGGCCCCGACCTGTTCGTGCACTTCCGTGCCATCCAGGGCAACGGCTTCAAGTCGCTGCAGGAAGGCCAGAAGGTCACCTTCATCGCCGTGCAGGGCCAGAAGGGCATGCAGGCTGATCAGGTGCAGGCGGTCTAATTCCGCCGGCCACCGCAAGGTCGCCATGAACGCCGGGGGCGCGAGCCCCCGGCGTTTTTATTTGTGCGCGGCGGTCACGCACGTGGCTTGAACGCGCCGGCGCTAACATCGACGCTCCCCACCTTGCATCGGCGGCCCATGATCACCGTCCACCATCTCAACAACTCCCGCTCCCAGCGTGTGCTGTGGCTGCTGGAGGAACTGGCGTTGCCTTTCCAGATCGTGCGCTACGAGCGCGATCCCAACACGTTGCTGGCCCCGCCGGCGCTGCGTGCGGTGCATCCGTTGGGCAAGTCTCCGGTGGTGGTCGATGGCGAGCACGTCCTCGCCGAATCGGGCGCGATCCTGGATTACCTCACCGAGCGCTACGACACCGAGCGGGTGCTCTCGCCCACGCCGCGGCCGGTCGATTCACCGGAGCGGCTGCGCTTTCGCTACTGGATGCATTACGCCGAGGGCTCGGCGATGCCGCCGATGCTGTTGACCCTGGTGTTCGCGCGCCTGCGCGAAGCGCCGATGCCATTCTTCGCCAAGCCCATCGCGCGTGGCATCGTCGACAAGGCGATGAGCCGCTTCGTGGGACCTCAGGTCAAGTTGCACCTGGATTGGATGGAACAGCAGCTGGGTGCAGGCGGTTGGTTCGCCGGCGAGCGGTTCACCGCGGCCGACATCCAGATGAGTTTTCCCGTGCAGGCGGCTGCCGCGCGCGGCGGTGGGCTCGACGCCTACCCCCATCTGCGCAGCTTCCTCGAACGCATCCAGGCCCGTCCGGCCTATCAGGCGGCGCTGGCGCAGGGCGGCCCCTTTGCGCTCGCCGGAGCACGGGCACAGGGGCAGTGAGGCTACGTTTCGACAATCGTTTTGTCGGGCAATTGCCCGGTGATGCCGAAAGTGGATCGCGCGTGCGTGAGGTCCTCGGTGCGATGTGGTCGGAAGTGGCGCCCACGCCCGTGCGTGCGCCGCAGCTGCTGGCGGCCTCGCGCGAGGTGGCCGCCGCGCTCGGTTTGGAGGCGAGCGCACTCGCCGATCCGGCATTCGCGCAGGTATTTGGCGGTAATGCGCTATGGGAAGGCATGCGTCCGTTCGCGGCCAACTATGGCGGGCACCAGTTCGGACATTGGGCAGGTCAATTGGGCGATGGCCGTGCGATCAGCCTGGGCGAAGTGGTTGGCGTGGACGGGCGACGCCACGAACTGCAGCTAAAAGGCGCGGGACGCACTCCGTATTCGCGCGGCGCCGACGGGCGGGCGGTATTGCGCTCGTCGGTGCGCGAATTCCTGTGCAGCGAAGCCATGCACCACCTCGGCGTGCCCACCACGCGGGCACTGTGCCTGATGCTCAGTGGCGAGACGGTGGTGCGCGACATGTTCTACGACGGCCACCCGCGGGCCGAGCCGGGCGCACTGGTGTGCCGCGTCGCACCGTCGTTCCTGCGCTTTGGCAGTTACGAATTGCCGGCCTCGCGCGGTGATCTCGCTTTGCTCAGGCAACTGGTCGATTTCACCCTGGCGCGCGATTATCCCGAGCTGCCGGGCGCAGGCCCCGAGCGCGATGCCGAGTGGTTCGGCCAGGTTTGCGAACGCACGGCCGAGATGGTGGCGCAGTGGATGCGCGTGGGCTTCGTGCACGGCGTGATGAATACCGACAACATGTCCATCCTGGGCCTGACCATCGATTACGGCCCTTACGGCTGGCTGGAAGACTACGACCCGGACTGGACGCCGAACACCACCGACGCCGCCGGGCGCCGCTACCGATTCGGTACCCAGCCACAGGTGGCCTACTGGAACCTGAGTCGGCTGGCGCAGGCGCTGGCCCCGTTGATGGAGGGCGTGGCGCCATTGCAGGAGGGCCTGGACCGCTTCATCAGCCGCTACCGCAGCTTGGAGCGCGAACATGCCGCGGCCAAGTTGGGGTTGGCCGAGTGCCGCGACGACGACCTGACGTTGCTGGAGGAGTGGCGTACGCTGATGCAGCAAGCGGAGATGGACATGACCCTGGCATTCCGGGGCTTGATCGACATCGATGCCGAGGCGCCGGTGTTGTTGCCTTTGCTGCCCGCGTTCTACGACGAAGACAAGCGTGATGCGCACACCCCTGCGTTGGCG
Source organism: Stenotrophomonas sp. (assembly GCA_036403795.1). Lineage (GTDB taxonomy): Bacteria > Pseudomonadota > Gammaproteobacteria > Xanthomonadales > Xanthomonadaceae > Stenotrophomonas_A. Next base: position 2,744 of record DASWQJ010000137.1, read on the forward strand.
GCGTGGCTGTCGCGCTATGCGGCCCGTCTGCGCGAGGACCCTTCGACCTTGCCGGCGCGTCGCGAACGCATGCGGCTGGCCAATCCGCGCTTCGTGTTGCGCAACTACCTGGCACAGGAGGCGATCGACCGCGTCGAACAGGGTGACCTGGCGGCGGTCGAGGAGCTGCTGGAGGTGCTGCGCCATCCTTATGACGATCAGCCCGGCCGTGAGGCCTATGCGCGCAGACGCCCGGAGTGGGCGCGCGATCGCGCGGGGTGTTCGATGCTTTCCTGCAGTTCCTGAGTGCTTTTCGAGAACAACGTCATGATGTCCGACTCCACTCTTCCGGCCTGGGCGGCGCATTTACGCGACGTGGCCGATTTTCCCAAGCCGGGCATCGTGTTCAAGGACATCACGCCGCTGCTGTCCAACGGTGCTGCGTTTGCGCAGGCAATCGATGCGATGTGCGCGCCATGGCGCCGGGCGGGCCTGGAGGCGGTGTTGGGCATCGAGTCGAGAGGTTTCATCCTGGGTGCCGCCATGGCGCATGCGCTGGGCTGCGGGTTCGTGCCGGTGCGCAAGCCGGGCAAGTTGCCGGGCCATACGTTGCGGCAGGAGTACGCGCTGGAATATGGGCACGACTGTGTGGAGGTGCACGCGGATGCGGTGGCGCCGGGTGCGCGGGTGTTGTTGGTGGATGATGTGTTGGCGACGGGGGGGACGTTGTTGGCGGGGTTGGCGTTGGCGGGGCAGTTGAGGGCGGAGGTGGTGGGGGCGGGGGTGTTGATTGAGTTGGGGGGAATTGGGGGGAGGGAGCGGTGGGTGGGGGACGTTCCGCTGGTGGCTGCTTTGGTTTTTTGAGTTTGGTTTAGGTTGTTTTCTGTTTTTTTTGGGTGGGTTTGTTTTTTTTTAGAGGCTTCCACGCTCTTCGGGCGCGGGTTACTTTCTTTGCTTGTGCAAAGAAAGTAACCAAAGAAACACACTCCCACAGCGCGAGCCGAAGCGGTGGAGCTGCTTCGGTGCCCTTGCGCTCCTCGGGGTTTAGGGGCACGGCGCGCGAACTCGCTGCGCTCAGACAACGCGCACCTCTTCGGCCCCTAATCCCCTGCGGTGCTCGGCTCGGCTGACGGGAGGGGGTAGGTCAAGGGCCAGAGCAAGGTCAAAAGCGGGACGCCAAGCGCGATGCGCTTTGGCTCTGCTTGTGCGCTGCGCGCGCTCGCTGTTGATCTATCGGTGCCGATGGGCCGCGCTGCAATCGGGTGCTTTGCGCGGCGCTTTGCTGCGCTGGCGGTAAAGACGATGCCAGTACACGGACCGGCGTCCGCAACACCATGGCCCTGGCCGCGGCTTGGGCTCTCGCGCCGACTTCAGTCCCGACTTCGGTTTCAGCTTTGGCTTTGGCTTTGGCTTTGGCTTTGGCCTTGCCTTTCGCCTTGGCTTTGGCTCTCGCCTTTGACTCACCCCCTCCGTAAGCCGAGCCGAGCACCGCAGGCGGTTAGGGGTCGAAGAGGCGCGCGCTGTTTGAGCGTAGCGAGTTCGCGCGCCGTGCCCCTAACCGCCGAGGAGCGCAAGGGCACCGAAGCGGCTTCATCGCTTCGGCTCGCGCTGTGGAGTGTGTTTCTTTTGGTTACTTTTCTTTGCACAAGCAAAGAAAAGTGACCCGCGCCCGTAGGGCGTGGAAGCCCCTAAAAAAAACCCAGCGCAAGCGCAAAAAAACCGCACAAACCAAACCAAAAAACCAAACAAAACCAAACCGCGCCCAGCAAAAAACTCACCAAGCGCAAACCACCCTCACCCCTTCCCCCTCCGATAAACCACCGTCAACGGCGTACTAGGATCCCTCACCAACAACCGCTCCCCCCGCAGACAATAGTCATGCGTCCCCGGCACCCCATTGATCTCCATCAAGAAACACCCATCGTGCTCCCCCACCACCCGATAGTTACGCGCCACCGCATCCGGAATCCCCGCCACCCGCATCACCAACGCCTGCCCCGTGATCTCCACCTGGCCATTCGCAAACACCTCGCGGATCTGCGGTGCCGCCTGCGCGGGTATCCCATCGCGACGGGCCTGCTCCACCGTCGCGTCCAGATCCACCGACCAATGCCCCAGCAACGGCGAGGCGCGCTCACAAGCGACCAGCATCAACAGACCGCCCAACAGCAGCGTCCGCGGCAGGCGATGCCCCGGTGCATTCATGCGTCTTCCCCCGATGACGTGAGCGCAGATCATCAGGCATGCCCCGGCTACCTACAATCCCGCCGGTGCGCGACCTCAGCCTGCCCGCTCCGGCCCCGGGGCGGGGCTTTGGCCCGGTTCGGCCTCCCGGTCGCGGGACGAAGCATCGGCTTCGAACAGCTGCATCAGGTCTTTGCGGGCGTCGCGCGAGGACTGCACCACGGCCGCTTCGTCGTCGTACACCAGGTACTGCCGGCGCAGCAGCTCCTCGTCATGCTGGCGGAAGCGCTTGATGGCGCGCTCCGCCCTGTCTTCGGACAGACCCAGGGCAACGAGCATGCGCTCACTCAGTTCCAGGCTCGAGCCCAACACCTCGCGGAACGGCTCGGCCCCCAGGTCCATCAACTTCCAGGCGTGCTGGCGGTTGCGCGCCCGCGCCAGTACCAGCGCCTGTGGGTACATCCGCCGGATCAGGCGGGCCGCCTTGATGTTGGTGTCCGGGTCGTCCATGGCCATGACGAAGATCTTGATGTGATCGGCGCCGGCGGCACGCAGCAGGTCCGGTCGGGTCGGATCCCCGTAATACAACTGCGCACCGAAGCGGCGCAGATCTTCGACCGTCTCCGGGTTGTGCTCCAGGGCCACGAACGGAATGCGCTTGGCAGTGAGCAGGCGCGCCACGATCTGGCCGAAGCGGCCCATGCCGGCGATCAATACCTTGGGTGAATCCTCGTCGATGTCGTCGTAGGGGCGCTCATCCTTGGTGGCGGGTGCCGGCGCGCCCAACAGTCGTTTCATGCCCAGCAGCAGCAGTGGCGTCAGCGCCATCGACAGGCCCACCACGGCGACCAGGCGATCATGGTTGGCGGCGTCGAGCAGGGCGACACGATGCGCCTCGTTGAACACCACGAATGCAAATTCGCCCCCCAGCCACAGCACGCTGCCCAGCATCAGGCAACTGCGCAGCGGCAGCTTGGCCAATCGCCCGACCGCAAACAGCAGCGAGAACTTGACCACCAGCAGCAACCCCACGCCGCCGGCCACCAGCAGCGGTTCGGCCACGATGCGGTCCAGGTCGATGCCCATGCCCACGGCGATGAAGAACAAACCCAGCAGCAACCCTTCGAATGGCTCGATCTGCGATTCCAGCTCGTGCCGATATTCGGAGTCAGCCAGCAACACGCCCGCCAGGAAGGCACCGAGGCTGGGGCTGAGCCCGGCCGTTTGCAGGAACCAGGCGGTGCCCAGCACGACCAGCAGCGCGCTGGCGGTGAATACTTCGGGCAGCCGCGTGCGCGCGACCACGCGAAACAGATGACGCAAGGCAAAGCGACCAAACAGGATCACGATGGCCAACGCACCCAGCGCCTTGGCCACGTCCTGCCACTGCAGCGCGTCGTTGCGCACGCCACCCAACAGCGGGATGGCCGCCAGCAGCGGGATGGCGATCAGGTCCTGGAACAACAGGATCGCAAAGGCCAGGCGGCCGTAATCGCTGTTGAGCGCCTTGTGCTCGGCCAGCAGTTGCAGACCCACCGCAGTCGAAGACAACGCCAGCGCGAGGCCGATGATGAGCGCGCCGCGCCAGCCGAAATGATCGGCCATCAGCAATGCGCCCAGCGCCACGGCAGTGAGCAGCACCTGCGCGGTGCCGGCCCCGAACACCGAATGCCGCATCAGTTTGAGCCGTGCCGGCGACAACTCCAGGCCGATCACGAACAACAGCATGACCACGCCCACTTCGGCAGCCGACAGGATCTTGTCGGCGTCCTGCACGAAGCCCAGCCCGTCCGGACCGAGCACCACACCGGCGACCAGATAGGCCAGCACCGCGCCCAAGCCCAATTTCTTGAATACCGGCACGGCGATGATCGCCGCCAGCATCAGCACCAGGGCCAATTCCAGACCGCCGCTATGCATCGTCGCTCACTCCAGGGGGGCGTTACATTATGAACCGCGAATGCGGCAGGCGAACCGTGGCTGACTCGAAGCCGGGGTGACCGTTGTGCTGTATTGACCCACCCAGGGCATCGGCGCAGACTTCGCGCGCGCCGGCCGGCCACCCCGCCGGCGCATCCTTTTGGAGCCCTACCGATGCCCAGCGACAGTCACCCTAGACCCTGGTCGATGCCAGCGCCGGCTACCGCCTGATTGCTCGGGAGGTTCGCCGCGCCGTCGTCGACGACGGCCGATCCCACGTGATCCAGGCGAACCATGCACAACGATGACCTGCTGCGCCTCGAAGGCGCCGATGCCCTGACCGCTCCCCTGGCCGAGCTCAACACCGCCGACGCGGTGGAATACCTCAACGGCCTGCACAACGACCAGGCACAAGCGCTGCTGCACGCGCTCTCGCTGCCGCGTGCGGTCAAGATCCTCGAACAACCGGAACTGCGCCGCGCCAGCGAGTTGATCGCAGCGCTACCGGCCGAGCGCGCCGCGGCCTTGCTCGGGCACATGGCCGACGACCGCGCGACCGACATCTTCCACGAGCTGGGCGAGGCCGAGCGCCAGAACCTGTTGTGGCGATTGAGCGCCGAAGCACGGGTGTCCATCCAGAAACTGATGCGCTATCGGCCCAACACGGCTGGCGCGCTGATGACTACGGAATTCGTCGCCGTGCCGGCCGACTGGACCGTGGGCAGGACGTTGCAGTACGTGCGTGAGGTCGAGCGCAGTCGGGAAACGGTCTACGCGATCTACCTGCTCGATCCGGTCACGCGGCTGCTCGAGCAAGTGGTGACGATGCGCCGGCTGATCACCGGCCAGGTGGAGACGCCGATCCTGGAAGTGGCGCAGGTCAATCCGCCAGTGAGCGTGGATCCGCTGCTGGACCAGGAAGAAGTCGCGCGACTGATCCGTCGCCACGATTTATTGGCCATCCCGGTGGTGGACCCGGAAGGACACATCCTGGGCATCGTGACCGTGGACGACATCCTGGACGCGCTGATCGCCGAATCGACCGAGGACGTACAGAAGTTCGGCGGCATGGAAGCGCTGGCCAAGCCTTACATGCAGATCGGCTTTCTCGAAATGATCCGCAAGCGCGCCGGTTGGCTGAGCGTGCTGTTCCTCGGGGAGATGCTCACCGCCAGCGCGATGCAGCACTTCGAGGACGAGCTGGCCAGGGCGGTGGTGTTGACGCTGTTCATCCCCTTGATCATGAGTTCCGGTGGCAATTCGGGCTCGCAGGCGACGTCATTGCTGATCCGCTCGTTGGCGCTGCGCGAGCTTCGCTTGCGCGACTGGTGGAAGGTAGCCTTGCGCGAGGTACCCACCGGTCTGGTGCTCGGCACCATCCTGGGCCTGCTGGCCATCGTGCGCATCGCGGTGTGGCAGAACGCCGGGCTCTACAACTATGGCGATCATTGGCAGCTGGTGGCGTTGACCATCGGTGCGGCACTGGTGGGCATCGTGACCTTCGGTTCGCTGTCCGGCTCGATGCTGCCTTTCATCCTGCAACGGCTGGGGTTCGATCCGGCGAGTGCGTCGGCGCCGTTCGTGGCCACGTTGGTGGACGTGACCGGACTGGTGATCTATTTCAGCATCGCTGCGGCAATTTTGGGGGGCACGTTGCTGTAGCTTCCCGGCGTATTGAGGCCTCTGCCTGGCGTTGCAGGGTGCGTGGCGTGCACGCCACTGCCGCCGGGTGCAACCAGGCGTCATGCGGGGGACGGCTTCGCCTGGAGGGTCACGCGCGACGGCTGGGTGTGGTTTTTTTTGCCGCGCTTTTGCTGGGCGGTTGCTTGGCTGCCGATCTGATGGTCCGTTTCCTGGCGGCTTGCTTGCTGGCCTTCTTTGCTGCGGCGGGCTTTGCTGTTGCTCGCTTTGCGGTTGCCTTCTTTGCGGTCGCCTTCTTTGCCGTTGCACTTCTTGGCGGAGGCGCTTTTGTGCCGCCCTTCTCCCCCACCCCTTTGCTTGCCTTGGACTTTCCCTTGACCGAGGGCTTCGCCGGCGATGCAGCCGGCTTGGCGGCCCGCTCCTCGCCGGCACGCCGCGGCGGTGGCCGCCGGCCAGGTGTCAGCGCGCGCCACGAGTGGCCACCGTTGAGCGCGAGCAAGGCATCGGCCGCGGCCGGTCCGGCGCTGCCAGCGGCGTAGTTGGGGAAGTCGTTCGGCGCCTCCTTCCAGGCATCGAGGATCGGCTGCACGATGCGCCAAGCGCCTTCGACCATCGCCGCATCCTGGAACAAACCGGATTCGCCATTCATGCAGTCGCGCAACAACTGCTCGTAGCCCACGTTGTATTCCTTGGGGAACCAGTCGCGATAGC
>DASWQJ010000138.1:0-18248 GCA_036403795.1 Stenotrophomonas sp.
TCGGGGCCCGCACCGTAAGTACTTAAAACCAACCGCCAAACAAACCGCGCCACAACAAAAAACCCAACTCGTAAGCCGCGATAACAAACGCCCCGGAACAGGGAGAAGACCTTTTTTCTCGATGGCGCACGCACGACCCCCGCCCACGGCACGCCATGGCATCGATGCGAACGCAAAGCCAAGCCCTTGCGGGCCCGCCAACCTCAACGCCCCGGACTGGGCCGCTTGGTCAACTTGCGTTGCAAAGAGCGCCGGTGCATGCCCAACAACCGGGCGGCCGCGGAAATGTTGCCGCCGGTCTCGTGCAGGGCCTGCTGGATATGCTCCCATTGCAGCCGGCTGATCGGAGTCATCATGTCCTGTGCGGCGTCTTCAAGCTCGGCATCGGCCGGCTCTTCCTCGTCTTCGCCCAGGGCACGCATGATGGTGTGCACGTTGGCCGGCTTGGGCAGGTAATCATCGGCGCCCAGCTTGATCGCCTCCACGGCCGTGGCGATGCTGGCGTAACCGGTCACCAGCAGGATGCGCATGTCGGCACGGATCTGGCGAAGTGGCTGGATCAAGGCCAGTCCGGACTCCTGGCCAAGCTTGAGATCCACCAGCGCGAAGTCCGGGCGCGACTCGCGGGCCAGCGCCAGCGCCTCGGTGCTGTTGCCGGCAATGAGCGCTTCCACGTCGCGTCGCGCCAGGCTGCGTTGCAGCGTGCGCAGGTAGAGCGCATCGTCATCGACGAGCAGTCCGCGTCGCAGCACCATCGTCATGACCCACGCTCCGTGTCATAGGGGGGGGCGCCGATCACGCCGGGCATCAGGTGGATCATGAAGTTCTCCTCGAAACGTCCGGTGCTCAGGCGTCCTGCAGCGGCTCGTCGGCCACGGGCAGGGGCAGACGGAAGCCCACGCGCGTGCCGGTGCCCGGGGCAGGCTGCATCCACAGCTCGCCGGCCAGTCGCTCCACCGTGGCATGCGACAGTGCCAGGCCCACGCCCATGCCACGCGGTTTGCCGCTATCGAACAGGGTACCCGGAAGGGTTGCCTTGGCGTTGTCGAAGCCGGCCCCGTAGTCGCGCACCTCGCCCAGCAGCTGGCCATCGTGCACGCGCAATTCCAGGTCCACGCGCGGGCGCCCGGTCCGCTCGCCGGCATCGCCGGCATTGTTGAGCAGCACCATGAGCAGGTGGCCGACGCCCGGCTCCAGCCGCAGCCGCATCGGGGCGTCCAGGTTGCGGTGCAGTTGCATCGATGGACGCACCAGGCGCCACTGCGCCAGCACTTCCTGCACGCTGACGGCGTCCTGGGCGCCGCCGCCATCGGCAGGCGCGGCCAGCGCCAGCACGCGCTCGTGGCACAGCACCAGCAGGCCACGCAGCGTATCCAGGTCTTCGCGCAATTCCGGCTGGGTGGACTGGTCGGCGACTTCGTCCACCAGCAAGGTCATGGTCGCCAGCGGCGTGTTGAGCTCATGCGCGACCGAGGCGGCGTGGGTGGCCAGCGCCACGATGCCCTCGTTGCGTGCAAAGCGTTCGCGCAGCATCGACAGCTCGCTTTCGCGCGCGCGCTGGGACAGCGCCAGGCGGGTGGAAAACACCAGCACCACCACCGACGACAGCAGGAAGTTCGCCGCCACGCCCCACAGGTGCAGCGTGTGCGGATCGAACGGACCGTGCGGCAACGGCAGCCCGAACAACGCGCTGGCGCCATACCCGGCCACGCAGGCCGCCGCCACCGCCAGGCCCCAGGCCAGGGGCAGGGCCAAGGCGGCCAGGGCGATCAGGATCAGGAAAAGGGAGCCGAACGGGTTGGCGATGCCGCCGCTCCAGCCCACCATCCAGGTCAGCACCGCGACATCGACCAGCACGTGGGCGAACGCGGTGGCCGAGCCGATGGGCGTCTCGCGCCCGACCCGCCATTGCGCGTACAGGTTGAAAAGGGCCAGGGCAGCCACGCCGGCCCACAGCGGCGGCTGCGGCAAGGCCAGGCCCAGCACCCACGTAGCGACCAGGATGGTCGCTGCCTGGCCGGCCGTGGCCAGCCAGCGCAGGCTGCACAACGTGCGCAGGAAAGAGGCGTTGTTGCTGTTGTCCATCGGGCGCCATGCTATGCCGTCAGGGCAGGGCGTGCCTGCGACAAGCTGTCGCAGCAATGTGGCAGCCCCAGATCTCCCCAGTACCGCGCCGCAAGGACCGCGCCCCGAGCGGGTTGTCGACGGTTTTGCCCGTCGGCGGGGCAGGCGTTCTAAAATGTCCGCATGCATGATGCCGTGACCCGACCGACCCCCCCCGCCGACACTGGCGCCTGGCCCCGACGCCTCACCCAGCCGGTGCGTATCGGGAATGTCACCGTGGGCGGAGGCAAGCCGGTGGTGGTGCAGTCGATGACCAACACCGATACCGCCGACATCGCCGGCAGCGTCAAGCAGGTGGCCGAACTGTGGCGGTCCGGTTCGGAGATGGTGCGCCTGACGGTCAACAATCCTGAATCGGCCGCCGCCATCCCGCGCATCGTCGACAAGCTGGCGATGATGGGGATCGAAGTCCCGCTGATCGGCGATTTCCACTACAACGGCCACCAGTTGCTGGCCGGCGAACCGGCTTGCGCCGAGGCGCTGGCCAAGTACCGTATCAACCCGGGCAATGTCGGTTTCGGCAAGAAGAAGGACCTGCAGTTCGGGCAATTGATCGAGTTTGCGATCCGCTACGGCAAGCCGGTGCGCATTGGCGCCAACTGGGGTTCGCTGGACCAGTCGCTGGCCGCCCAGTTGATGGACGAGAACTCGCATCGCGAGCAGCCCTGGGACGCCGGTCGCGTGCTGCGCGAGGCGTTGATCCGCTCGGCGGTCGACTCGGCCGAACGCGCCGTCGAGCTGGGGCTGGGGCGCGAACGGATCGTGCTGTCGGCCAAAGTCTCCGGGGTGCAGGAACTGATCGCGGTCTACCGCGACCTGTCGGCGCGCTGCGATTTCGCGCTGCACCTGGGCCTCACCGAAGCCGGTATCGGCAGCAAGGGCATCGTGGCCTCCGCGGCGGCGCTGTCGGTGTTGCTGCAGGAAGGCATCGGCGACACGATCCGGATCTCGCTGACGCCCGAACCGGGTCAGTCGCGCACGCAGGAGGTGATCGTGGCGCAGGAGTTGCTGCAGACCACCGGCCAGCGCGCCTTTACCCCGATGGTCACGGCCTGCCCGGGCTGCGGCCGCACCACCTCGGAGTTTTTCCAGGAACTGGCCAAGGTCGTGCAGAACCACGTGCGCGCCAAGATGCCCGAGTGGAAGGTCAGCCATCCGGGTGCCGAAAGCATGACCCTGGCGGTGATGGGCTGCGTGGTCAACGGTCCGGGCGAGTCGCGCCACGCCAACATCGGTATTTCGCTGCCGGGCACTGGCGAGGCGCCGTCGGCGCCGGTGTTTGTCGATGGCGAAAAGAAGGTGACGTTGCGCGGCGAGAACATCGCGCAGGAATTCGTGGCGCTCATCGACGAGTACGTCGACAACCATTACGCGCGTGCGACCGGCTGACAGCCCGGACGAACACGCCCTGCAGGCCGACAGCCCGACGGGTTTCCGGCACTGGCTGGGCGCACGCCTGTGGCGCATCGGCCTGCTGTTTGCCGGCGTGCTGCTGCCGCTGGCGGTGTTCGCCGAGCTGGCCGAGGATGTCCACGAGTTGGAGGCGTTTTATTTCGACGCCCCCCTGTTGCTGCGCATGCGCGGCTGGGCCGGCCCGACGCTGGACCAGTTCTTCGTCCTGGTCTCCAAGCTCGGTTACCAGTGGGGGCTGATTCCGATCGATACGTTGATCGTGCTGGCACTGCTGGCGTGGCGGCGTTGGCGCGAGGCGACCTTTGCTTGCCTTGCCTTCGTGGGCTCGGCGTTGCTCAATATTGGGGCGAAGCAGTTCTTCCAGCGCGAGCGGCCCAGCCTGTGGGAATCAGTGGCGCCGGAGAGCACTTTCAGTTTTCCCAGCGGCCACGCCATGGGCTCGATGACTTTGGCGGCGGTGGTGGTTGCCCTGGCCTGGGGCACGCGCTGGCGCTGGCCCGTAGTGGCAGCGGCGGCGGCGTTCGTGCTGCTGGTCGGCGCCTCGCGCGTCTATCTGGGCGTGCACTATCCCTCCGACATCCTGGCCGGTTGGTCGGGCGCCTTGGCCTGGGTGGTTGGGCTTTACCTGCTGTGTTTTCGCCGCCATCACCGGCCCTGGCGAAAACGTGGGCAGCCAGCCATCGGTTGAGCGCCGGTCAGCGTGGCGCACGGGGCGCCGGCAGGGGGCTTGGCGGGTCAGTGCGATCGCGCCAGTTTTGCAGGCAGGCTCGCCATCGGCCGAGGTGGGGGGCATCCAACCCATTGATTGTGCGCACCGATGAGGGCGGCATATGGATCCCAAGGTGGATGGACGACTTGACGTCGCTGGCCAAATCGCCACGCTTCCGTCATTCGTTGCCGGGAGACGCGCGTGCGTATTGCCATCCTCGCTTATGACGGTTGCATGGGCGCCGAGGTGCTCGGGCTGTCCGACGTCCTGCTGGTCGCCAACCGCATCCAGGCTTATCGGTCGCCCGATGAGGAGCCGCCGTTCTCGGTGTCGATCGTCGGTGCTTGCGAAGGCTCGGTGCGACTGGCCGGCGGCGCGCGATTGTCGGTGGAAGCACCGCTCTCGTATGACCTGCTGGTGGTGCCCGCGTTTGATTTCGGTATCGATACGCCGATGGAACAGACATTGGCGGGTCTCCAGGCAGAAAAGGCGCTGATCAGCGAGGCGGCACGGCATCGCGCGCTGGCATCGATCTGCACGGGAAGCCTGCTGCTGGCCGAGGCTGGCGTGCTCGATGGGCGTCGCGCCACCACCGCTTGGGCCTTCGCCGATCAGATGGCCTTGCGCTACCCCAAGGTCGAGGTCGTGCGGGACGCCTTGCTGGTGCGCGACGGGTGCATTGTCACGTCCGGCGCGTTTACTGCGTTTGGCGATCTGGCATTGCAACTGATCCGTGACCGCGCCGGTGCCAGCCTGGCGCGCGCGGTGGGGCGTTTCAGCCTGATCGACGGCGGGCGCGACAGCCAGGCGCCTTATCTGGATCGCCGCCTGGCGGCCAAACGCCACGATTCGTTTTCGCGCTCGGTCGCGGAGTGGTTCGAGCCGCGGTTGGCCGAGCGCTACAACCTGGGAGACTTGGCCAAGGCCTTCCATCTGTCCAGTCGCACGTTGCTGCGCCGATTCAACGCCGAGACCGGGCGCACACCGCTGGAAATGCTGCAGGACCAACGCGTGGAACGTGCTCGACGACTGCTGGAGGGGACCAGCCTGAGCGTGGCGCAAATCGCCGGACAGGTCGGCTATCTGGACGTGGCCACGTTCTCACGCCTGTTTGCGCGCAGGACGCAACTCACGCCGGCTGCTTTCCGCCGCAAGTTCCGGCCGCACGACGCCAAACTCTTCTGACCGTCGAACGTCGATTGGCGCGATTGCCAGCGCAAGTGGCGATCACGCCTGCTTACTCGGTTCGCCTGCCTCACTAGCCTAGCCACGTTCCATCGCGGAACGCTTCGCACGCGGCCACTCGGTCGTGTCGTGCGGGCTTATCGAGCGGGAGACGTCATGTCATCGAAAATGCAGGCCGGCAGGTTGGGCGTGTCGTCGCCCGGTGCAACGACGCGTTGGCGCGCCATCGACCTGCGCGCGAAAGTGGTGCGACTTGGCATGCGGCGGCTGTCCTGGCTCAGTCCGTCGCTGGCGGCGCGGGTCATGGATCGTCTGTGGTTCCGGGCGCCCCGTACCCACCCATCAGCGGGCGCACTGGCATGCCTGGCCGCTGGCCGGCGCTCGACGTTGCTCCTGCAGGGACGACCCGTGGCGGTCTGGGAGTGGGGCGGCCAAGGCCCTTGCGTGCTACTGGTGCACGGATGGGGCGGGCACGGTGGCCAGCTGCACGCCTTCGTGGCGCCGTTGCTTGCTGCTGGCTTGCGCGTGGTTGCGTTCGATGCCCCCGCACACGGGGCTTCCGGGGCCAGCACGCACGGCCGGCGTCGCGTCACCTTCCTGCAATTTTCCGCCGCGTTGCAGGCGCTGGCCGAACGAATGGGGCCGCTGGCCGGCGTGATCGCCCACTCCGGCGGATGCACCTCGGTGGCACTGGCCATGCGCCAGGGCTGGCGCGCGCCGGCACGTCTGGTGTTCGTTGCCCCCTTCTGCGAGCCCGCGGCAGCGATCGATGCTTTCGCGCGCCAGCTCGGGGTCGATGGCGGCACGGTGGCCCGCTTCAGCGCGCGAGCGGAGCGATGGTTGGGGCTGGCGTGGCGTGACTTGGACATCGCGGAAGTGCCGGTGGAGCGCAACAACGCGAAATTGCTTGTGCTGCACGACGCGACCGATCGTGAAGTGCCGATTGCGCAATCGCAGCGCCTGGTAGCTGCATGGCCCGACGCGGCGTTGCTGACCACCATCGGGTCGGGACATCGCCGGATATTGGGGCAACCCGAGATGGTGGAGGCCGGGGTCGCCTTCCTGGTGGCCGGTTGCCCATCGACGGCAACGCAGTCGGATCGTGCGCCGGGCTACCTCCCCGCGGACTCTCGTGTCGATCTCGATCTCGCCTACGAAGCCATCGATCGCTTCTGGCAGCGCGAGGCCTGATAGGGCGTTGCAGGACGCCGATCAGGCGCCGGACCGTCAACCCAGGCTGTGCAGGGCCGCCGCCTCGGCGTGCAACCACGCGGTGTCGAGCAGCGGCACCGTGGCATCTTCCGGGCCGATAAGCAGGGCGATCTCGGTGCAACCCAGCACGATGGCCTGCGCGCCGTCGGCCACCAGTTGTGCGATCACTTCGCGGTAGATCCGGCGCGAGTCCTCTGTCAACACGCCTTGGCAAAGTTCCTCGTAGATGATCCGGTGCACTTGCGCGCGCGCTGGCGCATCCGGCACTCGCACTTCGAATCCGCGTCGGCTCAGTCTCTCGCGATAGAACGCCTGTTCCATCGTGAAACGCGTGCCGAGCAGGCCGACCCTCTGCACGTCCAGGGCGGCGAGCGCCTCGGCGGTGGGGTCGGCGATGTGCAGCAGCGGCAACGGCGTGGCGGCTTCGATCGCATCGGCGACCCGATGCATGGTGTTGGTGCACAGCACGATGAATTCCGCGCCACTGGCCTGCAGGGCGCGGGCGGCCTGTGCCAATGCAACGCCGGCGCCTTCCCAATCGTTGGTGCGCTGCAGTTGTTCGATCGAGGCAAAGTCCACGCTGTAGAGCAGCAGCCGCGCCGAATGCAGGCCCCCGCATTCGCGCCGCACCACCTCGTTGATGTGGCGGTAGTAGGGCAGTGTCGATTCCCAGCTCATGCCGCCGATCAGGCCGATCATGCGGCGCGGGGTGCGGGGTGTGTCGTTGGGCGCGTTCATGCGGTCAATGTAGTGGATCGACCGCGCATCGGCGACGCGTTTCGGCCATCACGCGGACCACGACGCAGCTCACGCCCGCGCCCCGCAGGCGGGCTCATTCGCCCGGTTTGGCGCCTTCCACCGGTGCGTGGGTGCCCGCGCGCCGTGCCAGCACGGCTTCGCGATGGGCAATGTACACATTGGCCGCGATGATGATGCCGGCGCCCACCACGGTGAAGCGGTCCGGTTGCTCGCCGAACAGCCACCAACCCAGCAGCGCGACCAGTGGCAGCTGCATGAAGCTGATCGGCTGCAGCGCGGAGACCTCGCCCAGCCTGAGCGCACGCGTCCAGAACAGCTGGCCTGCCGTGCCGAAGATGCCCGTGGCCACCAGCCACACCCAGGCGATGCCGTGCGGCCATTGCCACTGCGGCAGGGCGGTCAGCAGCGACATCGGTACCCAGAACGCGTAGGTATAGAACACCACGGTGTCCGGCGGATCGGTGCGCGAAAGCTGCTTGATCTGGATGGCCACCACCGCGCTGATCATCGCGGCGGCCAGTGCCACGAGCAGGCCCGGACTGAACTGCGCCGAGCCCGGTCGCAGGATCACCAGCACGCCGACCAGGCCGGCGGCGACTGCGGCCCAACGTCGCGCGCGCACCTTTTCGTCCAGCCACAACACCGCCAGCACGGTGACGAACAACGGCGTGGAGTACGACAGCGAGATCGCCTGGGACAACGGCAGGTGGCCGATCGCCCAGAAACAGCACAGCATCGAGGCCAGGCCGATCAGCGTGCGCACCAGATACAGGCGCAGGTGCCGGGTGCGGGGCCACGGCTTGCCGCTGGCCATCAACAACGGCAGCAGGGCCAGCAAACCAAAGAAGTTGCGGAAGAAGGCGATTTCGCTGGTCGGCAGATGGCGCGATGCAAACCGGATCGCGATGGCCATCAGGCCGAACGAGAACGTGCTCACCAGCATGAGCACGGCCGCGCGCACCGGCGCATGGCCGGGATGTCCGGCCGGACGCATCACCAACGGGCTCCGACCAGGAGCGGCTCCGGTTCGATGACCACCGCGAAGCGCTCGCGTACGGAGTCGGCGATGCGGCGGGCCAACGCCAACAGCTCGGCGCCAGTGGCCTGCCCGTGGTTGACCAGCACCAGGGCATGGTCGGCCGAGACGCCGGCATCGCCCTCGCGCACGCCTTTCCATCCGCATTGTTCGATCAGCCATGCGGCAGAAATCTTGCCCTGGCCTTCGCGCTCGCCGGCAAACACGGGCAGCCCCGGCCAAGCATGTCGCAATGCCTCGACCTGCTCGGTGGGCAGTTGCGGGTTCTTGAAGAAGCTCCCGGCATTGCCCAACACGGCCGGATCGGGCAGCTTGCGGCGGCGGATCGCGATCACGGCCGCGGCGACGTCACGCGCCTCGGGCGTGCTCACCCCCATCGCCGTCAGTTCATCGGCGATGCCCGCGTAGTCCAGGCGCAGCTCGTGCAGCAGCGGCAGGCGCAGGTGCACCGCCGCGATCAGCCAGCGCCCGGGTTCGCGCTTGAACACACTGTCGCGATAACCGAAGGCGCATTGCTCGGCAGACAACATCTGCCACTGTGCCTGATCGCGGTCCCAGGCCTCGACGGCGTGGATGAACTCGCCGACCTGGGTGCCGTAGGCACCGATGTTCTGGATCGGCGCGGCACCGACGGTGCCGGGAATCAACGCCAGGTTTTCCAGCCCGGACAGGCCCTGCTCCAGCGACCACATCACCAGCCCGTGCCAGGGCGTGCCTGCGCCGGCGCGCACCATGGCGTGGTCGGCATGGTGCCCCAGGATCGTGATATCGGCGTTGTCGAAACTCAGCACGCAACCCTCGGGGTTGCCGGCCAGCAACACGTTGCTGCCGCTGCCCAACACCAGCAACGGTTGCCCGGCCACGGCGGGCAAGGCCAGGGCGTCGGGCAGTGCGCTCGCATCGTGGATGCGCAGCAGCCACGGCGCCTGCGCATCGACGTGGAAAGTATTCAGGGCTTGCAGCGAGGCGTGTTGGCTCAGCGTCCAGGCGGTGGTCATAGGGCGGAAACGGCTCCGCGGCTGGGAGATTCGCGGCGGCGACGGATCGCCTCGACGCACTCGCCCACCAAGGCAGGGCCACGAAAGACCAGGCCACTGTAGAACTGCACCAGGCCCGCACCGGCCGCCATCTTGGCCACCGCGTCGGCGCCGCTGGCGATACCGCCCACGCCGATCAGCGGGATGGCCTCGGGCAGGCGCGAGCGCAGCCGACGCAACACCAGCGTGGACTGGCCCAGCAGCGGGGCACCGGACAACCCGCCGGCCTCGCCGGCCAGGCGGTGGTGGTCCACCAGCGTTCGCGAGACCGTGGTGTTGGTGGCGATCACGCCATCGACCGCCAGGTCGGACAGCACGCGCGCCGCCGCGTCGATATCGCGGTCGCTGAGGTCGGGGGCGACCTTCACCAGCATCGGCACGCGCTTGCCGTGGCGGCTGGCCAGTTGCTCCTGGGTCTCGCGCAACTCACTGACCAGCTGCCGCAGTGCCTGTTCTTCCTGCAGCTCGCGCAGGCCGGCAGTATTGGGTGATGAGATGTTGACCGTGATGTAGTCGGCCAGCGGATAGACCTTTTCCATGCACAGGCGATAGTCGTCCGCCGCCGATTCGTTGGGCGTGTCCTTGTTCTTGCCGATGTTGATGCCCAGCACGCCGCCGCGGCGCTGGGCGCGCTCGACATTGCGCACCAGGGCATCCACGCCCAGGTTGTTGAAGCCCATCCGATTGATGATGGCCTGGTGCTCGGGCAACCGGAACAACCGCGGGCGCGGGTTGCCGACCTGCGCACGAGGCGTCACCGTGCCGACCTCGACGAAGCCAAAGCCCAGCGCCATCAGCGCATCGATGTGATCGCCATTCTTGTCCAGGCCGGCCGCCAGCCCCACCGGGTTGGGAAAATCCAGGCCGAACACACGCGTTGGCAGTGGCGCGGGACGACGGGCCAGCATCGAAGTGGTGCCACTGCGGTAAGCGGTCTCGATCGCGCTCAGCCCCAGGCCATGCGCGCGTTCGGCGTCGAGGGCGAACAGGAAGGGGCGGGCGAGGGAATACATGGTCAACTCAACGTACCTGCGAAGGCGCGGGTCAGATAGGCGAATTCGACGTGGCCGTCGACCGCATGGCGATCGAACAGCGCGCGCAACGCCGCCAGCATCGGTGCGTGGCGAGGATGGCCCTCGGCGGGCGCATAGGAAGAGGAGAGCAGGCGCCCGCGCAAGCTGTCGAAATCCATGCGCTGCACGTTCGGAAAATTTTCCTGGGCAATGAAGCCCTCGCCGAACCAGGCACGCATCGTCGCATCGTCCTGGTAACGCTCGGCCACGGCCTGGTAGTCGGTGCCGAACTGATGCAGCAGGGCTTCGTAGTCCGCCAGGAACGCCGTGGCTTCGAGCAGTCGCGAGTTCCAGAACACCACGACCCGTCCACCGGGTCGCAGGATGCGTTTCCATTCGCCGCGCACGGCCTCGGTATCGAACCAGTGGAAGGCTTGCGCGGCGACCACCAGGTCCACGCTGGCCGTATCCAGGGTGGTGGACTCGGCATTGCCGGCCACGGCCTGGAAACCGGGCGCGTCGGCAAGCCATCGTTCGGCCGCCAGCCGCATGGGCGCATTGGGCTCCACCGCGATCACCGGATGACCGGCCTGCAGGAAGATGCGCGAGGAAATGCCCGTACCCGCCCCGATGTCCGCCACGCGTGCGTCCGGCGCCACGCCCAGCGGGCCATGGATCCATTCAATCAACTGCGGCGGATAGCCGGGCCGGTAACGGACATAGTCCGCGACCCGGTTGCTGAAGCGTTCCTGCGAGTCCAGGGCCACGGGGTCAGGACGCGACATGGGCGAACCAGGCCAGGCCGCCGAAGAACAGGAAGAGGGCCATCACCCCGGCGAGCCAGAGCGCCACGTTCAACCAGCCCAGGATCAGCCCGGCCAGGGCCAGTCCATCACCGTCATACCGGGCAGGGTCGCGACGGATCTCGGCGCGCCCCATGTGACCGGTGAAGATCGCCACGAGACTGCCGATGAAGGGCAGGACGAACCAGCCCAGGAGGCCGAAAATCAGACTGACAAGAGCCAGGGTGCTGGTCTGGCGGACGCTGCTCATGGGGATGGTCCCTCCAGGGGGAGCGCGGTGGGGGCCGGCAATGTCCACCGATTATCCTGCATCGCCCGGCCGATCGCACGCTGGCGTGGACGCCGGCGCGCGCTGCAGGATGCAGTGGCATGGCCGGAGCGGGCCGGCCATGCACACGCGGGCGATGTGATCGCGCCGTCGACCCTCACAGGTCGAACTTGATGCCCTGCGCCAGCGGCAACGAGTCGGAGTAGTTGATGGTGTTGGTCTGGCGACGCATGTAGACCTTCCAGGCATCGGAGCCGGATTCACGCCCGCCGCCAGTGTCCTTCTCGCCGCCAAACGCGCCACCGATCTCCGCGCCGGAGGTGCCGATGTTGATGTTGGCGATTCCGCAGTCCGAACCGGCCGCCGAGAGGAAGCGCTCGGCCGCTTTCAGGTTCTGGGTGAAGATCGACGAGGACAGCCCCTGCGGCACCCCGTTCTGCATGTCGATGGCCTCGTCGAGCGTGGCGTACTTCATCACGTACAGGATGGGCGCAAAGGTCTCGTGCTGGACCACGTCGTCGGTGTTCTTCAGGCCCGTCACGATGGCCGGCAACACGAAGTTGCCCGGGCGATCGATCACGGTGCCGCCGACCTCGACCTTGCCGCCGGCGGCCTTGGCCTTCTCGATCGACGCCAGGAACTGCTCCACTGCGGCGCGGCTGTTGAGCGGACCCATCAGGTTGGCCGCGTCGGTCGGGTCGCCGATCTTGCTTTCCACCTGCCGATAGGCCTTGACCAAGGTGGCCAGCACGCCGTCGTAGATGGATTCATGCACGATCAGCCGGCGCGTCGTGGTGCAGCGCTGGCCCGCGGTGCCGACGGCCCCGAATACGATGCCCGGCACGGCCAGTTTCAGGTCCGCGCTCTCGTCCAGGATGATGGCGTTGTTGCCGCCCAGCTCAAGCAGGCAGCGACCCAGGCGGTGCGCCACTTTTTCGGCGACCGTACGGCCGACCTGGGTCGAGCCGGTGAAGCTGATCAACGCCACGCGCTTGTCTTGCACCAGGCGCTCGGACAGCTCGGTGCCGGCATCGTTGATCAGGAAGAAGATGTCGGGGAAGCCGCCGTCCTTCAGTGCCTGGTTGCAGATCTTCATCGTGGCCAACGCGGTCAGCGGCGTCTTGTTGGACGGCTTCCAGATGCAGATGTCGCCGCAGATCCCGGCCAGGAACGCATTCCAGGCCCACACCGCGACCGGGAAGTTGAACGCACTGATGATCCCGACCAGGCCGAGCGGATGGTACTGCTCGTACATGCGGTGGCCCGGCCGTTCCGAATGCATCGTGTAGCCGTACAGCATGCGGCTCTGCCCGACGGCGAAGTCGGCAATGTCGATCATCTCCTGCACCTCGCCATCGCCCTCGGGCTTGCTCTTGCCCATCTCCAGCGCGACCAGCGAGCCGAGTGCGTCCTTGTGCTGGCGCAGTGCCTCGCCGCACAGGCGGATCGCTTCGCCGCGACGCGGCGCCGGCACGGTGCGCCAGGACTTGAAAGCTTCCTGGGCACGGGCGATCACCCGCTCGTAGTCCTCGGCGGTGGTGGCCTGGACCTCGGCGATGACCTCGTTGGTGGTCGGGTTGAGCGGCTTGAGGACGCCAGCCCCGGTGGCCTGCGACCAAGCGTCGTCACCGAGATAGGTGCCGGCATTGGTGGCGGACAGGGCGAGCGGCTTGAGCAGGGCAGCGGACATGGAATCTCCAGGGAACAGACTGCGACAGGCGCCGCCGGAACGGGGGGAGGCGGCGCGGAAAGACCTGCAATTTTAGCAGACCCCATGCCGGCGCCCGTGCTGCGTTGCGGGCGGGCCAGGCTTGGCGGGCCGGGCTTCGTGCGACAATGCGGGTTCGGCCCCGTAGCTCAGCTGGATAGAGCGTCCCCCTCCTAAGGGGAAGGTCGCCCGTTCGAATCGGGCCGGGGTCACCAGTCGTGCGTGGCCACCCGTGCGTGCTGTCCCGCGATATCTGTGCCGCCGTGGTCAGCGGTATCCCTGGCCGCTCGACGCGCACGCCGCTGCAGGAACCGGTCGACCTGGCCAGGCACGGCCCAGTTGTCGCGCATAACCCATCAGGGTCTGGATGATGTCCACGTGCCGATCCGGGTAGCGGGCCAGCAGTTGTCCGTGCGCGTGGCTGAAAGCCACGTCGAAGGTGATCGGGTCGCTGGCGCCGGCGGCGCGCAACAGCGCCCAGGCCTGGGCGTAGGCGATTTCGATGGGCGGGTCCTTGCTCATCCGACGACTCTACTGACGTGCGTCTCACCGATTGAGACGGCATCCGGGACTTCCGGCTCATGCGAGCCCCGCGAGCCTGCCGCACCCTCGACATTCGTCACTCAGGAGGAGCACGGCATGGACCAGGCAGATCGGAAACTTCGCGCGCTATGGGTGCTGCTGGCCGCCGGGGCGGTCGCGCCCGCCGCCGCACAGGACATCGCGATCGTGGGCGCTCGCGTGTACGCCGATCCCCGGGCCGAGGCAATGGAGCAGGCCACCGTGCTGGTGCGCGACGGACGCATTGCCGAGGTAGGGCCGACGGCAAGCGTCGTGGTACCGGCTGGAACAACGATCCTGCAGGCGCGCGGAATGACGGTCACCGCCGGCTTCTGGAACAGCCACGTGCATTTGATACAGCCACCCTTCCACGATCCGCAGGCGCAGCCGGCGCAGGCGCTGACCGATGCCTTGCGAGATCGTTTCGTGCGCTGGGGCTTCACGACGCTGTTCGACACCGGCTCGTTGCCGGGTGACGTGGTGGCGTTGCGTCAACGTATTTCGCTGGGCGATGTGCAGGGGCCGCGATTGCTGACGGTGGACATGCCGTTCTATCCCGAGCACGGCACCCCGATCTATGTGCGCGACCTGTGGCGTGATTTGAAGGTGCCCACGGCGGAGGTGGCCACGCCGGCGCAGGCCAGCGCGCGCGCTGCGCGGCAACTGCAGGCCGGCGCCGATGGAGTGAAACTGTTCACCGGCGCGATCGTCGGTGGCCCCGATCCGGTGCTGCCCATGCCCTTGGACATCGCACGCGCCACCGTGGAGCAGGCGCACGCGCTAGGCAAGCCGGCGTTCTCACATCCCACGGATCTGCGGGGCTTGCAGATCGCCGTGGACGCGGGCGTAGACGTGCTGGCCCATTCCACTCCGGATGCCGGCGTCTGGTCGGCCGACCTGGTCGCGCGCCTGCGCCAAGCCAATCTCGCCCTCGTGCCGACTCTCACGCTATTCGAGTCAGAGCCGCGCCGACAGGGTGCGAAAGAGCCGTTCGTGCGTGAATTCGTCGCCACGGCGCAGGCCCAGGTGAGGGCGCTGAGCGAGGCCGGCGGGCAGATCCTGTTCGGTACCGATGCGGGATTCATCGAGATCTACGATCCGCGTCGGGAGTTCGAGCTGATGGCCGGGGCCGGAATGGAGTGGCGGCAGATCCTGGCCAGCCTGACCACCCAGCCAGCGGCGCGGTTCGGCCATGGCCAGGACAGCGGCCGGGTGGTGCGCGGCATGGAAGGCGATCTGGTGGTGCTGGGCGGCGACCCCGCCAGTGCCGCGAGCGCCTTGTCTGATGTCAGGTTTGTCGTGCGAGGGGGCCGGGTGCTGTTTGCCGCGGATCGGCTCAACCCAGCGGCTTCGCCGTAAGCGCGCGCGACTGAACTACGCCAGATTCAGAATTTTCTTACTCCGCGCAAAGGGAATGTACGCAGGGCTGGCGAGGGGCTTTGTGACATCGTATTCGGGCCGGACGCGGAGCCCTTGGGCTACTCACCCGCGGACCCTTGAGTAAGGTTTTTGCCGGCCACCGGAGCCTGGAAGCGCGCCCGCGTCTCCCCACGCGGACCGTGCTTGGCGCCCGCCTTGCGGCGGCTCGCCGTGACCAGTCGCTTCGGACTTCCCCCGGTCGCCGGGTCACACGCGAGGAACGCATGGATACCGATACACAGCGCTACGTGGTGAGCGTCGAACAGTTCGACGATGCATGGCTGGTTTCCCGACCCGAATGGTCGCCGCTTCGCTACCTCGCGCAGGACGGCGCGCTGCGCAATGCGGAGATGATGGCGCGCCTGCATGCCTGGACCACGGGCGAACCGACCATGGTCGTACTGCGGTCAGAAAGTGGCGAGCAGGTGCTCAGCCAGTTTGGTTGAGCGGCATCAGCGATGGTGTCGTGTCGACATCAGGTAATTCTGCAGTACATGCGCGTGATTGATCGCCGGGTCGCGCGCGCCATACAGCAGTGTCGTGCTGGCGTGCTCGGCCATGATCCGTCGCAGCTCGGCCAGGGCACTCTGATGCGGGGCGTCGTGCAACTCGGCGCGATAGCGCTCGGTGAACTCCACCATTCGATCCGGATCGTGATCCCACCACTCGCGCAAGGCCGGCGAGGGCGCCAGCTCCTTCAACCATTGCGCCAAGTGCGCCCGCGTCTTCGACACGCCGCGCGGCCACAGCCGATCCACCAGTACGCGCGCGCCATCGCTGTCGGCCGCGGGCTCGTAGACGCGCTTGATCTTCAGGCTCATGCGGCAGCTCCCCTCGGCGGGCGGAACGGGTCGGCGAAACGCGAAAAACCAGGGTCGATCGGTGGCGATTATGTCACCGCTGAAACGGTTGCCGATGCAACCGTGGCAAGGCTTTGCGGCTGGTGCGGCGCAGCACTTGACAGCCCCACGGGGGATGCTGTCTTGTTGTCGCCCATGCACCCGCTCGCCCACTCGTTCCAGTCAAACCTGCCGATGCCCGGCACGGGCGGCTTGGCGTCGGGACGGGCCAGCACGACCACCACGATTACCACCCACACCATTAGCCCGGTGCGGTCCGTCGTCTTCGCGTAGTTTCCGAAAACACGGCCCCGCACCCGGATCAGGATGCGGGGGCTGCTTCCCCCCATCCGACACCGAATCCGCGGGGCCTCACCCAGAGGTCTGTCATGTCGTCGTCCGTTCTTCCGCAGCAACTCTCTCCGCAGCGCGCACCGGCTGAGGCGCCACGCACGGTCGTCCACAAGTTTGGCGGGACCTCCGTGGCCGACGCCGGGCGCTACCGGCATGTTGCGCAGCTGTTGCTGGCACGGGACGAACAGGTGCAGGTCACCGTCGTCTCGGCGATGAAGGGCGTTACCGATGCACTGATCGACATGTGCACGCTCGCCTCGCAAGCGCGTGCCGAATGGCGGGAACGTTGGCACGAGGCGCGGGGACGCCATCGCGGCGCGGCGGTGGCGCTGTTGGGCGAGCACGCCGGCCCTTCGCTGGAATGGCTGGACGCACAGTTCGAGCAACTGGCCGAAATCCTGGCCGCACTGGCGGTGATCGGCGAGTTGCCGCGCGAGGTGCTGGATCGCGTGCAAGGGTTGGGCGAGGTGTATTCGGCTCACTTGCTGGGCGAGCACCTGCGCGCGCTGGGCGAAGATTGCGCGGTGCTGGATGCGCGCGAGGTGCTGGTGGTTAATCGCGGCGAGCTGGGCGTGGACGTGGACTGGAGTGAAAGCACCGAGCGGTTGGCACAGTGGCGGCAAGGGAACCCGCAATCGCGCGTCGTGGCGACCGGTTTCGTCGCGCGTGATCGCGGCGGGCGCATCACCACGCTGGGCCGCAACGGCAGCGACTATTCCGGCGCGATCTTCGCGGCGATGTTCGAAGCCGACGAACTGCATATCTGGACCGATGTGGATGGCGTGCTGTCTGCCGATCCGCGCGTGGTGCCGGAAGCGGTGCAGTTGGAAGCATTGAGCTACGACGAAGCCTGCGAGTTGGCGTATTTCGGCGCAAAAGTGGTGCATCCGCAGACCATGTCGCCCGCCATCGAACGCGGCTTGCCGATCATCATCCGCAACACCTTCCAGCCGGAACATCCCGGCACGCGCATCAGCGCCCGCAGCGAATCCGGCGGTCCGATCAAGGGCCTGACGCTCAGTCCGGACCTGGCCATCCTGAACCTGGAAGGCACCGGGCTGATTGGAGTGCCCGGCACGGCCGAGCGCGTGTTCGCCGCGCTGCGCAACGCGCGCGTGTCGGTGGTGATGATTTCGCAGGGCTCGTCGGAGCATTCGATTTGTTGCGTGGTGCGGCAGGAAGAATCACTGGTCGCGCAGGAAGCATTGTTGAAGGCATTCGTGCACGAACTGGCGGTGGGGCAGGTGCAACGCGTGCAGTTGACCACCGGCATCAGCGTGCTGGCCGCGGTCGGCGATGGCATGGCGGGACAGCCCGGCGTGGCGGCGCGTCTGTTCGAGTCGCTTGGTCGTGCGCAGGTGAATATATTGGCCATCGCGCAGGGTTCTTCCGAGCGCAACATCTCGGTGGCCGTGGACAGCAGCCAGGCGACCCGCGCGTTGCGTGCGGCGCATGCCGGCTTCTGGCTGTCGCCGCAGACCTTTGCGGTGGGCGTCATTGGACCGGGCAATGTCGGCGCCGCGCTGCTGGACCAACTGCATGCCGCCCAGCCGCAATTGCTGGCCAAGGCCAACGTGGACCTGCGGTTGCGGGCGGTGGCCTCGCGCAGCCGCATGCTGTTGGCCGAGCGTGGCCTGCAGGGTGACTGGCGGGGCGCCTTGGCCAACGGCGCCGAGGCGACCGACCTGGATCGCCTGACCGAGCATTTACGCGCGGCCCATTTGCCGCACGCAGTGATCATCGATTGCAGCGGCAGTGCCGAGGTGGCCGATCGTTATGCCGGCTGGCTGGCAGCGGGCATCCACGTA
>DASWQJ010000139.1:0-3687 GCA_036403795.1 Stenotrophomonas sp.
GGATGCGCGGCTGAAGGCCTTGTGGGGTCTGCCGCCTGAGGCGCATGTCGACCACACGGTGTGGCTGTCGGGAATGCATCCGGAGGACCGGCCTCGGGTCGAGGCGGCGGCCGCCGCTGCGATCGACCCAGCCGGGGACGGCCTCTACACCATCGAATACCGGGTCATCGGGATCAACGACGGTGTCGAGCGCTGGGTATCCACACACGGTCGAACCACGTTCGAGAACGGGCGGGCCGTCGGCTTTATCGGGGCCGTGCGGGAAATCACGGACCGCAAGCGTGCTGAGGCGCGGCTCGCGGCCATTCTGGAGCAGTTGCCGGTCGGGGTGGCGCTGTTTGATCGCGCCGGCCGTATCAAGCTGGCCAACCGCATCTTCGGCCCTTACGCCCTCGACTACATTCCCTCTGTGAACCATCGGGAAAGCCAGCGGTGGCGGTCCTACACGCCGGAGGGCCAACTGCTCGACCGCTCGGAGTATCCCGGAGCGCGGGCGTTGCGCGGCGAGACGGTCGTTCCCGGAACGGACTTTCTCTTCACCTCCCCTGACGGACGGGAGCGTTGGACCCGCCAGAGCGCCGCGCCGTTTCGGAACGCGGCCCATGACGTGGTCGGCGCGGTCACCGTCGTGCAGGACATTGACCGAGAGAAACGGGCCGAACACACCCTGCGCGAGAGCGAGGAGCGCTTTCGGCAGTTCGCCGAGCACATGATGGACGTGCTCTGGATTGCGGATGCCGAGACGATGCAGCTCGAATACCTCAACCCCGCCTTCGAGCGGGTGTGGGGTGAGCCACGCAAAGCCATGCTGCGGGACGGGAGCGGGTGGCCCCAGTTCCTCCATCCTGAGGACAGGGAACGCGCCCTGTCCGCTGTGCCCCGGGTCCTGCAGGGCGAGGTTGTCGTTCAAGAGTACCGGATCGTCCGGGCCGACGGCCGGGTGCGCTGGATCCGCGACACGGGGTTCCCCATTCCCGACGGAGGAGCGGTGGAGCGGATCGGCGGCATTGCCCAGGATCTCACAAGGCAGGATGGGTCGCTGGTCTATGTTGTGAATGAGGATGACGAGGCCCGTGCTTCCGCTACACACCTGCTGCACGGTGCCGGCTACGAGGTGCAGGCGTTTGCCTCAGCCAAGGCCTTGCTCGCGCGCGCACCGGCCCTTGTGCCTGGATGCGTGGTGCTCACCGTCGATACATCAGAGCCGAGTGGTCTCAGCATCCCCCGCGAGCTGAAAGCCCGGCACCTCAGCTTGCCCGTGATCGTCACCGGCAAGAGCCATGGCGACATCGGGTTCGGGGTGCGGGCCATGAAAGCGGGCGCGGTCGATTTCCTGGAAATGCCGTATGAGGACGACGCCCTGTTGACTGCGATCGCGTCGGCACAGGCGGATATTCGGGATCTGGCAGAACGCGACCGTGCGGCCGAAGCCGCCCGGATGCGCATCGCGAGCCTGTCCGCGCGTGAGAGGCAAGTGCTGGATGGCCTGCTGGCCGGCGGGACCAACAAGAGCATAGCGAGACAGCTTGGGATCAGCCCGCGCACCGTGGAGGCCCACCGGGCTCACGTGATGGAGCAGCTCGGGGCCCGCACGCTTCCTGAAGCCGTGCTGCTGGCCGCCGCGGCTGGCCTGCAGCCCCCGCCTCCCCTCGATGACACGGACGAACCCTGAGCCACGACCATGGCCTCGGTGCAGGCCAAGCTGACTGACTACGGCTATTTTCGGGACAGTTGAAGTTTCAGGCCTTCCAAGCCCAGGCGTTGAAGGTCCAGGTGGTCACGATTATTCGTTCGGCAAGCCGTTATTCGAACGTGCTGTGGCGGGCTGCGCGCCACCAAGGCGCGGCGCGGCGTGATGAGTCGGCTGGATGATGCCCATCGGAACCAAGGGCTCGTCAGCGCCGCTCGCGGGAAAGTTCCTAAGAGACCACTGGATCGTCCCGGTCACCGGAGGAGCCCATCCTTCCGCCTAAAAAGCGTGGTGAAGACCCGGGTTGAACGGCACAAATACCCGAAGAGTCGCCCACGGCAAAGCTGCGCGATTTGTGTGGGATTCGGAATGGTGCGTCCTCCTCATCTCGGGATAAGGCGCCACGATTTCCGGGACCACACATCGAGGCAGAAACGTGAGTCCATATGGACGTGTTCGCGCACGCGACCCGCCACGGGACGTTAAACGCCACGGTGGTCGAGCGATCCCGAGAGCAATCTTACGGCCTTCGGCCATTCGTCGGGGCGGGCCGCGAATTTTCCCGCATCTTCGCGGCTGGCCCTTTGCTTGCTGCTCAGATGCTCCTCGCGCTCGGTCTTCACACCTGAGGTGATCGAGCGCCGAATTGCTCCCGTGCGATGATACCCATCGCATGATGTTGAACGGACCGCCGCTCGGGGGGCCTCCGCGTTCATGGGGCCAAGGAGCTGACCCAAAGCTCTAGGAGGCAATCGCGATGCGGTTGTCCACCTTGGTGACGCCCGGCGCCGCCCAAGCCGCGCGCTCGGCCTCCTGGCGCTCGGCCCAGGAGCGGACCGTGCCCTTCAACACCACCTCGCCGCCGCTTGCCTCCACCGTAATCCGGTTCGCGTCGACCTCGGCGCTCCGCCTGAAAGCCTCCTCGATCTTGCGCTTGATCTCGGAGGGCGCGACCCGCGGCTTCACCTGGATCAGATTGGTGACGCCCTTGACCCCTCTCACCCACCGCACCGCGTTCTCGGCCAATTCCTTCTGATACTGCCACTCCACATCGCCTTCGAGGGTGAGCCAGCCATTCTTGACGACGACCTGGATGTGCTCCGAGCTGATCGGCAACCGGTTCTTGATGGCGGTGACGGCGTCGCGCGCGATGTCCGGATCGGGCCGCTGGTCCACGGTGGGCACGCGGACCTCAAGGTCATTCGCGACCCCGACGACGCCAGCCACGTGCTTCACGGCCCGCTCGGCCTCCCATTTGTCGGAAAAGCTTTTCGTGTATCCGGTCAACGTAACCACGCCATTCTTGACTGCCACGGCGATATCCGTCGCATCAATGCTCGGGTTCCAGCGGAGCTCGTCCTCAACATCCTTCTTGATTTCCGCGTCCGTCCTCGTGGCCATTGTCATCTCCTGAACTTGCCCAGTGGATCATGGAAAGTTCGTGCCCTGGCGGGTCCAGGCCGCCCTGGCCCGAAGTCGCCCTGATTATGGCAGCTCGGCTCCCATGCACCCTGACCGGCGTCATTTTCGGCATGTTTCGCCAGACTGACAGGCATCAGAGCGGCGAACGGCGAAACACGCACGATCGTCTTGGATCGTCTTGGAAAGAGGAGGCGAAAATGGCGGACAAACACACAACTGAAGAAGAGCCGATCGAGACCGTGCGGGTTCGTGAGGTCGTGGGCGTTCTCCACACCCACGAAGACCTCGATACTGTGGTGCGAGGGCTGACGAGCGCGGGGTTCGATCGCGCTGATATTGACCTCATGGCGAGTCGGGATGCGATCTTGCGCAAGCTCAAGATGTCGGGATGCGATCTTGCGCAAGCTCAAGATCATGTATCGCAAGCCGGTCGAAGCCGCCGAGATCCCTGGCGTTCCGCGCCGGGAACTCGTATTGCCAGACGACACCGTCACGACATCAGCGCTCGTATTCGGGACGCTTATCACGATCGGCACCCTCGGCGCGGCGCTCCCGATTCTGGCGACCGGCGGGGC
>DASWQJ010000140.1:0-4571 GCA_036403795.1 Stenotrophomonas sp.
GGGGAACGCCCGCACGCCGATCAGGTCAACGTAGCGCCCGAGCACGCGCGCCACCTCGGCGATGTGTTCTTCCGTGTCCCCGTCCATCACGGTGCCCAGGTCGAACTCGATCGGCCACGCATCCTTGCCCGGCTGCAGCACCACCGCGTGGCCACCCAGTTGGAAGGCACCCAGTTCAAAGCTGGTACGGGTGCGCATGGAAGGATTGAAGAACACCAGCGCGATCGACCGCCCCTTCAGCTCTCCGCCCAGCTTGTTGCGCTTGAACAGGGCGGCCTGGGTCAGCAACGCGTCGATTTCGGCGCGGCTCCAGTCCTGGGTATTCAGGAAGTGCTTGAGGGACATCGATCGTTCCTTTGCTGCGTGGGGCCACCGGTTCACGGCGGCTTGCGCGGATGCGCGGAATTCTTGCGTTTGAAACTTTGCGAAAGCGGAAACGAAAAAACCCAGCCTCAGGCTGGGTTTTTCAGAACGGACAACAAGACGCCCCGGTTACCCAGCAAGAATGTGGGGTTCCGGTCGGCGCGCACGCGACGTCATCCCGGAGGCCATCCGGGCGGCGCTGGTACCGATCTGAGTGTCGTTTGCGTTCATGAGGCGCGCATGGTCGCACGCAGGAACACCCCGCGCAAGCCGCGGCCGATCAACGGGGCGGCTGGACGATGGCGTCCGGAATATAGGGGGTGACCGACACCCTCACCCGCAGGCGGTTGCCCGGATCTTCGGGCAGGCGGGAGCGGTACTTGGTGCCCTTGTAGACGTAGTCCACGTCGTAGGCGATCGGACGCCGGAACTCGCGACCGACTTCCACCACCTTGCAATTGCGACGCGTGCTGGTCGGCGCCGGCGCGGGCACGACGGTGTCGTGGCGGCGACTGAAGATGTCCTTGACCGAGTCCATCATCTTGGTGACCCGTCCCTCGCCCGCCGGTTCGCCCTCGCCCTCGGCGGCCGGCTTAGCCGACGTGCCTGCCGGCGGATCGCATTGCTCCTCGGTACGGGACGCGCGCAGGGTCTGGTACACGGGCTCGACATTGAGCACCTGCGCGTAATCCAGCTTGACGTTCTCGACCACGACGACCCGATTGCGGGCGTTGGCGTCGGTTTCCGCCGCCCACGCCGGCCCGACTTGCCAAGCCAGCAGGCAGATCAGCGGCGGCAGGAGGGAAAAGCGCATCAGCACCGGGAAGAACAGAAGCGGTTAATAAATTGTAAGAGACGTCACGGGCCTCGGGGCTGAACGCAGCCCTTCCGGCGGCCCGTGACGCCTCCCGATGTCCTTTGCGGCAGCGCAACGGATAGAATCATCGGGCTTTCCCACCCCCGAAGCCGATGACCCTGCGCCTGCACAACAACCTGACGCGGCGGGTAGAACCGTTCGCGCCCCTCGACCCGACCTGCCCCACGATGTACGTGTGCGGGCCCACCGTCTACAACTACGTCCACATCGGCAACGCCCGTGGGCCGGTGGTATTCGGGGTGTTGGCCGACTTGCTGCGGCGCCACTACGGCGCGCTGCGCTACGCGCGCAACATCACCGACGTGGACGACAAGATCAACCAGGCCGCGCGCGAGCAGCAGGTGCCGATCTCGACGATCACTGACCGCTTTGCGGCCGCCTATCGAGAGGACATGGGGGCCCTGGGCGTCGCACCTCCAGACCTGGAGCCCGAGGCCACCGCCCACATTCCGCAGATCATCGCGATGATCGAACAGCTCATCGCCCGCGGCAACGCCTATGCGGCCGAGGGCCACGTCCTGTTCTCGGTGGCGAGCTTTGAAGGCTACGGCAAGCTTTCGCGCCGGGATCCGGAGGAGATGCTGGCCGGCGCACGCGTCGAGGTCGCCCCGTACAAGCGCGATGCCGGCGATTTCGTCCTGTGGAAACCCTCCACCGACGACCTGCCCGGCTGGGAATCGCCCTGGGGCCGCGGGCGCCCGGGCTGGCACATCGAGTGCTCGGCGATGGCCGCCGCCCACCTGGGCCCCACCATCGACATCCACGCCGGCGGCGTGGACCTGCAGTTCCCGCACCACGAGAACGAGATCGCGCAGAGCGAATGCGCCCACGGCGGCGCGATCTTCGCGCGTTTCTGGCTGCACAACGGCATGCTCAACTTCGGCGGCACCAAGATGAGCAAGTCGCTGGGCAACGTGGAACGGGTGCACGACCTGGTCCGCAAGCATCCGCCCGAGGCCCTGCGCTATGCGCTGCTGTCGGCCCATTACCGGCAGCCCCTGGATTGGTCGGACGGCTTGATCGAGCAGTCCGTGCGCACCCTGGACCGGCTCTACGGCACCTTGCGGGCGCTGGCGGACGTGTCGGCCGAGGGCGTGATCCCGGCCAGCGTCGAAGCGGCCCTGGAAGACGATCTCAATACGCCCCTGGCCCTGGCCGAACTGGCCCGGATCGCCGCCGAGGCCCGGCAGCTACTGGCCCCTGGCGGGGACCCGGACGCCGAACGCGACCCCCAACTGCAGGCGCGCCTGCGCACCGCCAAAGCCGACCTGCTCGGCGCTGGCCTGGCGCTGGGCCTGCTGCAAAACCCACCGGCGCAGTGGTTCGGGACCGATGGCGAAGGCACGGCCGATGACGCCCGCATCCAGGCGCTGATCGACCAACGTGCCGCCGCCAAGCAGGCGCGGGATTTCGCCCGGGCCGATGCGCTGCGCCAGCAGTTGTCCGATGAAGGCATCGTGCTGGAGGACACTCCCCAGGGCGTGCGCTGGTCCAGAAAGCGCGTTTGACCGATCCCGCGCGATCGACCGCTTTGCCTGCCCGGCCCTGGATGGCCGGGTGGACGTTCCGAAGCCCCAGGCCATGGACGGCACCGAACCAGACCGAAGAAGCCAATGACCGCCAACCCTTTCCCGCTCGAGCCCACCGCCGCAGAGGCCCAAGTCGCGATCGCAGAGGAATTTTCCTTTTTCAGCGACTGGTCCGAGCGTTACCAGTACCTGATCGACCTGGGCCGCAAGCTGCCGCCGTTTCCGGAATCGTGGAAGTCCGAGGAACATCGACTGCTTGGCTGCCAGTCGATGGTGTGGATCGTGCCGGAGGGCAATGCCGGCCGCCTGGATTTCCATGCCATCAGCGATTCGGCCATTGTTTCCGGCCTGATTTTCCTGGCCCTGCGGGTGTATTCCGGCCGTAGCGCCGCCGAGATCCTCGCGACCGAGCCCAGTTATATCGCCGACATCGGGCTGTCGCGCCATCTTTCGCCCACGCGCAGCAATGGCGTGGCAGCCATGCTGGCTTTCATTCGCGACACTGCCCAGGCGCAGCAGTGAGCGAAGCTGCGCCGCAACCCCGGGCCGACGCTGGCCTGCGCACCCTGCTGGCCCACCCTGGTTTTTCGCTGATCCTGCTGTACCGGATCTGCGCGATGCTTTCGTACCAGATCGTCGCGGTGACGGTCGGCTGGCACATCTACGAAATCACCCGCAATCCGTTCTCGCTCGGGTTGGTCGGCCTGGCCGAGATCCTTCCGTACTTCTGCATCGCGCCGTTTGCCGGCTACCTGGTCGACCACCTGCCGCGCCGACGGCTGGGCGCCATCGCGTGCCTGGGCCTGGTGGCCACCGCGGGCGTCCTGATGGCCGTGGCGCGCGGTTGGCTGCCCTTCCATGGCGTGTGGCCGATCTATGCCGCCATCGCATTGACCGGCGCGGCGCGTTCGTTTCTTTCGCCGGTGTACAACGCCTTGTTCGCGCGCGCCCTGCCCCGCGAGGCCTATGCGCGCGGCGCCAGCATCGGCAGCGTGGTCTTCCAGACGGGCATGGTCATCGGCCCTGC
Organism: Stenotrophomonas sp.; assembly: GCA_036403795.1. Lineage (GTDB taxonomy): Bacteria > Pseudomonadota > Gammaproteobacteria > Xanthomonadales > Xanthomonadaceae > Stenotrophomonas_A. The sequence continues at coordinate 3,797 of DASWQJ010000140.1, forward strand.
CCTGGGCGGCGTGTTGGTCGGCTGGGGCGGCAAAGGCCTGGCCTACGGCACGGCGGCCGGGGTAGCGATGCTGGCAATAGGGGCGCTGCTGGCGCTGCGGATCGAAGAGCCGGTCGCCACCGGCGCACGCGCGCCGGTGCTGCGCAGCATTGCCGAAGGCGCACGTTTCGTGTTTTCCAACCAGATCATGCTGGGCGCGGTGGCGCTGGACATGTTTTCGGTACTGCTTGGTGGCGCAGTGTCGATGCTGCCGGCCTTCATCCACGACATCCTGCACTACGGCCCGGAAGGGTTGGGCATCCTGCGCGGCGCCCCTGCCCTGGGTTCGATCCTGGTGGGTGTGTGGCTGGCCCGCCACCCATTGCAGCGAAACGCGGGGCGCGTGTTGCTGTTCTCGGTAGCCGGATTCGGCCTGTGCACGATCGCCTTCGGGTTGTCCCGCAGCTTCTGGCTGTCGGCCGCCATCCTGCTGGTCTACGGCATGTGCGACGGGGTATCGGTCGTGGTGCGGCAAACCATTCTGCAGCTGGCCACGCCGGATGAAATGCGCGGCCGCGTCTCGGCCATCAACGGCATCTTCATCGGATCCTCCAACGAGCTCGGCGCTTTCTACGACGGCACCATGGCCCGACTGGTCGGCCTGGTCCCGGCGGTAGTGCTCGGTGGCTTCATCACCCTGGGCGTGGTGGGCATCACCGCGGCCAAGGCACCGAAACTGCGCGGACTGGACCTGCGGAGTCTGTGAGCTGAAAACGAGCCGCGACAAAAAACCCGC
>DASWQJ010000141.1:0-3447 GCA_036403795.1 Stenotrophomonas sp.
CTCGCGCGCCAAGGCTTTGGTCAGGCCCTCCACCGCGGCCTTCATCGTGGAATACACCGCGATCCCCGGCAGCCCCATCCGCCAGCTGATGGAACCCAGGTTGACGATCGCTCCTTGCCTAGCCTGGCGCATGGCCGGTGCCACGGCCTGCGCCAGGAAAAACTGGTGGCGCAGGTTCACCGCCACGCGGTCGTCCCATTGCGCCTCGGTGACCTGGCCAAACTGCTGCACCTGATCGTTGCCGGCGTTGTTCAACAACGCGTGCGGCGTGCGCCCGGCCAGCAGCCGCTGCAACGCCTCCACGCTGGCGGCGACATCGCGCAGATCGCACTGTGCGAACACGGGTGTCGGCAGCCCCTGCGATTGGATCTGCTCGATGAGCACACCCGCTCGTTCGGCGTCGATATCAAGTAAAGCCACCTGCGCCTGTTGCGCCGCAAAGGCCTGCACCAGGGCCGCACCTATGCCGTCGGCGCCGCCACTGACCACCACCGTGCGCCCTTGCAGGGAGGGATAGTGGGCCATGTCAGCCGCCGTACTCGCCGACCGGTGCGCCCGCCACATCCACCCGCAGGGCCAGCACGCTGCCGGACAACGGCGCGGCCGCCAGCTGGGTGGCCGACAAGCGGATCCGGGCGGTAGTGACGTAAAGCGTCATCAAGTCATCGTCGCCAAACGCGACATTGGTCGGGCGCGGCACCGGCAAGGCCACGGTCTTGTCGAGCGTCCCGTCGGGCCGATAGCGGCGCAGTGCCCAGCCGTCCCACAGGGCACACCACAGGTTGCCCTGGGCATCCATGGCCAGGCCATCGGGCATGCCCTCGGTGGCATCGAAACTGGCGAACACCCGCTTGTTGGAGGCCGTACCCGTGGCCAGGTCGTAGTCATACAGGAAGATCGCGCGATGCCCTGAATCGGCCAGGTAAAAGCGCGTCGAGTCCGGGCTCCACGCCATGCCGTTGCAGATATGGAAACCGCGCTCGATCTCGCTGAGGCGGCCGTCCGTGTCCAGGCGGTAGAGCGTGCCGCGCTCGGGGCTGGCGTCGATGGCCAGGGTGCCGGCCCAGAACCGGCCCGCTGCGTCGCACTTGCCATCGTTGAAGCGACGCCCGGCCATGTCCGGCGGGCTGGCCAGCGCGGCCATCTCGCCGCTTTGCAGGTCCAGCGCACGAAAGCCGCTTTGGGTGGCGGCGATATAACCGCCGCGGCGACGCGGCACCACCACGCCCACCAATTCGCCCAATGGCGTGCTGCGGGTGTCGCCGGTGGCCAACTGCGACACGTTCACCGACGGGGCCAGGATGTCGACCCAGAGCAGCGAACGGGTAGCGGGCAGCCACTGCGGGCCCTCGCCCAGGAACGCGCTGTAGGGCACCGCGCAACGCACCTGCCGATCGGCCGCATGGCTCGGCGTGACCGAGCTGCCGATCGACATGAACGTCTCGCCGACGTTGCCCGACACCCGCCGCGCGGCTTCGATCACATCGCGACCCAGCGCATGCAATCGATCCACCGGCAGGCGGAAACTCGGCCCGCTGATGCTGACCGCGCCAATCGATTCACCGCGATGGTCGAGGATGGGTGCGGCCACGCCACTGATGCCGAGCGAAGCTTCCTCCACCGCCACCGAATAGCCGCGCGCCTTGATCAGGTCCATTTCACGCTGCATTTCCGCAGGATCCAGGATCGAGTTGGGCGTGAGCGGCTTGAGCTGGGAACTGGCCAGGAAACGCCGCAATTCTTCCGGCGGGCGGTACGCCATCAGGGCCTTGCCCAGCGCACTGGCCATCGCCGGCAAGCGACCGCCCACGCTGTTGGCCAGGCGCATGCCCTGGATATGGTCGCGCTGGTCGATGATCAGCACTTCATGCCCGTCCAGCACGCCCAACCGGGTGGTTTCCTGCGCCAACTCGCGCAGCCGCAACAACTCCGATTCGGCTGCGCTGCGCAGATCGAACTCGCTCCACACGCGGTGCGCCATTTCAAACAGGCGCAGGCCCAGCCGATAGGTCTGGGTCGCCTCGTCCAACCGCACCAGGCGGTAGTCGATCAGCGTCTGCAAAATGCGGTGCAAGGTGCTTTTCGGCAAGCCGGCATAACGCCCAAGCTCGCCGAAGGACAGCGGGTGCGGTGCGTCGGCGATGAGGGTGAGCAGGCTCAACCCTTTCGACAGCGCCTGGGCGCCGGGGATCGCGAAACGCTTGTCGCTGTCTTCGCCGTCCCCGATTTCACGGGCCGGCGCGCGCAGCAGCGCGGATTTGGGTTTAGCCATGTCGGTGAGCGACCTCCGGCAGTGGATCGGCCTGGATCCTACCTCTTGAAACGGCGTTCCGCAAGTTGGCACCAAGCCGCCGGGAAAGGCGGCCGGGCAGATCGTCCCAATTCATGGACCTCGGCCCCAATTCAGCTATCTGGCGCGCGCTGGGCGGAGCACGCATAGTGCCCTCGGGACGCAGAACAGGCACAGGTCACGAGGTGTCTGTCATCACAATTAAGAATGAACGGATCGCAGGGGTGGCGATCCGAAAGGCCGTATCACTGTTACGTCGCCCGGGAGGGGTGTGCGATGCAGCTCAGGGTTCTGGTGCTCGCGATGACGGCCCTGGCCGACACGCCCGCCTGGGCGCAGGAGGCGGCCGATGGCGCGCGCCTGCCCGACCGCACCGCCACCACCCCTGACCCGCGCACGTTGGACGCGGTGGTCGTCACCGCCCAACACCGCGAGGAAAACGTACGCAAAGTGCCGCTTGCCGTCTCGGTGATCGATGGCACGGCGCTGTCGCGCAGCCAGATCTCAGGCATCGGTGGGCTGGGCCATCTGGTGCCCAGCGTGACCTTTGCAGCCGGTAATGAGCTGCGCAACAGTTCCATCCGCATCCGCGGCGTGGGCACGGATGTGTTCTCCACCGGCGTGGAACCCAGCATCGCTACCGTCGTGGATGGGGTGGTCCTGCAACGACCGGGCGCCGCCTTCTCCGATCTGTACGACGTGCAGCGGGTGGAAGTGCTGCGCGGGCCGCAAGGTACGTTGTTCGGCAAGAACGCCTCGGCCGGCGTGGTCAGCGTGATCACCCAGGCACCGGACTTCGATGAGGCCAGTGGGCAGCTGTCGATGCTGTTCGCCGAAGACGACGAGCATCGCTTCGAGGGCGCCGCCTCAGGGCCGATCGGTGATCAATTCGCGTGGCGGCTGGCCGGTTTCCAGCACAGCCGGGGCGGCGACGTGCACAACCTGTATGACGGCCGCACCCTCAACGGCGAAGACGCCTGGGGGCTGCGCGGCAAGCTGGGATGGCAATCCGACGACACACGATCCGATGCCACGCTGGTCGTGGATTACGCACGACTGGACGCCGATTGCTGCGCCCTGCCCCTCACGTTGGCGAGCAACAATCCGCGTGCCTTCAACACACATACGCGCGTGGGGCGCGACAATACCCAGGTCGA
>DASWQJ010000142.1:0-2422 GCA_036403795.1 Stenotrophomonas sp.
GGTTCGGGCGGACATCCTGTCCGCACTCACCGTCGCGGCACATCCATGTGCCGCTGGCACCCGACCCCGACAGGACGGCGCAGGGCATTTCATTTTCCCACTTCGAACGAGCGTCTTTTTTTTCGCACCACGTAGCATTTAGGGCGGGGCGGGGCGCGAGCACTCATGCCAGCGAACGTCCTGCCCAGCCATCCGACGGCGGTGCGCGCTTCCGTGGATGGCTCTGTGGAGTTTCTCGCTGGTCTCCGCTCCGACGGGCGCACTGCATGAGCCGCGCTTCGGCTGCCACAAAAGCACTCACCTAACAGCGCAGCTCAGCGGCTGTTCCGCCCCTCTACCAGCACATCAAGCAGGGCTTCGTCGCGGTCCTGTCGATACTCCCAGTACATGACACCGCCCAATCCCTTGGCGCGCACATAGTCGATCTTGGCGCGCAGCGACTGCGGGTCGTCATAGCTGATGAATTGATGCGTGCTTGCGTTCCACAGCGTCGGGGCTTGCGCGCTCGCATCCCACTGCCGTGTCCACGCCTTGTTGCCAAGGCGGGTGTTGGCGATGTCACGCCACGAAATGAAACCGCCATCGCTGCCGAACGTTTGCAGCAGGCCGTCGCGTTGCGGCGCGACATCGCCAAAGCTGCGGCCGTAGAACGCCACGCCCAGGTGGATCTTGGCGGGGGGCACGCCGGCCGCCAGGTATTCGTCAACCGCTGCCTGTGTAGCGGGCGTTTGCGGGTGCGCCTTGGGTCGGACCGAGGCCGGCGTGGTGCCCGGTGGTCGGGGTCAGGCTGCCGTAGAAGTCGTAGGTCATCAAGTTGATCCAGTCCAGCGACTGCACGATCTGCGGCAGCTCCAGGCCGCGCGCGAACTCGCCTTCGGCGGCGGCGATGGTCAGCAGGGGGGGCTGGCCGTGGCGGTCGCCGGCGGCATCCAGCCCGTGGCGAAGCGCCTGCAGCAGCAACGTGAAGTTGTGCCGGTCCGCCAGGCTGTGGCTGATGCCGGGGCCTGGCAGCGTGGGATATTCCCAGTCGATGTCCAGGCCGTCCAGGTCGTACTCGCGCAGCAGTCCGACCGCCGATTCGACGAAGCGGGCGCGCGAGGCCTCGTCACTCGCCGCTTCCGAGAAGTTGCCCGCGCCCCAACCGCCGATCGACAACACGATGCGTAGCGAGGGTTGCCGCGCGCGCAGCGCCACCAGCTTGTGCAGATTGGCCGGCGCGTGGGGGTCGGGCAGGAAGACGCGCTGTTGGGGATCGACTTGGGCGAACGCAAAATTCACCACGTCCAGCTTGCCGGGCGTGAGGTCGGGCGCGGTTTCGCCGGACATCACGTAACCCACGATGCGATACGGCACGCCCGGTGTGGAACCGGCGCCGGTGCCCGACGCGGAAGCGGACGCCGCCGATGCCATGCCCGACACCAGCCATAGCGCCACCAGCGACGTGCGCCCCACGCGAGCGAACGCCCGCCCCATCACAGCGCGCTTTCCGGTCGTTGCTTCAGCGTTTCCACTTCAGTCGCGCAATCTTGCGAAGGTCGCAGGCCGGCGGCACGTGCACTGGCAATTTCCTTTCGCGCGGCCTCCAGGTCGGCGCGGAACGCGGCGTTGTCGTGCAGGCGCGCGACCGCGGCGGCGCCCAAGTGGCGCCCCTGGAGAATGTCGCTTTGCCAATGCACGTTGCACACCAGTCGGCTCTCGGCGAAATTGCGGCCGCGCACCTGGATCGCATCGGCATGCAGCGGATCGATCTCGCTCAGGATCAAGGCCCAGCCCCAGCCGATCGCCGAATGGCCCGACGGATACGAGCCGTTGTTACGCAGGCCATCTTCGTCGTGCGGCGTGCACGTGGGCTGGCCGTTGACCGTGAAGGGTCGGGGGCGCTGGTACCGGCTTTTCGCCGCCTTGGTAGCGGCGCTCGCATCGATGCGGCTGCGTTCCAGCAAGCGGTACAGATGCGGGGTACGCGCGGCATCGACCGGTACGCCCAGCGCACAGGCAAACTGATTGGCGCCGCTGGGGAAGGACAGATCCGCATCGCGGGTGGCCTGGGCAAAGCGGGCGGTGCCGTGCAGCACCAGCGCTTGCGCGGAGACCGCCTCGTCCAGTGCCATCCCCGGTGAGCCCGGCGCCGGCGGCGGGGGCACCAGTTGCAGGCTGTCCGGCACCGCGGCTCCGTCCAGGTAACCGATGGCCTTCTCCTGCCCGCTGTCCACGGCACTGGCCGACGTCTTGCAGGCGGTCAGCGACAGGGCCAGCGTGGCACCCAACAGCGCGACTGCGCACGCACGAGCAGGAACAGAAGCAGGGGTCATGCGAACCTCATGGCGGACCAAACCGCTAGTGTAAGCAACCCACAGCCTCCGCCCGCCGGCGGCGCCCTCCGATCCTTGGCCAGAGCTACCCATGCCAGAGCAGATCCGGC
>DASWQJ010000143.1:0-34688 GCA_036403795.1 Stenotrophomonas sp.
CCGCCGTGGGCCATCCATGGCCCACTGACCCACCACCCCGCCAGGTCGGCGCATGGCGCTTTGAATATCCCACTTCGATATAGACGCGCCGGGGTGGGGGGAGGGGAAGAGCAGAGCCGAGCTCACGATTGCCCTCACGACCTGGCGCCTTGCGGCTTCGATGACTTGATCGAACGCAATATTTGGCAGATCGCCTCAATGGTCGGAACGCCGCTTTTCCTGGCGCCTCACGGCTTCGATGACTTGGTCGAAGCGCATGCCTGGCAGATCGTCTCAATGATCGACGCCGCTCTTCCTGGCGTCTCACGGCTTCGATGACTTGATCGAAGCGCATGCCTGACAGATCGCCTCAACGGTCGGGACGCCGCTCTTCCCTCCCCCCCTCTCCGGCGCGTCTTGATCGAAGCCGTAACAACCACGCGCCTTGCGCCGTCCTGTCGGGGTGGTGGGTCAGTGGGCCATGGATGGCCCACGTGCGGTGAGTGCGGCCATGGATGGCCGCTCGAACCGCGACCCATCATCCCGACAGGACGGGGCCCGCACCGCAAGCCACTACAACCAACCGCCCAACCCCCACCGCGCCCTCAACAAAAAAACCCAACTCGCAAGCCGAGATCCAAAAGCGCCAGCAAAAGGGAGAAGGCCGAGATAAACCGGCCGCCCGAACCACAATCCAAAAGCGCCAGCGAAAGCGAGAAGACCGGCACGGATGGGACCGCCGAACCGCGATCCAAAGCGCCGGCAAGGCCCTGCGCCTTCTCCACCCGATGGAAGAACCCCCTTCTTTTCCCGACCACAGGGTCGAGAACCCTACGCCGAAAGAAAGCCCCAAATAAAAAAGCTTCCCCCCCGCTGGGCACCGGGGAGGAAGCTTGATGTAGAACGGCTTATCGGGATTGCTGGATCAGATCAGCGGAGCCGGGGTAGCCGGCAGAGCGACCGGAGCCGACTTCTTCCTGCGAGCGGCCGGCTTCTTCTTGGCGACCTTCTTCGCAGCCTTCTTCGGAGCAGCCTTCTTGGCAGTCTTCTTGGCGGCCTTCTTTACGGTCTTCTTGGCAGCCTTTTTGGCGGTCTTCTTGGTTGCCTTCTTGGCAGCCTTCTTTACCGTCTTCTTGGCAGCTTTCTTGGTGGCCTTCTTGGCGGTCTTCTTGGTCGCCTTCTTGGCCGTCTTCTTGGCAGCCTTCTTCACGCCCTTCTTGGCTACCTTCTTGGCAGCCTTCTTGGCGGTCGACTTCTTGGCAGCCTTCTTTACGGTCTTCTTGGCAGCCTTCTTGGCGACCTTCTTGGCGGCCGACTTCTTGGCTACCTTCTTGACGGTCTTCTTGGCGGCGGCCTTCTTGGCGGTCTTCTTTACCGCTTTCTTGGCAGCAGGTTTCTTCTTCGCAGCTTTCTTAGTGGCCATGTGATGGCTCCTCGTCAGTGAACTATGGAGTTGAGTGCCCAGTGAAACGAAGGTCCGCGGCGGTGACCTGCCGCGGAGACCGTCCAGCCGTCAAAGACAGGCTGGCGGATACAGAAACACCCGCGCCGATACCAGCACGGGTGCATGTTGGGGAGACGTTGCGGCTTTTCGCGGAGGGAAGCAGTCCCGCATCCACCCTGGAAGGTTGCTCGGTGGATGTCCGGATCTTGCTTGTCTCTCTGATGTCGATTCGACTCACGCTCTGTGGCAGGCAACGTCTGCTGGGCGAAACCTAATCACGGTTTTTTTTACTGTCAACACTCCTGCGCAAAATATTTTCGCCGGCCGCCTGGCCGGAGGCCGGCGCGGACGCCTTGCCTGACACGCCGACGGCACGCCAACCTGGGCTGTGAAGCGCGCAATCGATCACAACGAAAAAGAAAAACCCCTATGTTTTGGCTTTGCGATGCAAACATCGCTTCGCACTGACCCACGCTTCCACGATCGACCACCGTGCGTCGGCATGGCGGCGTTTGCCTCGCGGGCGGTTGGGCGGGGGACCGAAACTTTTTTTCCGAACGACACCCTTCGCGGCATCGCATCCATCGAAATGCGCAAAAATTTTGCCCTGCGCAGCACCGCAGACGGCGACGCGGGTGACGCTCCAAGTGGTCATCCAACACCTCCGCGCTCGCAACCGAACGCCGGTTTGGAGATGGACACGGGCCTTCCCGACGACGCCGAACGCGACGCGAGCAACACCACGCGGCATGACGAACAAACCGGCCGGCATAAAAAAACGGCCGCTTCCGCGGCCGTTTTTCGTGAGGCGTCGTGCAGTCGTGAAGGATCAGTGATCCTCGTCCTCGAGCATCTGGCCGTAATCGTCCGGGGTGAGCAATTCGTTGAGCTGATCCGGCTCGCTGAGCTCGACGACGAAGATCCAGCCATCGCCGTAGGCATCCTCGTTGATGGTTTCCGGCTTGTCGTTGAGGCTCTCGTTGACCTCCACGACCGTGCCGGTGACCGGGCTGTAGACGTCCGATGCAGCCTTGACCGACTCGACCACCGCCGCGCCGTTGCCGGCCTGGACGGTGTCGCCGACGTTGGGAAGTTCGACATAGACCAGGTCGCCGAGCAGGCCTTGGGCATGCTCGGAGATACCGACGGTGACGCGGCCGTTGCCTTCGACGCGGGCCCACTCGTGGGATTTGAGGAACTTGAGGTCGCCGGGGATCTCGCTCATGGGACAGCTCCGAAAAAACAGGGACGGGAATGGATGGCTAGTTTAACCAACCCGGCGCGGATCGAGCACCTGCGCCGGGTGGCGGGGCGCAAGGCACCGGGCGGGATCGATCAGTCGAGTACGCCGGGCTGCGCTTGCCCTTCCCGAACGAACGGAAACTTCACCACGCGCACAGGGACTTCCTTGCCGCGGATATCCACGCGCACCTGTCCCGGATCGCCGGCCGGCACGCGCGCAAAGGCGATCGCCTTGCCCAGCGTCGGTGAGAACGTACCGGACAGGATCTCGCCGTCGCCCTGCGCGGTCAGCACTTTCTGCCCGTGCCGCAGCACGCCCTTGTCATCCATCACCAGTCCGATCATTTGCCGCGGTGCGCCTTGGGCCTGCTGCTCCAGTACGGCGCGACCGATGAAGTCGCGACCCTCGTCCAGCGCCACGGTCCAGGCCAGCGCGGCTTCGAAGGGCGACACGGCGTCGTCCATGTCCTGGCCGTAGAGATTCATGCCCGCTTCCAGGCGAAGCGTGTCGCGCGCGCCCAGCCCCGCCGGCTTCACGCCCGCTTCCAGCAGCGCATCCCAGAACGAGACCGCATCGGCTTCCGGCAACACGATCTCGTAACCGTCCTCGCCCGTGTAACCGGTGCGTGCAAGGAACAGCGCCACCCCGCCCAGGGAAGTTGCCTGCACCGAGGCGAAGCGTCCGAGCTTGCGCGCCGCGGCGCGATCGCCTTCGGCCAGCAACGCGATCACCTTGTTGCGCGCGGTCGGTCCCTGCACGGCGATCATCGCGAAGTCCGGCCGCTCCTCCACCCGCACGTCGAACGCAGCGGCCTGCTCGCCGATCCATGCCAGGTCTTTGTCGCGGGTGGCGGCGTTGACTACCAGGCGGAAGAATTCCTCGCCCTGGAAATAGACGATGAGGTCGTCGATCACGCCACCCTGCGGATTCAGCATGCAGGTGTACAGCGCCTTGCCCGGCACCTTGAGCTTGTCGACCGAGTTGGCCACCAGGCGGCGCAGGAACTCGCGCACGCGTGCGCCATGCAGGTCCACCACGGTCATGTGGCTCACGTCGAACATGCCGGCGTCGCGACGCACCTGATGGTGTTCGTCGATCTGCGAGCCGTAATGAATGGGCATGTCCCAGCCGCCGAAGTCCACCATCTTGGCGCCCAGGGCGCGATGGTTGTCGTTGAGGATGGTCTTGCGCAGGGTCATGGCGGTGGTTCCGGTGGAAAGACCGCCATTATCGCCCGCTTGTCCCCGGCAACGCTCGACGCACCGCGTCAGACGCTTCGCGCCACCGGGTGGTCCAACGCGCCGGACCGGCGCCGTGCATGGCGCCGCCCCGCGTCAGGCCGCCTGCACCTTGAGGGTCATTCCGTCGACGGCCACCACGCGCACCGCGCTGCCCACCGGCAACTCCGGACCCGACACGACCCAGAACGCATCATCGATCTTGACCCGGCCGCGCCCGCTTTCGATCGCTTGCTCCAGTGGCACGACGCGGCCGACCAGTTGCTCGGCGCGGCGATTGAGGAAGGGCTGGTCGCTCTGCCGATCGTTGCGGCGGAACCAGGTGCGATAGACCTGGACGGCGACAAAGCTCAGCGCCACGAATGCGGCCACCTGCGCCAACGCCGGGATACCAGGCACCACCCACACCGCCGCGAACACCACCACGGCGGCAAAGCCCATCCACAACATGAAGGCTCCCGGGGCCAGCGCTTCGGCCGCGAACAGCAGCAATGCCAGCGCTGCCCAGACCACGACTTCAGTGCGCATGGCTCAAGCTCCGAAACGTGGCGGCGGGGGTGGCACGCGACCGGCCGGCGGCGTCGCGCGATCGGCCATGGCTTCTCGCGCCAGATCGGCGATGCCCGCGATCGAACCGATCACCCCGCTGGTCTCCATCGGCATCAACACGAACTTCTGGTTGGGCGCGGTGGCCAGTTCCTTGAACGCCTCCACGTACTTCTGGGCGATGAAGTAATTGATGGCCTGCACGCTTCCGCTGGCGATGGCATCGGACACCATCTGGGTGGCCTTGGCCTCGGCTTCGGCCAGGCGCTCGCGCGCCTCGGCGTCACGGAATGCGGCTTCCTTGCGGCCCTCGGCCTCCAGCACCGCGGCCTGCTTTTCACCCTCGGCACGCAGGATGGCCGATTGCCGCACGCCTTCTGCATCGAGGACGGCTGCACGCTTGTTCTGCTCGGCCATCTTCTGCTGCTGCATCGACTGCACCAGATTCTGCGGCGGCTGGATGTCCTTGATCTCGATGCGGGTGACCTTGATGCCCCATGGATTGGTGGCGTGGTCGACGACGTTGAGCAGCTTGGCGTTGATCGTCTCGCGCTGGCTCAGCGATTCGTCCAGGTCCATCGAGCCGATCACCGTGCGGATGTTGGTCTGCACCAAGGCGATCGTCGCGACCTCCAGATTGGCCACTTCGTACGCTGCCTTGGCGGCATCGAGCACCTGGAAGAACACCACCCCATCGACGCGCACCACGGCATTGTCCTTGGTGATGACGTCCTGGCTGGGCACTTCCAGCACCTGCTCCATCATGTTCACCTTGCGACCCACGCCGTAGGCAATGGGGATCAGGAAGTGCAGGCCCGGCGTCATCGTGTGCGTATATCTGCCGAAGCGCTCCACCGTCCATTCGTAGCCCTGCGGCACCATGCGCACCGCCTTGAACAACACGATGGCACCCGCCACCAGCACCACCAGCGTCAAAAATCCGGTCGTAAACATCCGCCCCTCCGTCGAGAACTGTTCCTTGTGAAGGCCGAGTATGCCCGGGCCGCGCCTCAAAACGGGATGCGACCCCGCAGGATGTCGCCGAACATCACCCAGTCGCCGGCAAACGAATACAGCGGGTGACGGAAGGTGGCCGGCCGATTCTTTTCAAAGAAGAAATGGCCGACCCAGGCAAACCCGTAACCGCACAGCAAGGCGGCCAGCAGGTACCACGGACGCGCGGTGGCCAATGCCAATGCGAGCAGCACCAGGACGCCGCAGCTGCCGACGAAATGCAGTCGTCGCGAGGTGCGGTTGGCGTGTTCGCCAAGATAGAACGGGTAGAAGTCGCGGAAGCTGGAGAACCGGCGCATGGCCCTCACTCCGGGCGCTGGAAACGCCCACAGGATACGCCGTTGGAGGCCGCGTCGACCCGACGCCTCAGGCCGGGCGCGGCGCGAACATGATCACCGCCATGCCGGACAGGCACAGGGTCGCGCCCAACAGATCCCAGCGACTGGGTCGCACCGCATCGACCTGCCACAGCCACAACAGCGCGACGGCGACGTAGACGCCGCCATAGGCCGCGTACACGCGCCCGGACGCGGTGGGGTGCAGGCTGAGCAGCCACACGAACAACGCCAGGCTGGCCGTGGCGGGCACCAGCAGCCAGGCACTGGCTCCCTGGCGCAACCACAGCCAAGGGAGGTAACAACCGACGATCTCCGCCAAGGCGGTGAGCACGAACAGCAGCAGCGTCTTCATGGCGTGCGTTCGGCCTGCTTGACCTGCTCCCACAGCGCATCCTGCTCGGCCAGCGACAAGACCTCGAGTGCGCGGCCCTGCCCTGCCGCGATCGCCTCCATGGCACGGAAGCGGCGCTCGAACTTGTGGTTGGCATGGCGCAGCGCCGAGCCCACGTCCACCCGGGCATGGCGCGCCAGGTTGGCGCACACGAACAGCACGTCGCCGATCTCTTCCTGCAGTTGCACTTGTCGCGCCTGCACATCGCCGTGCGCGAATTCCTGCCGCACTTCTTCGATTTCTTCATGCAGCTTGGCCAGCACCGGGGCGGGATCGGGCCAGTCGAAGCCCACGCGCGCGGCGCGCGACTGCAGCTTGCTGGCGCGCTGCCACTCCGGCAATCCGCGGGAGATGCCGGCCAGCGCCGAGGGGTCTTCGTCGCCGGCGGCCTGTCGCTCCGCGCGCTTGATCGCTTCCCAGTTGGCGCTCACCGCGTTCGCGTCCTCGGCCTGTGCATTGGCAAAAACGTGCGGATGGCGACGCAGCAGTTTGCCGCTGATCGCCTCGACCACGTCGCCAAAATCGAAGGCGCCCTGCTCGCTCGCCATCTGGGCATGAAAGACCACCTGCAGCAGCAGGTCGCCGAGTTCGTCCTTCAGTGCGACCAGATCCTGGCGGTCGATCGCATCGGCGACTTCATAGGCTTCTTCGATCGTGTAGGGCGCGATGCTGGCGAAGTCCTGCTTCAGATCCCAGGGACAACCGTGGTCGGGGTCACGCAGGCGGGACATGATTTTCAGCAGCGCCTGGATCTGGTTGGGCGCGGAGGAATCGGCCAGGTTCATGGGCGATGGGCTCGTTCTGGGATGACCCATGATGACGCAGCGACCCACCCGTCAGGGACGGCGATCGTGCGCTGACGATAGTGGCGGGACGGCGCGCGAGCGCTAGAGCCATTCGCGCCAAGGCAGGCCGGGATCGCCGAACGCCATGAAATCGCCATTGAGCAGGGTTTCGCGCTGGTTGTAGCGAAACGGCTGGCCGCTGTCGGCGGCCAGTAGCTGGCCGCCGGCAGCTTCCAGCACGCATTGACCGGCGGCGGTATCCCATTCCGACGTGGGCCCGAAGCGCGGATAGACGTCCAGTTCGCCGTCGGCAATACGGCAGAACTTCAACGAAGAGCCCTGTGCCAGCACTTCCACCTCACCCATGCGGCTGAGCAGCGCATCGGTCCGCGGGCCGCGATGCGATCGGCTGGCCGCGACACGCAGAGGCGCCGTGGCCGGTGCGCGCACGCGCAGCGCAACGTCCTGGCCTGCCTCGCGGCGCAGGGCCGGGCCGTCGCGCCAGGCATGCCAGAGGCGACCATCGACCGGCGCCTGGATCACCCCGAACACCGCCTGGCCATCGTCGATCAGTGCGATGTTGACGCTGAATTCGCCATTGCGCTTGATGAATTCGCGGGTGCCGTCGAGCGGATCCACCAGCCAATAGCGTGTCCACTGCCTGCGCATGGCCCAGGGCACGAGGGCCGACTCTTCCGACAGCACGGGGATGTCGGGCGTGAGCTGGGTCAGGCCGGCCACGATCAGCCGGTGCGCCGCCAGATCGGCTTGGGTCAGGGGGCTGGCATCGTCCTTGGTCTGCACCGAGAAGCCATCCCGATAGATCGCCATGATGGCGTCACCGGCCGCGTGGGCGAGATCGATGACCGATTCGGTGACTTGCCGGTCGAGCAGGCTCATCGATGGCCTTCCAGCCACTGCCTGGCAATGAACAGGGCGGCCAGCGAACGGCCTTCCGAAAAATCGTCGCGCAGCATCAAGGTGTCCAGCTCGGCCAGTTTCCAGGGAACGACTTCGAGTTCTTCAGGCTCGTCGCCGGCAAGACGCTCGGGATAGAGGTCTCGTGCCACCACCAGCCAGGACTGATGGCTCATGTACGTGGGCGCCAGCGTCATTGCACGCAACACGTCCAGTCGCCGTGCACCGTAGCCCGCTTCTTCCTTGAGCTCGCGGTCGGCCGCCTGCAGGGGCATCTCGCCCGGGTCGATGCGCCCCTTCACCAGCCCCAGCTCGTAGCGATGCACGCCGGCGGCGTATTCGCGCACCAGCAGCACGGTGTCGTCGTCCAGCATCGGCACCACGACCACGGCACCGTGGCCGCCACTGATCTGGCGGTGGTATCGGCGGCGTTCGCCGTTGGAGAACTCCAGATCCAGTTCCTGGCGTCCCTCACCCAGTTCGTTGACCTGGTGGATCACCGGCAGGGGACGGCTCATGCCGGATCCGCCGGGCCGACGGCGACCGATGCAAGGGGCAATAGAATGGGCATATGCGCAAAGAGACTCATCGGAACGAAATGCTATCAGAGACCACCGGTCCTTCCCTGGCCGAGGCCTGGCGCCAGCGCGACCTGGCCGTGCTTTGGCACCCCTGCACGCAGATGCGCGAGCATCCGGACACGCTGCCGCTGGTACCCATCGCGCGCGGCGAAGGCGCCTGGCTGATCGGCCACGACGGCCAGCGCTACCTGGACGCGGTCAGCAGTTGGTGGACGAACCTGTTTGGTCATTCGGAACCGCGGATCGGCGCGGCGATCGCGGCCCAGGCCGGGCAGTTGGAACAGGTGATGCTGGCCGGCTTCGGCCATGAACCCGCCATCCGCCTGGCCGAACGGTTGCTGGACATCGCGCCGCGCCAGCCCGGGCGTGCCCCGTTGTCCAAGGTCTTCTACGCGGACAACGGCTCGGCCGGCGTCGAAGTGGCGCTGAAGATGGCTTTCCACTATTTCCGCAATCGCGGCGAGCTGCAGCGCACGCGCTTCATCGCGCTGGAAAACGGGTACCACGGCGAGACGATCGGGGCGTTGTCGGTGGGCGACATCCCGTTGTACCGCCGCGTGTACGCCCCGTTGCTGGCCGAGTCGCTGTTCGCCCCCTCGCCCGACGCCTACCTGGCCGAGCCGGGACAGAGCGCCGCCGAGCGCGCACGGCAGGCCGCCGATGCGCTGGCCGACCTGTTCGACCGGCATCCGGGCGAGGTGTGCGCGGTGATCCTCGAACCTCGCCTGCAGTGCGCGGGCGGCATGCGCATGCACGATCCTTCCTACGTGGCCCGTGTCCGGGCGCTGTGCGATGCGCACGGCGCCTTCCTGATTGCCGACGAGATCGCCACCGGTTTTGGCCGCACCGGCACGATGTTCGCCTGCGAGCAGGCCGGCGTGATGCCCGACCTGTTGTGCTTGTCCAAGGGGCTGACCGGCGGCTTCCTGCCACTGTCGGCGGTGCTGGCAACCCAGGAGCTGTACGACGCCTTCCTGGACGAGTCGCGCGAGCGCGCGTTCCTGCATTCGCACAGCTACACCGGCAACCCATTGGCGTGTGCCGCTGCGCTGGCCTGCCTGGACATCTTCGCCAGCGAGCCGGTCCTGGAACGTAACCGCGCCACCGCCGAGACGATGCGGGAGCTGTCGCTGCCCCTGGGCGAGCATCGTCACGTGGCCGACTTGCGCCAGGCGGGCATGGTGGTCGCCTTCGAGCTCGGTCGCGATGGCGACCGGCGCACCCCTTTCCCGGCGGCCGCACGCGTCGGGCTGCGCGCGTACCGGGCGGCGCTGGCGCGGGGCGTGGTGCTGCGTCCACTGGGCGATGTGCTGTATTGGATGCCGCCCTACTGCGTGGACGATAGCCAACTGGCGCTGCTGGCGCAGACCACCCTGGCCGCCATCGAGGAGGCGACTTCATGCGTGTGACCCGCTGCCACGTGGACCTGGTGCTCACCCCGGGAGCGGAGCTGCTGCTCCCCGAAACCACCGCCAATCATCTGTTGCGCGTGCTGCGCCTGGGGCAAGGCGATGGCTGTGTGCTGTTCAATGGCGATGGCCACGACTATCCGGCCACCCTCATCGCCGTGGGCAAGCGCGAGGCCCGGGTGCGCGTGGCCAGCCCGGTGCCGGTGGAAACCGAGTCGCCGCGCGTGATCCACCTGCTGCAGGGCATCGCACGCGGCGAGAAGATGGACTTGATCCTGCAGAAGGCCACCGAGCTGGGCGTCAGCGCCGTGCTGCCGGTCGATGCCGAACGCACCGAAGTAAAGCTGGATGCAGCGCGTGCGGCCAAGCGCATGGCGCATTGGCGCAATGTCATCGTGTCGGCCTGTGAACAATGCGGGCGGGCGCGGGTGCCGACGCTGGCACCGCCGCGATCACTGGCCGAGGCCGCCGCCGCGGTGCCGGCCGACGCGCTCAAGCTGACCCTGGATCCGGCAGGTGAGCATCGGCTGTCGACCCTGCAGGCATCGCCGGGCACGCCACTGGTGGTGGCGATCGGGCCGGAAGGGGGCTGGTCGCCGCGCGATCGCCAGACGCTGGCGGCTGCGGGGTTCCAGGGGCTGCGCCTGGGTCCGCGCATCTTGCGTACCGAAACCGCGGGCCTGGCGGCCATTGCTGCGCTGCAGGCGCGGCTGGGAGACCTCTGAGGCGTCGGACCGGTCAGGTCGGTCGCGCGAGGCGATTCGGGATCCCCCGGACTAGCGGCGGGTCGTGCTTACCCGACGAGGGCAGGCGCCCCGGTGGGTGGGCGCGTTACGCCGCCAGGGTCTGCGCCAACGTAGCCTCGATTGCATCCAGGTCGGGCAACAACGCACTCTGCTCGCCCAACAGCACGCGCATGTGCACGCCCTGCGGCAGCATTTCCTCCGACGCGTCGGCCAGCAGGCCATCGCGCGGGACCGAGATCAATTGCGGGAAGGACGCCGTCAGCAGCGCGAAATACGGCAGCTCGGCATGGCCGCTCAGCGCCTTGAGCACGACCACCTTGTTGTTCACCGCCGGCGGTTCTTCGCCCATCCCGCTGAAACGCGCAAAAGACAACAGCGGCACCTTCCAGCCGTGCCAGGCGATCTGGCCGACCAGCCAGCGCGGCATGTCGCTCAGCGGCTCGACCGCCACGCGCGACATCACCTCGGCGACGGTGGCATTGGGCAGCAGCACGCGTTCCTCTCCGGCCTGGATCAGGACCCCGCGGATTTCGTCGTTGTTGGCGTAACTCATGGGCGTTTCCGGAAGATGCGAAGGTCGAGCGTCACTCGGACGGCCAGCGTTCGGCCAGCGCGTGCGCCAGCTGGGTCGGGTCACCGCTTCGCTGGCCCTGCTGCGCCAGGCGACTCGCTGCCGCGGGATCGTAGCAGCCGTCGTTGGACTGTCCGGCCACCCAGGCGCCCTGCCCGGCCAGCGCGAGCACGTCGGGGACCAGCGCTTCGCTGGCGCCGCTGAGCAGCAGCACGGCGCTGTCGGCTGGCGGCAGGGTCGACACCAGCGCCGCGGTATCGCAGCCGTCAACGAAGCGCAACGCGCCGTCGGCCGCCACCACACCCACGCCATCGGGAAGAATGTAGGCACGACCGCCGACCAGGGCGAGCCCGGCCTCGGCCAACTCGACCGGCAGCGCGGAGGCGCGACCCATCTGTCGCACCAGATTGCCGTACTGCCCGCCATCCAGCGCCATACGCACGATCACCGCCCGCGGGAAGCCGCCCGGCAACGCACTCAGCAAGCGACGGATCGCGTCGGGGCCGCCGATACCGGCGATCACCAGCACGGCACCGGCCGGCGCCGCGGCATTGGCCGACTCCAGGTCAAGCAGCGACAACCCGTGGTCGGGCAGTTCGGAAAGGTTCGGCTCTTCGCGCGCGCGCTCAACGATGGCGACGTCTTCGACCAGGCCCCAGGTACTTGAATCGCCCAGTGCGGTTGGCGTGGCTTCGGCCGGGGCGCGAGTCGCCGCTTGCGCGGGCTCGGTCGCCGGCGGCGCGGAGAACGGTTCGTCGATGAGCGCCAGGGTGGCGCGCGGAACGATCGCCGCCAGCTCGGCATCGGGTGCCACGAACAACGCATCGCCCGGCACGTCGTCCAGCGCGAATGCGGCCGCTTCCAGATGCGGGGCCACGCGCTGCTCGGCGTGCAACTGGGCCGGCGTCACCGGCAGGCCGGGTTCCGGCTGCCAGGTGGGCTCTTCTTCAGCGCCTGGCGGCAGCACGTCATCGTGGCCGTGCAGCTTGGCCGACAGGTGGCGGGCCCAACGCTGCGCATCCCAGCCTTCGCGACGCACGGCCAGTTCGGCCTCGTCGAAGATCACGATCAGGCCGGGCTGCTGCAACGCAGGTTGCAAGGCTTCGAGCGCATCCTCGATGGCCGGCTCCAGCGCCACCAGCACGGCGCGTGGGTGGGCATCGGCCAAGGTCTGCACGTCGATCGCGCCGGGCTCGTCTTCCAGCACCACTCGCGCGCCGATCAGCGACAGCGCTTCGCGCAGCCGCTCGCGCGCCGGGCCATTGCGGCCGAGCAGTGCCACCGGGGTACCCAGGCTGTCACTCGCGGACACGGGCAATCCCCAGCAGGTCGTACACGTTTCGCATCAGGTCCAACTCTTGGTAAGGCTTGCCCAGGTAACGCTGCACGCCGATCTCGAAGGCGCGCTGGCGGTGCTTGTCGCCGCTGCGCGAGGTGATCATCACGATCGGCACATCCTTGAAGCGCGGATCGGCACGCATCGCGGTGGCCAGCTCGTAGCCGTCCATGCGCGGCATTTCGATGTCCAACAGCATCAGGTCAGGCACCTTCTCTTCCAGCTGCTCCAGTGCCTCGACGCCGTCACGCGCGGTAATGACCTCGAAGTTGTGGCGTTCTAGCACGCGGCCGGTCACCTTGCGCATGGTCAGCGAATCGTCGACGACCATCACGCGTGGCACGCGACGCTGCGCTTCGGGGGTCGGTTCGGCCGCCGGACGGGCCGGCTGGCTGAGATGGCGACGCACCAGCGGCGCGACGTCCAGGATCACGACCACGCGGCCATCGCCGGTGATGGTGGCGCCGTAGATGCCCGGTACCGAAGCGATCTGCAGGCCGACCGGCTTCACCACGATTTCGCGGTTGCCCATCACCTGGTCGATCGCCACGGCCGCGCGCAGATCGCCTGCGCGCACCAACAGCAACGGGATCTGCGGCGCACCATCGGCCTGCGCGGCCGCCTGGCCCACCAGCGAGCCCAGGTCCTGCAGCGCGTACTCTTCGCCGCCGTAGTGGTAGCCACCCTGGCCAGCTTCGTAGCGGCTGCGGGCAATGCGACCGATGCCGCTGACCGACGCCACCGGCACGGCAAACGTCGATTCGCCGATGCGTACGAACACGGCCTGGGTAACGGCCAGCGTCTGCGGCAGGCGCAGCGTGAAGGTCACGCCCTGCCCGCGCACGGAGTGGATATCGACCGAGCCGCCCAGCTGGCGGACCTCGTTGCGCACCACGTCCATGCCAACGCCACGGCCGGACAACTGGCTGACCTGGTCGGAGGTGCTGAAACCGGATGCGAAGATCAGCTGGTCCAGTTCGGTCTCGGTCAGCGTTTGTCCCGCCGCCACCAGGCCGCGCTCTTCGCCGCGGCGACGGATCGCCTCGCGGTCCAGGCCGGCACCGTCGTCGGACACTTCCAGCACGATTTCCGAGCCTTCGCGGCGCAGCTTGATCGCGATGGTGCCTTCTTCGGGCTTGCGGGCCTCGCGACGCTGCTTGGGCTTCTCCAGGCCATGGGCCACCGAGTTGCGCAGCATGTGCTCCAGCGGCGCGACCATGCGGTCCAATACGTTGCGGTCCAACTCGCCGTGGGTACCTTCCAGCACCAGGTGAACCTGCTTGCCGGTATCGGTGGCCGCCTGGCGCACGACACGGCGCAGACGCGGCACCAGGCCGTCGAACGGCACCATGCGCGCGCGCATCAGGCCGTCCTGCAGTTCCGAGCTCACGCGCGACTGCTGCTGCAGCAACACGTCGTATTGACGGGCCAGATCGTCGAGGACGCCTTGCAGGCCACCCAAGTCGGCCGCCGATTCGTTCAGCGCGCGACTGAGCTGCTGCAGGGTGGAGAAACGGTCCAGCTCGAGCGGATCGAACGTGGTGTCGCCCTGGTCCTGCTCACGCTGGTAGCGCGCGACGATCTGTGCCTCGGTCTCCAGGTCCAGGCGACGCAACTGGTCGCGAAGACGTGCGTTGGTGCGATCCAGCTCGGACATGGCACCACGGAACGCGCCCAACTGCTGTTCCAGGCGCGAACGGTAGATCGCCACTTCGCCGGCGTGGTTGACCAGGCTGTCGAGCAGGTCGGCGCGTACGCGCACCTGTTCCTGCGGCGCGCGGGTGGCACCCAGTTCTTCGTCGACGATGCCTTCCACCGGCACCGGTGCCGACAGCGGCATCTGCAAGGTTGGCGCGACGGCGGCGCTGATCATGTCCTGCACGTCGGCATCGGCAGCCGGCACTTCCGGACGACCGTGCACGCGGGCATCGAAGGCGGCCAGCAGGTCGACCGGCATCTTCACCGCGCGGTGTTCGCCGGTGCGAGTCAGCAGCTGGTGCAAGCGATCGAAGCCGCGCTCGAGCAGGTGCACGTCATCGCGGACGATCACGGTGCGGTTGGCCGCCACCAGTTCCAGCAGCGATTCGATGCCATGGCCCAGGTCGCCGATGGCGTTGATGCCCGCCATGCGCGCGCCACCCTTCAGGGTGTGCAGGTCGCGCTGCAGACCGGCGATGAGCTCGCGGTCGTCGGGCGCCTTGCGCAGTCCGGCGATGAGGCCGTCGCAATGGTCCAGCAGGTCCTTGCCTTCCTCGACGAAGATGTCGACCAGCTCGCGGTCCAGCTCGGCGAAGTCCAGCGGGCCGGCATCGACATCGACCGCAGGGGTTCGTGTCTGGCCAGCGGCGGCCTCCGCCACCTCGGGTGCGTGGGTTTGGCTCGCCTCGGTTTCCTGTCCAGCGGTTGCCTGGACAGCATCGACATCGGCCGATGCCTTGGCGTCTTCGGTCACGGGCGCGGGCGGGGTCTGATCGGCCGCAAACGCTGCGACCGTCGGTTCGACCTGCGGCGACTCGACCTCGTGGAGATCGATCGGCACCACTTCCAGGGCCTCGAAGGTTTCCACCTCGTCGGCTTCC
Source organism: Stenotrophomonas sp. (assembly GCA_036403795.1). Lineage (GTDB taxonomy): Bacteria > Pseudomonadota > Gammaproteobacteria > Xanthomonadales > Xanthomonadaceae > Stenotrophomonas_A. The sequence goes on from DASWQJ010000143.1 coordinate 15,119, forward strand.
TGTGCCTGCGGCTCGCTGGCCTGCACGACCTCGACCACGTCCTGGGCGTCCCACGCCGCAGGTGCGCCATCCAGGCTGACTTCTTCGATGGCCAAGCCGTCGATGGAGGCGGTTTCGGCCTGCACCGCTTCAATGATGTCCTCGGCCGAAGCTTGCGGCAGATCGGCCTGGCCCAGCGGAACGGCCTCCACCAGCTGCTCGCTGGAGAATGCCGGTGTGGCGTCGAAATGTTCCTCGTGCGCAGCGACGGCCGCCATGACGGCGTCGGCCGCACTGAAATCGGCATGGCCGAATGCGTCGGTCGCAGCGTCGCCAGAAAGCGTCGGCACGTTGTCTTCTGCAGGTGCGGCATCGATTTGCTCGACGAACACCTCCTGCGAAGTGTCGTGTGCGTTGTCCGCCGGCGAGGAGAGTTCGATCTCTTCCACCGCCAACCCGGCGAACGGGTCGCTCGGCAAGCGCGAATCGCCCCCGCCATGCGACGCCGACATGCCGAGATAAGCGTCCAGGTCGTGCGTGGCGGTCAGCTCTTCGCCTTCGGCGAGCACCGGCTCCAGCGCCTCGATCTCGTCGTCCAATGTGTGCTGCGGCAGCCATTGCGCTTCAGGCAGGCTGTCCACGAGCACGCGCAGGCGCTGGGCCAACGGGGCGAACGACGGGATGCGCGGCGACTCGGCCTGCAGCGCGGCGACCGTGGTGGCGATCGCAGCGGCGACGTCGGCGATGCCTTCCACGCCGTCGGAATCCGGCGTACGGGCTGCCGACAGCGAGCGCTTGACGTAGGTTTCGGCCGGCGTGGTGACCGCAGTGATTTCGGGCACGTCGGTCATCGCGAACGCGCCGCTCATCGTGTGCACGGCACGCAGCAGCGCTTCGGTCATCGGCTGCGGCACGGGCCGTGCGCCGTCCAACCAGGCCTGGACGGTTTCCAGGTGGGTGGCGACCTCTGCTTCCAGGATCTCGCGCAGTACCGCATCGACTGAGGCCGGGGTACCGGCCGCCAGGTCGGCGGTGATGGCCTGCTCGACAGCGTTCTGCGGCGCGGCGACCTTGGCAGCCACCACGGTCGGCGCCACCGGGACGTACCAAGCTTCTTCGCCACCGGCAATGCGGTCGGCAATGGCTTGCATGGCCAACAGGTCCGCTTCGACACGGGCCTGGCCACGCAGCGCGGCATTGAGCTGCGGCAGCACTTCGAACGCCTGCTGGACCATCGCGACCACGGCCGGGCTGGCCGGACGCGAGCCATCGAGCACGCGATTGAGCATGCCCTCGATCTTCCAGCTGAACTCACCCAGCGTGCGTGCGCCGACCAGTCGACCACTGCCCTTGAGGGTGTGGAAGACGCGGCGGATGGGCCGCAGGTTGTCAACGCTGGCAGGTGCGGCACGCCATGCTGGCAACAGCTGGGAAAGATTTTCCAGTTCTTCGTCGAATTCTTCCAGGAACACTTCCCGGATGTCGGCGTCGATCTCGTTGGCATCGTCCTCGAAGCCGGCTTCCACGCCGACCGGTGCCGCGATCTCCGTGGCAACCGGTGCCGACTCGGCCTCGGTGCTGAAGTCGGCCGCCGCGGCGTCGAGCTCGGCCAGGAACGCGCTGGACGCATCGTCCAGGTCGATGCTGCCGATGCGCGCCTCGTGGACGCGCGGGCCTTCGGCCTCGGTGGCCTCGAAGGCTTCTTCGAACTCGCCCGCCGAGGTGACTTCCAGCGCTTCCACGAACGGACTGTCGATATCGACAGGCAAGGTGGTGGCATCGAATGTTTGCGGCAGTTCGACCGGCGCATCGGCGATGGCGTCTTCGACCGGGGGCAACGGCGGCAGCGGCGACAGCGTCGCCAGTGCGTCCGTGACCACCTCATCGGCGACCGGCTCGCCTTCCAGCGTGCCGGCATCGAACACATAACTGACCTCGGTGGCCTCGGCTGGCAGCGCGTCCTGCTCGGCAGAGACCGGATCGAACGTCACACCGGACACGCCGGTGCCGTCCTGCTCGGCGGGCATCTGTCCGCCATCGGCGGACCAGTCCAGCGGAGCGATGTCGAACGTCGCGTGCGTCAGCGCGCCTTCTTCGGCCATGACCGGGTCGAAGGACACGCTCGGCACCACGGCCGGTGCTTCGTGTTGCAGCGTCCACTCAAAGCCGCTGGCGGTGACATGCAGGCCTTCCGGCAGCGTCGTGATTTCCGCCACCAGACGTTCGGCCGACTCCGCGACCAGCGCTTCGGCGGCTTCGGCAGCCGGCGCAGCGGTGATCGTCGGCAGGCCGACCTCGATGCTGGGCAGGACCGGCTCGACCGCCGCGAAGGCAGTGATCGGCTCCGGCTCGACTACGGCCGGCTCTACTGCGGCGCGCTCTGCTTCGGCGCGCTCCACGGCGGCGTCCTCGGCCACGGCCGGCGATGGCACGGCCGGCAACGTCGATGCCAAAGGCGCCACGGCCACCGCTTCGACCGGCGCAGGCGCCGATTCCACTACGGCAGTTTCGCGGACCGGCTCATCGATGGGGGCAACACTGGCCACGACGGGTACCGCCGGCGCGGCCGGCAGTTCCTCGTGGGCAGACGGCAGCGGCCAGTAGCGCAGGGTCTCCAGGCTGCTGCGGGTGATATCGAGGATCTCGTCGCGTCCCGGGCGGCGTTCGCGCAGGGCTTCGAGGTAGTACTCCAGGCTGGCCATGGCATCGGCCAGGGTGTCGAGCTGCCGGCCGCTGGGCACGCGTTGGCGGCCGACCAGTTCCCGGTCGATATACAGGCGCACGCCATCCAGGTAATTGGCCGGCTCGGGCAATTCCAGGATCCGCAGCGCCCCACTGACCTCGCCCAGCAACTGCGGCACGCCCTTCAGGCGGGAGTGGTCCCAGTTGGTTTCGATGAACGCGACGAAATGCTCGCGCGCCGCGCCGAAATTGGCGATGGCCTCATGCGCCAGCACTTCGAGCGTGCGTCGCACTTCAGCGGCATTGGCATTGGCGCCGACGTCTTCATCGTTGCTGGCCTCGGCGCCCAGGCGCGCGACCTGGTCGTCGAGCGAGGCGTCGACGTAGAGCAGTGCGCCGGCGATGTCCAGCAACAGGCTTTCATCGACCTGCTGCAGCCCATCGACGATGCGTCGCAGCGAATCGCGTTGCTGCACCACCACGTTGCGCGCCACGCCCAGGCCCATCATGCCCAGGGTATCGGCGACGCTGCCCAGGTCGTTGACCTGTGCCTGCAGCCCCGTGACGTCGCCGCCCGTGCGCAGGTGCAGGTCCAGCGCATCCTTCACGCGCAGCAGCTCTTCCTTGACCGCATTGCCGACGGTATCGAGCAACTCGCGGTTGCGTCCGCTCAGGCTGCCGCGCGCATGGTCCAGCTCGGCCTCGGTCGCGACGCCGGCCTGCGGATCGAACGCGAACAGCACGCTTTCGCTCAGGCCCGGCTCGCCACGGATGGAACGGATTTCGTTGAGCAACGGCAGCAGCACGATCGGAATATCGCGGTGGCCGCTCTGCAGCCGCTCCAGATAATCCGGCAACAGCACGGTGCCACGCATCAGCATGGCGCACGCTTCGTTGACGTCGGCGACCTGCCCTTCCTGCACCGCGTTGGCCAGCAGCTCCAGCTCCTCGGCCACCATGGCCGGGGCATAGAGCTCGACCATGCGCAAGGTGCCCTGCACCTGGTGCAGATAGCCGGCGCAAAAACGCATGCGGCTGGTGTCGGCGGGTTCTTCGACGAAGAACTCGATCTCGTGACGGGCCTGGCGCAGTGTCTCGTCGAGCTCGGGCTTCACCCAGCCCAGCGCGGCATGGCTCATCGCATCGCGCAGTGCACTCATCGCAGCCCCCTGGAGCGCGTCATGCTCCCCGCTGCGCCCGCCTGTGCGAACGCGCGAGGCGCGGCCTGTTCCTGCATTGGCGTATTGCTACGCGTCATACCCTTGATTCCTTTCCCGTTCCGCGCGTCGATCACGCCGGCAGCTTGAAGTCGGCGACCGAACGACGCAGGTCCGCGGCCAGCTGGGCCAGATGACCAATCGATTCGGCCGTCTGTCCGGCACCTTGCGATGTCTGGCCGGTGATCTTGCGAATGACTTCCATCGTCTGGGTGATGTCGGTCGCGGCCGCGGACTGCTGGTGCGCCGCAATGGAGATGTTCTTGATGAGGTTGTTCAGTGCGTTGGACACGCGCTCGATTTCGGTTAGTGCCGTGCCGGCGTCCTCGGCCAGGCGTGCGCCGGACACCACTTCGGAGGTCGTCTGTTCCATCGAGCTGACTGCCTCGTTGGTATCGGCCTGAATGGTCTGGACCAGGCCCTCGATGCGTCGCGTCGCGCCGGAGGTTCTCTCTGCCAGTCGCTGCACTTCGTCGGCCACCACCGCGAAGCCGCGACCGGCCTCGCCCGCCGAGGCCGCCTGCACCGCGGCGTTGAGCGCCAGGATGTTGGTCTGCTCGGAAATGTCGTTGATCAGTTCCACGATCGAGCCGATCTCCTGCGAGGACTCACCCAGCCGCTTGATGCGCTTGGACGTCTCCTGGATCTGGTCGCGGATCTGGTCCATGCCCTGGATCGTTTCGCGCACCACGCCGGCACCCTCGGCGGCGATGACCACCGAGCGCTGCGCCACTTCAGCCGATTCGGTCGAGTTGCGCGAGACCTGTTCGATGCTCGTTGCGATTTCGTTGATGCGCTCGGAGGCGGTGGTGATCTGGCTGGCCTGGTGGCCGGCCGCTTCGGCCAGCTGCATGGCCGTGGCCTGGGTCTCCTGCGAGGACACCGCGACCTTGGCCGAGGTGTCGTTGATCGTGGTCACCAAGTGGCGCAGTTCGTCGACGGCGTAGTTGATAGCGTCGGCGATCGCACCGGTCATGTCCTCGGTCACCGAGGCCTTGACGGTCAGGTCGCCCTCACCGAGCGAGGAGATTTCGTCCAGCAACCGCATGATCGCCTGCTGGTTGCGCGAGTTGAATTCCACCTGGGTCTGGTAGCGCAGGTCCTGTTCCCGCGAACGCGAGAGCACCATCGACGCCACCAGGCCGATGATCGAAATCACCAGCAGTGCGCCGGACAACACGCCCAGCCACAGGTTGGGGAACAGGCGCGTATCGCGCACCGAACCGAAGGCCGAGAACGCGTCGAACAGCTTCTTGCTGTCCTCCAGCATCTTGGCCGAACCGGCGGTGAGCGCCGCAGCCGAGGACTGTGCGGCAAACAGGTTGCGCGAGCTGGCCAGGATCGCGTCGACGTCCTTCTTCATCGTCGCCCACTGCCCCTGCGACTGCTCCAGCGCCACCAGCGCCGCGGCATTCTTGACCTGGACGATGCCCAGCTCTTCGTTGCCGTTGCGCAAGCCTTCCAGCATCTGGCTGAACACCACCGAGTCACGCGCCAGCGCATCGCCCGAGGCGGCCGCACCCGCGCCGCCGGCGCGCATTTCGGTCACGCGACGGGCCATCGTGCCGGCCACCACGACCTGCTGCAGGGTGTTGTAGATCTGCGAGGCCGGCGCGCCGCTGCCGGTCATCGCACGCACCACTTCGTTCAACTGCGCCTGCAACTGGGGCACGCTGCCGGTGAAGCGGTCGGCATTGCCGGCCAACGCCAGCACCGCCGGCTCGGAGGCGATCACCTGTTCGGCGTTCTTGCTCAACGGCGACCAGGTCGACTTCAGCTGGCGGATCGCGCCGGACACGCCGGTTTCTTCGCCGTAGCGGGTTTGCAGCTCGATGACGGTCTTCTCGACCTGCGCCTTGGTTTCCTTGAACGAGGCAAACGCCTTGGCGTCACCGGAAACCGCTTCGCGGCCCTGGTTGGCCAGCTGCTGCGACAGCACCTGCAGGTCGGCCGCGCCGGTGCTGGCGCCGGCCAGGCGACTGCCCTGCCACGTCGACACCGCAAAGTTGGCGGCGAACACGATCAGCGAGAGGGCAAGCAGGACGAGCCAGAAGCTCGAACCGACGCCACCGATCTTCTTGGGCTTGGACGTGTCCGGGGCGGTACTCATGTTTCGACCTCGATACTCGGTATGGGGGTCAGGACGGCGAATTAAGCCGCGGCCTGCCGGAATTCAGGAGTGCGTGACAGCAGCGACAGGGAAAACACACCCCAGTCCTGGCCCTCGGCACGAAAAGCACGATCGACAAAATGCGCGTAGCGGCCTTGGGCCAGCTCACCCACGTCCATCGCCTGGCTCTGCTCGAAACTGCGCTGGCCATAGAGCTCGTCGATGGTCAGGGCCACGTCGCCACCGCTCTGCCGCACGATCAGCACGCGCTGTCCTTCGTGCAGCACGGTGCGCCGGCCTTCCATGAATTGCTTGAGGTCCACGACCGGAAACAGGTTGCCGCGCAGGTTGCCCACGCCCAACAACCAGGGCTGGGCACCCGGCACCGGCGTGACCGGCGGCATCGGCACGATTTCGGCCACTTCGCGGAAGTCCGACACCAGCCGACGCGTGCCCACGCGATAACCCACGCCGCGCCACACGTCGGCGGCGAACTGGCGTCCGGGCAGCTGGACCACATGGACCAGGCTGCGCCGCTCGTAGGCTTCAAGGATGTCGAACGGCGACTGCATCAGCGCACCAGTTCGGCGATGCGCGCGATCAGGTCTTCCTCGCGCGGCGGCTTGACGATGTAGTCGGCCGCGCCCTGGCGCAGGCCCCAGGCCTTGTCGGTCTCCATGCCCTTGGTGCTGACGATCAGCACCGGGATATGGCGCGTGGCTTCATCGCGCGCCATCGCGCGGGTGGCCTGGAAGCCGCTCATGCCGGGCAGGACCACGTCCATCAGCACCAGGTCCGGCGCCTGACCGCGAACGATCTTGAGCCCTTCTTCGGCGTTGTCGGTCGCGACCACTTCGTGGCCGGCTTTTTCCAGCCACTGGCTGAAGACTGCCCGGTCGGTGGGCGAGTCCTCGATCAAAAGGATTTTTGCCATGGTGCCCTTCCCCCTGGTCAGGCGTTGACGTATGTGCGAATAGCGCTCAGCAGTTCTTCACGGGTGAAAGGCTTGGTCAGGTACTGCTCCGAGCCCACGATGCGGCCACGCGCCTTGTCGAACAGGCCGTCCTTGGAGGACAGCATGATCACCGGGGTGGACTTGAACAGCTGGTTGCCCTTGATCAGGGCGCAAGTCTGGTAGCCATCCAGGCGCGGCATCATGATGTCCACGAAGATGATTTGCGGCTGCTGGTCGGCGATCTTGGCCAACGCTTCGAACCCGTCGGTGGCAGTGACGACTTCGCAACCCTCGCGCTTGAGCAAGGTTTCGGCGGTACGGCGAATGGTCTTCGAATCATCGATGACCATGACCTTCAGGCCTGCGAGCTCCCCGCCCGCAGCAATATTTTCAGTCATTCCAATGTCCCCGGGCGCGCGACGCTTTATCCCAATGGCGTCGCTGCGAAACGTCATGTATATCCCAGCACCCGCCGATACTGTCAAGCGCAACCTCCGCAAGCCCGTCGCGCCGTGGCACTAAACGGAACTGTATCGCAGTTTTGCGCAGTCATCCGCAGATCCGGACTCCCCGCCCGATGCCTCGCCAGCTCTCCCAGCGCGCACCGGCAACCGTTAACATCGGCGGCCAGACCGCAAGGTTTAGCGCAGGATTTGAAATGTCGTTCGACGTCATCGTGGTGATGGATCCCATCGCCCACATCAAGATCGCCAAGGACACCACGTTTGCCATGCTTTTGGAGGCCCAGCGTCGCGGCCACCGCCTGCATTACGTGCGCCCCGGCGGACTGGCGCTGCGGGGCGGCACGGCGGTGGCCACGGTGGCACCGCTGACGGTGCGCGAGGACAAGGCCCACTGGTTCGAACTGGGCGCCTTCCAGGAGCTGCCGTTCGGGCCGGGCCAGATCGTGTTGATGCGCAAAGATCCGCCGGTCGATGCTGAATACATTTACGACACGCAGGTATTGGGCGTGGCCCAGCAGGCCGGCGCGCAGGTGGTCAACGACCCCCAGGGCCTGCGGGACTTCAACGAAAAGCTGGCGGCACTGCTGTTCCCGCAGTGCTGCCCGCCGACCCTGGTCGCCCGCGACATCGCCCAGCTCAAGGCCTTCGTGCTCGAACAGGGCCAGGCCGTGCTCAAGCCGCTGGACGGCATGGGCGGGCGCTCGATCTTCCGCAGCGGCCAGGGCGACCCCAACCTCAACGTGATCCTGGAAACGCTGACCGACGGCGGCCGCAAACTGGCATTGGTACAGCGCTTCATCCCCGACATCACCGCCGGGGACAAGCGCATCCTGTTGATCGATGGCGTGCCGGTGGACTACTGCCTGGCACGCATTCCGCAGGGCGACGAGTTCCGCGGCAACCTGGCCGCCGGCGGCCGCGGCGAAGGTCGTCCGCTCAGCGAACGCGACCGCTGGATCGCGGCCCAGGTCGGCCCGGAGATGAAGCGTCGCGGGATGCGTTTCGTCGGCCTGGACGTGATCGGCGACTACCTGACCGAGGTCAACGTCACCAGCCCGACCTGCGCACGCGAGCTCGACGCGCAATTTGGCCTGAACATCTGTGGCCAGCTGTTCGATGCCATCGAGGCCGGCCCGACCGCATGAGCGCCGCTGTCCTGCCCCCCGCCCCCTTGCCGCGCGAGGCGGAAAACCAGCGCCTCACCGCCACGATCGTGTTGTCGCTCATCGTGCATGGGCTGCTGATCCTGGGTGTGGGTTTCGCGGTCAGCGACCAGGCGCCGCTGGTGCCGACGCTGGATGTGATCTTCAGCCAGACCAGCACGCCACTGACCCCCAAGCAGGCCGATTTCCTGGCCCAGGCCAACCAGCAGGGCGGCGGTGACCACGACAAGGCCGCGCGCCCGCGCGACAGCCAGCCCGGCGTGGTGCCGCAGCCCCGCACCGGCCTGGCGCCGGTGCCGGTGCAGGCGCGCAGTGCGCCGGCCACTCCGCCGCCGGAAGCCCGCGTGGTCGCCAGCCGTCGCGGCGAAGAACCGATGCCACCGCAGCAGCCCAACCCACCGGTGGAGCAACCGCAGACCGTCGCCAATGCAGCGCGCGAACAGCGCGACGCGGAAATGGCCCGCCTGGCCGCCGAAGTGCACCTGCGTTCGGAACAGTACGCCAAGCGACCGAACCGCAAGTTCGTGTCGGCCAGCACGCGCGAGTACGCCTATGCCAATTACCTGCGTGCCTGGGTCGATCGCGCCGAGCGCGTGGGCAACCTCAACTATCCGGACGAAGCGCGGCGGCGCCGGCTCGGCGGACAGGTGGTGATCGCCGTCGGCGTGCGCCGGGACGGCAGCGTGGAAAGCTCGCGCATCCTTCGCTCCAGCGGCGTGCCGGTGCTCGATGCCGCCGCGTTGCGCGTGGTCCAGCTGGCCCAACCGTTCCCGCCGCTGCCCAAGACCGACGACGGCGTGGACATCCTGGAAGTTTCGCGCACCTGGCTGTTCCTGCCCGGCGGCGAACTGCGCGACGATCGCTGAGCGCTGTTACGGCGTAGGGGCCATCTTTGATCCTCGATCCTCGATCCTCGATCCTCGACCGACCAGCTGCCCAGGCCGTCCGGCAACCGCCGGCCAATGACGCCCTCCGTCCCACGCCTGTTCCCGCTCAACCCGCCTTGCTGGCCTTGAGCGCCTGCTGTTCGACCAGCGTCAACGCGACGTTGTTGCGCAGATAGGCCGGTTCCAGCCGCTCGGGCGCCAGCGTGTCGCCGCGCGCAATCGCCGCAAGCGCCAGCGCCAGCACGTCGGCGGCATGCGGCAGTGCCGTGGCATCCACGCTGGACAGTCGATCACCCAGGTGCGTGCGCAAGGCGCCGTCGGCAGCGGCCAGCCCGGTACCCACGGCATGCCAGCTTTCCGTCTGGTCCGGCAGCGCATAGGCCGATGGCGCCAACACCACCTCCTCGCCCAATACGCGCCAGCCCTCAGCGGTGCGCGCAAATGCCCCGGCGTATACCTCGCCCATGCGCGCATCGATGCTGGCCAGCACGTGGCTGGCGTGGATCGGCGCCCGCAGCGCCAACGCCTGCAGGGTCGACACCGCCGCCACCGGCAAGTCCAGTGCCAGGGCAATGCCTTGGGCCAGGCCGATCCCCAGGCGCACGCCCGTGAAAGCCCCCGGTCCGCGCCCCACCGCAATGGCATCGAGCTGCGTGCGCGCCAGACCGGCCTCGGCCAGCAGCGCCTCGGCCCACGGCAACGCCAACTCGGCATGGCGACGCGGCGCCAGTTCGAAGCGCTCCAGCGTGCGGCCATCGACGTGCAAGGCGACGGAACAGGCTTCGGTCGAGGTTTCGAAAGCGAGGACTTTCATGGAAATTCCGGCTGAAAACGGGGGCAAGGTTACCGCGTGGCGCGAGGCCGGGCACCTGCGGCGGCCTAGGACTCCGCCGCTGGCGCCGGCGGCTGGGTCGCGTGCCCGAAAAATGCCTGCACCTGCGCCAGCTCCGAGGTGGTCGACAGCGGCGGCAGCGAAGCCAGGAACACGCGTCCATAACCGCGCGTCTGCAGGCGCGGATCGCACAGCACCAGCACGCCACGGTCCTGCTCGCTGCGGATCAGGCGTCCCACGCCTTGCTTGAGCGCAATCACCGCCTGCGGCAACTGCTCGTCGCGGAACGGATTGCCCCCGTCGCGCCGGATCGCCTCCAGCCGCGCTTCGAATACCGGGTCGTCCGGCGCGGCGAATGGCAGCTTGTCGATGGCCACCACGCTCAGCGCATCCCCGACCACGTCCACGCCCTCGCGAAAGCTCGCCGAACCCAGCAAGACGCCGTTGCCCGACTCGCGGAATCGCTGCAGCAGCGTCGCGCGCGGCGCCTCGCCCTGCACGAACAGTGGCCAGGGTCCGTCGCGCAGCGCTTCGGCGGCTTCGCGCAGCGCGCGATGCGAGGCAAACAACAGGAAGGCCCTGCCACCGGAGGCTTCCAGCACCGGCCACAACGTCGCGATCAGCGCGGTGCCGTAACCGCGCGAGGCCGGATCCGGCAGCGGGCCCGGCAGGTAGCACAGTGCTTGCCGTTGCCAATCGAAGGGACTGGGTTGCAGCAACGTCATCGGATCGCGCAGCCCCAGGCGCAGCGCGATGTGTTCGAAATCGCCATTGACCGTCAACGTGGCCGAGGTGAACACCCAGGCGGCGTGCGACTTCTCGCGATGCTCGCGCAGCGGTCCGGATACATCCAGCGGCGTGCGCTGGCAACGGAATCCGCGTGGAGTGAGTTCATACCAGAGCACGTCGGTGTCGGCGACCGGCTCGGCATCGAAGTCGGCGACGGGAACATCCTCGCCTAGCCAGCGCGCCAGTCGACTGATCGCCTCCTGCGCGCGTGCGGCGCAGCCATCCAGCCCCGGCGAGGCGTCGCGCATCGGGGCCAGGGCCTGCTGCAGCAGTTGCATGGCTGACATCGCCGCGTCGAACCCGTCGCGCACCTGCGGCTTGGCCAATGCTCGCCACTGCGTACCGCGCGCGGGTAGCCCCTCCATGCCGGTGCGCAGCGCGCGCAGGGCATCGTCGAGCACGCCGACTGGCTCCTGCAGCGCGGCCTGTGCACCGGCCACCAACCGGGCTTCGGCCAGGCAATCGCGCGCCAGTTCCTGCCACGGGCGCATGCCGAAACTTTCGCCGAAAAAGTTGGCGGCCAGTTCGGGCAACTGGTGCGCCTCATCGATCACGAAGGCCTGTGCACCGGGCAAGATTTCGCCGAACCCTTCCTGCTTGAGCGCCAGATCGGCAAGCAACAGGTGATGGTTGACCACCACCACATCGGCGGCTTGCGCGCGCTGGCGCGCCTGCACCACGAAACACTCGTTCCAGAAAGGACAATCGGTGCCCAGGCAGTTGTCCACGGTTGAAGTGACCATGGGCAGCAACGGCGAATCCTCGGCCAGCGCCTCCAGCTCGGCCATGTCGCCGGCCTGGGTCCGGCCGCTCCACACGACGATGCGCTGGAATTGCGCGGCCTGCTCCGTCGAGGCGAACCTGGGCTCGCCACGCGCCTGCTGCAGGCGATAACGGCACAGGTAATTGGCGCGTCCTTTCAGCAGCGCGCTCTTGACCCCGATGCCGAGGGCGGCCCGCACCCGCGGCAGGTCGCGATGGTAGAGCTGGTCCTGCAATGCGCGCGTGCCGGTGGACACGATGGTCTTGAGGCCCGACAGCAGGGCCGGCACCAGATAGGCGAAGGTCTTGCCGGTGCCGGTGCCCGCTTCGGCCAGCAGTACATCGCGTTGGTCGAAGGCATCGGCGATCGCACCGGTCAGGCGCAGTTGCGCCGCTCGTGGCACGAACGCATCGAGCTGGCGTGCGAGCAGACCGCCTTCATCGAGCGCCTCGCGGCTGGCATTGGCTAGCAGGGACATGAGGAAGGAATCGTGGGTCGGCGACGGGCCGGGCGACGGCTGTCACCCGGGGACCTGCGTCCGATCGCCCACTCAGTAGCGCTTGATGCCCGGCACCGTGCAGCCTTCGATCTGCGCCTTGGCCGAGTTGGCGTTTTCCACCTCACCCCGCGCCAGTCGCGCCTGCTCGATGGTGGCCCAGTGGCGACGGCACAGCGGACCGGTCTTCGAGCCCAGGTCCACCGCGTGCTTGGCGTCTCGTTCGGCGCCCTGCCAGTCGCCTTGCAGCAACGCCAGCTCGGCACGCTCCTGCCATACGCCCGGATCGTCGGATACCAGCTTCAGCGCCTGGTCCAGCGCGCCTGCGGCGCCGGCAACGTCTCCGGCCGTGCGCTTGGCGCGGGCATCCTGGCGCAGGTCTTCGACCTGGGGATCGCGCAGCGGTTGCACCGACAGCTCCTTGTCGTCGACGCCGGCGGTCTTCTCCACGGCGGCCAGTCGCTGCGCCGGCGACGTGGTGTCGGTCGGCACGGCCGGCGGCGGCGCGCTGGAACAACCGGCCAACAACGCCAGGGCCAAAGCGAGCGCCAGACCGATGACCGGGGCACGAGCCGGAACGGCCAGGGCGAGCGCGGGGCGGAGATTGGATTTCATCGGACCACTCACTGTTCGGACGGGGGAGGCGACGGCGCGGGCTCGGGTTCTTTGCGGTCCAGGCCCAACCAGCTGCGCCAGCCGCCGCCGGATTCGGCCCCGCCCTCCTCGACCGGGGCCGCAGCGGCGCTGCATGGCACATAGGCCGGCGCATAGCCGGCCACGAACGGAAACTGCCGCGCGCCCGGGCACTGCGGATCGGTGGTACCCGACCCGCTGGCTTCCACCCATTGCCAGTCCAGGCCCTTGCCATTGACCTTGAGCGGGGCACTCGGCAGCCGGGCGAAGATGCCCGACCATACCTTCATCGCACCGGTAGCGCCGTAAAGACCAGCCTGCTCGTTCTGGTCGTTGCCTATCCAGATCACCGCCAGGTGGTCGCCGGTGTAGCCGGCATACCAACTGTCGCGCCCGTCGTTGGTGGTGCCGGTCTTTCCGGCCGGCGACAACTTGCCCAGGCCATCGCTCAACAGCTGCCGCCCCGTGCCGGCGCTCACGACCTGCTGCAGGGCCACGCCGATCAGGTTGGCCGCCACCGAATCACCTTCCTGGGCCGGCGCGGGCGTCTTGTCGTAGCGCTTGAGCAACTTGCCCTGCGGGTCGAGCACGCCGCGCACCGCGTGCAACGGCTGGATCTCGCCACCGGAGGCCAGGAACTGGTACAGCTGCGCCATCGCGTAGGGGCTCTGGTCGGTCGAGCCCAGGATCAGCGCCGGGTTCGGCTCGGCCTGGATGCCGGCCAGCACATGGATCAGTTGCGCCACCCGCTCGGGCCCGACCTGCATGCCCACCCGCACCGTGGCCTGGTTGTAGGAGCGCGCCAGTGCATCGACCAGCCGCACCGTGCCGTGGCTGCGGTTGTCTGCATTGCCGGGCGACCAGGTGCGGCCGCGACTCAATTGCACCGTCACCGGCGCATCGTCAACCCAACTGGACAGCGACCAGCGGTCCGGCGAGGCGAGCGCGAGCAGATAGACAAACGGCTTGAGCAGCGAGCCGACCGGCCGCTGTGCTTCCACCGCGCGATTGAAACCGGGTTGCGAAACATCACGGCTGCCGACCACGGCCAGTACGTCGCCGTTGTGCACATCGGTCAGTACCAGGCCACTCTGCAGCGGCGGCCGCTTCTTGTTTTCCAGGGACTTGATCGTGCGGGTGACCGCGCCTTCGGCGTAGGCCTGTGCCGACGGCGACATGCCCGTCAACACGCTCATGCCGGCCCCTTGCAGCGCGTTTTCGGGGTAATCATGGGCCAACTGGCGACGCACCAGGTCCACGTAAGCGGGGAAGCGATTGGCCGCGACCAGCCCTGGCTGTTCGGGCACGCCCAGCGGTGCGGCCAAGGCGCGCTTGTAGGCGGCATCGTCGATCAGCTCGGATTCGCGCAGCTTGCCCAGCACGAAATTGCGACGATCCAGCGCGCGTTCGGGACTGCGCCGCGGGTCGTAGTACGAAGGCCCCTTGACCAGGCCGATCAACAACGCGACCTGCTCGGGGGTCAGCGAATTGAGATCGCGGCCAAACCACAGCTCTGCGCCCGACGCCACCCCGTGGATCGCCTGCCCGCCACGCTGGCCCAGGTACACCTGGTTGAGATAGGCCTCCAGGATGGTGCGCTTGTCGTAACGCGCTTCCATGATCAGCGCGTAGAGGATCTCGTTGAATTTGCGGGTGACGGTCTGTTCCTTGCCGATACCCAACAGGCCGCTGCGGGCCAACTGCTGGGTCAAGGTGCTCGCGCCCTGGCGGGTCTCCCCGCCCGAACGCACCATCACCCACGCGGCACGGAACATGCCGCTCACGTCGATGCCGTGGTGATGGTTGAAGTCGCGGTCTTCCACGGCCTGCAGGCCGGTGACCAGCAATTCGGGGACTTCTTCCAGGCGCACCAAGCGGCGCTCTTCCTGCTTCTGGCCGTACAGCGTGGCAATGCGTGCCGGATCCAGGCGTGCGGCACGCAAGGCCTTGCGCGTGGCCACGTCGCGCAGCGACGCCACGCGTCCCCCGCTGACCAGCACTTCCACGCGCCGAGCCGGCACGCGGCCATCGACGTCGACATAGCCCCGGCTGGACACGATGAACTTGCCGTCATCACGTTGATAGGTCCCCGGCAACTGGCCGGTACCGTCATCGCGATAGGACGCCGCATCCAGTTCGGTCTTGAGCGTGGCGGCATCCAAGGCCTTGCCCGGGATCAATCCCAACGGACGCGCATACACCCGGGTAGGGATCTGCCAGCGTAATTCGCCGAAGCGCTGGGTGACCTGCTGGTTCAGGTAGAGCGTATACGGGACCAGAAAACCCAGGCCCAAGGCCATCGCGGCCAGTCCCCAGACGATCAGTCGACGGGGCCAGGGCGACGAGCCGTCGTCGCCGCTGTCGTCCTCGATGTGCTCGGGTTCGTCGTCGTAATCGTAGCGTCGGGGCACGGGGATGCGAGAATGTGGATTCCGGCGAGTCTAGCGCAGCCTGCACGGGCGATGCGGCCGCCGGTATCTGCTGCCTTAAGCTGGAGTTGCAACGGCATGTCGAACTCTCTGGCGGAGCTCCGCTATTTCCTGCACCGCCTGTCGGGACTGGCGCGCCGCGGGATGGCCAGTCTGCGCACGCGTGGCTGGCGCGCCACCTTTGAACGCGTCGGCGTGCATATCAAACCGTTGCCGCCGCTGCGCGCGCCGACGCTATGGTTCCCCGAAGCGACTGCCTTTGCGCCGTTTGCCGTGCCTGTGGCCGAGACGCCACGGGTATCCATCGTCATTCCGGTCTACAACCATCTGCCGCATACCCTGGCCTGCCTGCGTGCCCTGGCGGCCCATCGGCCAGCGGCCAGCTGCGAGATCATCGTCGTCGATGACGCCGGCAGCGACGACCAGACACCCACCGTGCTGCCGCAGGTAAGCGGCCTTCGCTATCACCGGCGTGAAAGCAACGGCGGCTTCATCGCCGCCTGTTCCGATGGCATCGCCCTGGCACGCGGCGAATTCGTCGTGCTGCTCAACAACGACACCGTGCCGCAGCCCGGCTGGCTGGATGCACTGCTGTCCACCTTCCAGGCACATCCGGACACCGGCCTGGCCGGCGCGCAGTTGCTCTATCCGGATGGAAGGCTGCAGGAGTCCGGCGGCGTGGTGTTCGCCGATGGCAGTGCGTGGAGCTATGGACGATTCGAATCCCCGGAAGATCCCCGCTTCGCCTATGTGCGCCGCATGGATTACTGCTCGGGCGCGGCCGTGTGTATCCGACGCGAGCTGCTGGAGACCCTGGGCGGGCTGGACCGACGCTTTGCACCGGCCTATTACGAAGATACCGACCTGGCATTTTCGGTACGCGCCGCGGGCTACGCCGTTCGCGTGCAGCCATCGGCCCGCGTGGTGCACGACGAAGGCACCAGCCACGGCACCGACGTGACCGCCGGTACCAAGGCCTACCAGGTGCGCAATCGCGAAGTATTCGCGGGCAAATGGCGCGAAGCCCTCATCGGGCAGGCAGCGCCGGGCACCACGCCGTCGCCAGCGCTGCTGCACCGCCATCAGCGCCAGATCTTGATCCTGGACGAGGCCGTACCGCAGCCGGACCGCGACTCGGGTTCGCTGCGCCAGTTCAACCTGATCCGGCTCCTTGTGGAAGCCGGTGTCCACGTGGTGTTCGTACCCACCCGCCGCGCCCACGGCGACAGGCATACCGGTGCATTGCAGCAGCTGGGCGTGGAAGTCTGGTACGCGCCCTACCTGCAGACACTGTCCGATTGGCTGCGCGTGCACGGCGATCGATTCCAGGTGGCGATGATGGTGCGCCACCACGTGGCCCACGAATGCCTGCCGTTGCTGCGCCGTTTCGCACCGCAGGCGCGCACCGTGTTCGACACGGTGGACCTGCATTACCTGCGCGAGCGCCGTGGCGCAGAGCTGGCCGATGACGACATGTTGCTGCGTGCCGCGCGACGCACGCGCGAGCGCGAGCTGGCGGTGATGGATGCCACCGATGTCACGCTACTGGTCTCGGTCGCAGAGCGTGAGCAGTTGCGCGTCGACGCGCCGGCGATACACAGCGAACTGCTGTCCAACCTGCACGAAGTGGCCACCTCACTCGTGCCCTGGCAGGCACGCCACGACCTGGTCTTCGTGGGTGGATTTCGCCATCCGCCCAATGCCGATGCCGTGCAGTGGTTCCTGCGCGAGGTCTTTCCCTTGGTGCGCAGGGGCCTGCCGCAGGTACATTTCCATGCCGTGGGTTCGGATGTCCCCGACGATCTGCAGGCCTTGGCCGCGACACTGGAAGGCGTCACGTTGCACGGCCATGTGCCGGACCTATCGCCCTATATGGAAGGCGCCAGGATTTCGGTGGCTCCGCTGCGCTACGGCGCCGGCGTCAAGGGCAAGGTCAACCTGAGCATGGCCCATGGTCAGCCAGTGGTCGCCACCGCGTGTGCCGTAGAGGGCATGCATTTGCGTGAAGGCCAGGACGTATTGGTGGCCGATGATGCGCCTGGCTTTGCCGAGGCCATCGTGCGCCTGTACCAGGACGAAGCGCTGTGGACGCAGCTGTCTGAGAACGGTCGCCGCAACGTGGCCGAGCACTTCTCACTCGAGGCGGCGCGTGACACGGTTCGACGGGTGTTCGTGGACTGAGGTAGCCACGAACCGCGGCTGGGGCACTCCCCGCAGCGCCGACAAGCGACGCGCGCCTCCACTCAGTCCGAGACTGGCTCCCACATGGAAGCCTGGGGACGGAAGGGTCGCGGATGCACGCCCAGCAGTCGTTCCAGCTCGCTGTTGTCGGCGACCAAGTCGTGTTCCAGCCGCGATACCGGGCCGACGGCGGCAGGCCGCAAACGCGCCAGCAGGGCCAATGCGAAGCGCGGGACCGGCAGCGGAACCGTGGCGACGCCCAGGCTCTTGCGCACGCGCCCGAACATCTCGCGATAGGCCAGGCGCTCGCCACCCCCGATCTGCAGGGTCTTCCCTTCGCTGAGCGGTTCGTCCAAGGCGGCCAAGGCGGCTTGCGCGATGTCGTCGGCGTGGACGGGTTGACGCAAACCGGATGCGGCAGGCAGCGGAAACAACCGCCAGCGGCGCGCGCGCCGGGCAAATGGGGTGAGACTCTTGTCCAGTCCAGCGCCGTATACCAGCGTCGGCCGCAGCACGGTCCAGCCGATGCCCAGTCGATCGCATTCGCGCGCCAAACCCGCTTCGCCCGCATGTAGCCGACGCACGATGCCCAGTTCGCCCGCATCCGACGATCCGGTCTTGCTCACGATACTCATCGAACTGGTGGCCACCACGCGCGCGACGGGCGCGGTCTCCAGGCTCGCCAACCATTCGGCCAACGCCTCCAACGGCCCGAAGCTCACCAGGGCCCTGGCCTGGGTGTGCTGCAACGACGGCATTGCCGGCAGGCCGCCGTGCAGCCAGTGCAGCGCCGGGTGTGAGGACTGGCGTGGCCGCCGGCTCACGGCCCAGATCTGCTGCTGCTGCTCAAGCAGGCGTCGGACCAGGAAATGCCCGATCTGGCTGCCCGCGCCAATCACCACGACGCCCATGAAGAACCGAGTTGTATACGTGGGCAACCACTATACCTGCCGTCGATCCTGCTTGAGCTCGCGGGCATTCGCCAGCCGCTATCGCTCGCGCACCTGCGAGCCTTCCCGACGCCCGTCCACGGCGCGCACGCGGGCGGCGAAATCCGACAGCTCCGGGGTGGCCGGATCGAGCTTGCGGGCGTGTTCGAGCGCCTGCCGGGCGAACGCCTCGTCGCCGGCGCCCAGCCGTTCGCTGCCGACCGCGATCCAGCGTTGCGCCAAGCGGGTGCGCGCCTCCGCCACTGCCGTGGCCCGCGCGGCCAGCGTCTGCCATGCGTCGAGGCACGCCTGGGCGGCGCGCAGCCGATTGCCAGCCAATGCATCCTCGAAACACTCGCGGGTCGCCGGCACCACGCGCGCCACCGCGCGCAGCACGCGGGGGTCGCGAGGCGCCAACGCCTGCGCTTCTCGCAAGGCATCGTAGGCACTGGCGCCCGGCGGAGTGATCCAGTGCTGGCGGGCTTCGGCAGCTTCGATACGGCCCAACAACGCCCGCAGTCGCCGGGCGCGCTCGCGGGCCGACAGCACCGGTGCGCGCGACGCCTCGGCCTGGTGTGCGCGGGCGATGGACTGCTCGGCGCCGCGCAGCGCCGCGGATTGCGGGGCCAATGCACGGGCGTGGTCCAAGGCGACCTGCGCGCCGGCGAAGTCGTAATCGGCGGCCAGCCGCGCGGCCTGCTCGGCATAGCCGGCGGCGAGCTGTTCGAGGCCGCGCTGCACGCGCTCGTCTTGGGGCATCAGCGTGGCCAACAGCGTGTAGTCCTGGCCGGCCTGATCCAGTTGACCACGACGCAGGCGGGTATCGGCACGCTGGCGGCGTAGCTGCAGCGCCTCGTTGAACGCCGCCTCGGTGGCCGGCAGATCGACGTGCCCTGGATCGTAGTCGCGCGCCGCGGACAAGCGCGGCGCCGCGGCCGCCAGCTCACCTCGGGAGATGTCCCTACGCACCCCTTGCAACAGATCGGACAGCGCATCCTCGCGACCTTCCAGCGCATCGGTGCGCGACGGCGCCAACGACAGCACATGCCGATAAATGGGCA
>DASWQJ010000144.1:0-4226 GCA_036403795.1 Stenotrophomonas sp.
TGGTCGCACTGGCTGTTCAACGACAGTGCATTGGCCTGCCAGACGACGGCGGTGCGCGATGCGGCGCCGTACACCAGCGCGATCGCCGAAGAGGCGGGTTGGCAGTGGCGCATCCCGCTGCAGCACCGGGTGGGCAACGGCATCGTGTATTCGAGCCGCTACATGAGCGATGACCGGGCGCGTGAGATCTTCGAGGCCAGCCTGGAAGGCGAGGTGATCGCCAAGCCGTGGCCGATCCGCTTCCGCCCGGGCCGGCGCATGAAAAGCTGGCATCGCAACTGCGTGGCGCTGGGTCTGGCGGGCAGCTTCATCGAGCCGCTGGAGTCGACCACGATCCACCTGATCCAGCGCGGCATCACCCGCCTGATGCAAAACTTCCCGCAGGTGGTGAGCCAGGTCGCCATCGACGAATACAACCAGCAGATGAGCGATGAGCTCATCCATGTGCGCGACTTCGTGGTGCTGCACTTTGCATTGACCCATCGTCGCGATACCGACTATTGGCGCGCGTGCAACGCCATGGAGCTGCCGCCCTCGCTGCAACATCGCATCGACCTGTTCCGCGAGACGGGCACGGTGTTCCACCAGCCCGGCGAGCTGTTTGCCGAAAACTCCTGGATCCAGGTGATGATGGGGCAGGGCGTGATGCCGCGGCAGCATCATCCCAGCGCCGACCTGATGGGCGACGACGAGTTGAAGCACTTCCTGGACGGTGTGCGCGGGACGGTCGAACGCACGGTCAAGCCGTTGCCCAATCACCAGGCTTACCTGGCGCGTTACTGTCCTGCGGTACGCCCGCAGCCGGTCACCGCCTGACCCGACGAAGAGGTTTCAAAAGCCCAGATGCAACCGATCATTGCCACCGCGTTGGATGCCGCACTCTTCATCGGGCTGGCCTGGGCGATCTGGCGGGCGCTGGGGCGCTCGTTCCCGATTGCGGTGGTGCCGATCGTCATCGGCATGGTGTTGGCTTATACACATTGGGTACCCACCGCCTGGGGCGTGCCGTCTGCCGGCGGGCAGACACTGGGCTGGATCGGCGTGTTGCTGCTGGCCTTCACCGCGGGCATCGAGACGCGCCACCTGCCGGAAGGCGAGGGCACGGCGGCGCCTGCCCAGCGCGACCCCGCCTTGCGCGTGTTGTCCAGCGCGGCGGTGGCCTTGCTGCTGCCATTTGCGGCCGGTGCACTGGTGGCCTATCACTTGCTGGCCGAGGTGCCGGCCTGGGTGGCGCCGGCGGGCAATCGCCTGGCGGGCGCGCTGGGTGTGGGATTGTGCATCGCGGTCAGCGCGCTGCCGGTGCTGATCGGCATCGTGCGCGAACTGGGGCCCAAGCACCGGCGTCTGACCGATGTGGCGCTGCGCCTGGCGGTGATCGACGATGCGGTGTTGTGGATCGGCCTGGCCCTGTTGCTGTTGTATGCGCAGGGCCAGATCGGCTTCCATTGGAGCGGCCTGCATGTGTTGGCCGTGGCGTTACCCGCGGCAATGCTGGCCGCCGGACCCTGGCTGGGGCGTCGAACGCCGCCGAGCGTGGTGGTGTGGCTAGCGTTGCCGCTTTGGCTCGCCATGGGCGCGTGGGCGAGTTCGACGTTGGGGTTGCATGAAATCCTCGGTGCTTATTTCGCCGGTGCCATGGTGCCGCCGGCCTGGCTGCGGCGCGTGCCGGTGGAACGCATTGCGCGCTTCGCCCTGATCGGCCTGGCGCCGCTGTTCTTCGGCCATAGCGGCATGAAGATCGATGGCGATGTGCTGGGATGGAGTTCACTACAGGCCGCGCTCGGCCTGTTGGTGTTGGCCGTGGCCGCCAAGCTGGCCGCGGTGCTGCTGGTGCCGCCCGTGCGCGAGCTCGATCGTCGCGACACGTTGGCCATCGGCATGCTGCTGCAGTGCAAGGGGCTGATGGAGATCGTGGCCGCGACCATCCTTCGCGATGCCGGCCTGTTGTCCGAATATGCATTCGCCACGCTGGTGAGCCTGGCCGTGTTGTCCACGCTGATGACCGGCCCGTTGTTCCGCCTGATCGTGCGCCGGCGTGCGTCGGCGGCGCCGTCGCCTGATCCGCTGGCCAGGCCGCGGTGACGGTGTCGTTGTTTGCAAGGAGTGAGTCGATGCAGTTTGGTATTCGTACGTTCGTGTTGGGGCTGTGGGTGAGTGGGGCCTGCCTGACGGCGGCGTCCCCGTTGCAGGCGCAGAGCCACGCTCAGGCGCAGAACCACGCTCAGGCGGATAAGCAGGAGCAAGCGCCCGCAACGCCGACGTCCCACGGGCCGTCGATGGTGCGCATCGTGCGGCAGGGCGACGGTTACCAGCTGCTGGTAGATGGACAGCCTTTCCTGGTCAAGGGCGCGGGCATGTCCGGCGAGGGCAAGATGGCCGAGCTGGCGGCACGGGGCGGCAATTCGTTCCGCACCTGGGACGTGGAGCCGGACCCGGTGCGCATGCGCGCGACGCTGGATGAAGCGCAGCGCCTGGGCCTGAAGGTCGCCGTCGGCATCGCGGTGGGCAACGAGCGACATGGCTTCGATTACAACGATGAGGTGGCGGTCGCCGCGCAGCTTCAGCGCATTCGTGGCGAGGTCGAGGCCTGGAAAGACCATCCGGCTGTCTTGATGTGGGTGGCGGGCAACGAGCTCAACCTGCATTACAAGAACCAGAAGGTCTGGAACGCCATCGGCGGCATTGCCGACATGATCCATGGCGTGGATCCGAACCACCCGGTCATGACCACGCTGGCAGGATTCGGTCCACCATTGATTGCCCAGCTGAAGCAGCGCGCACCCTCGCTGGACCTGATCGGCATCCAGCTCTACGGCAACCTCTCGGAGTTGCCCGTGAAGTTGCGCCAGAGCCAATGGACCGGTCCTTACGTGGTGACCGAATGGGGCCCGACCGGTCACTGGGAGTCGCCGCTCACGGCCTGGAAGGCGCCGATCGAAGACGATGCCTCGCGCAAGGCGGCGCTATTGATCGAGCGTTACCAACGCTATATCGCCAGCGACACACGCCTGGGTCTGGGCTCTTACGTATTCCTGTGGGGGCAGAAGCAGGAGCGCACGCCGACCTGGTACGGCCTGTTCCTGCACGATGGCCTGGCCACGCCCAGCGTGGATGCGATGCAATACCTGTGGACCGGCGCCTGGCCGGCCAACCGCGCCCCGGCCATCGAGCCGATCCGGATCGATGGCAAGGCGGCGATCGACAGCGTGGTGCTGGCGCCCGGCAGCGAACATCGCGCGCAGGTGCACGCCACCGATCACGATGGCGACACGCTGCAATATCGCTGGCAAGTGCGCGCCGAAAGCACGGCGACCAGCATCGGCGGCGATGCGGAGCACTTGCCGCCCGAGGTGGCGCTGACGGTGGCGAAGACCGATACCAGCACCGGCGATTTCAGGTTCAGCGCCCCGACGCCGCCGGGCAACTACCGGTTGTTCGTCGAAGTGTTGGACGGGCGCGGCCACGCGGCCTACGCCAACTTCCCGTTCCAGGTGGCCAAAGCGCGTCGTTAGGCGCGCGGCAGGGTCGCCAGCAGTTCGGAGACGCCCAGCCAGCCGATCTGCACGCCGATGCACAGGATGACGAAGGCCAGCAGGCGCAGCGTCACCTGGGTACCGGTGGCGCCGAGTACGCGCTTCAGATGGCCGGCGTAGCGCATGCACAGATAAATCAGCACGGCCAGGACCAGCAACGCGCACCCGGCGGCGATCACGTGCACGGCCATCGGGCCTTCTTTGGGCGAACTGGTGCCCAAGGCGATGGCCACGGCGATCGAACCGGGCCCCACGGTGATCGGCAGCGTCAGCGGATAGAACAATTGGCCGCGCCATTGGTCGTCATCCCCGGTATCGGCCGCGCTGGCCTCGGCGGCTGCCTGGCGCGCGGTGGCGCTGTGATCGACATGCGGCGGGGTGTTGAGCAGCTTCCAGCCGGTGATCGCGATCACCAGGCCGCCGGCCAGCCGCAGCACCGGGATCGAGATGCCGAAGAAGGACAGCACGTAGGCTCCTACGCTGATCGACACGGCGAGCATCAGCAGGCTGTTGAAGGCTACGCTCCAGGCCAGGCGCGCGCGTTCATGCGGTGCCAGGTCGGGCACCAGGCCAAGCATGATGAGGGCGGCTCCGGGGGGATTGACGAGGGGCAGCAGGCCGGTGAGCACTAGCAGGAAGATTTGGACGAAGTCATTCCACATGGGGGGTCCGGGCGTGGGATGGTTGGGGGTG
>DASWQJ010000145.1:0-14062 GCA_036403795.1 Stenotrophomonas sp.
ACTGTCGTTTGCCTACTCATGCCCAAATCGCCCTGGTTGCTCGCCTGCTGTCTGATCCTTGCCGCTTGTCAGCAGGCCAGCGATCCGGCGCGCACCGGTGGCGATGCCCAGCGCATGGCGGCCGATGGCGATCACTTGGTATCCATCGGTGGCGAAGATGCACCCGGCGTGCCGGCGCCGGCCAAGGCCCCGGTCACGACGACTTCAACGCCGCGCGCCACGGCCGGCACGGCGGCGACGCGACCCCAGGCCAACCCGGACGAGCCCTGGCCGACGGCACAGCTTGAGCTTGGCCAGGCCTTCATCAGTTGCGATACCGATTACGCCGGTGATCAGGGCCACGGCATCGCCTTGGCCGCCCTCGATCGCGACAGCCTGCGCCAGGCGCTGGAACCGTGTCGCCAGAGCGGGCTGCTGCGGGTGCGCTACGAGGGCAAGATCAATGCCGGTTTCGCCGAACTGGCATGGCGCCTGGCGGCGGTTGCCGACGAACTGCAACTGCATCGTCGCATCCTGGACCTGGATTCCAGTGGCGGTCAGGTCGAAGCGGCGATCCGCGCGGGCGACGCCATTGGCGAATCGAACTGGACGATCTGGGTGCGTGAGGGTTCCATCTGCCACAGCGCCTGCGTGTTCGTGCTGGCGGCCGGCGACAACCGCCTGATCGCGGGGAAGGTGGGCATCCACCGCATGATGCGGATCAGCTCCAAGGCCACCTCGCGCGCCGAGCTCAATCGTGAGTTGCACGAGGTCTACGGCAAGGTGAAGGAATACCTGGAGCGCAACGGCGTGGCCGTGGCGGGGGCCGACCTGATGATGACCGTGCCCAATCGCAGCCTGCGACTGCTCACCCCGGAGGAGCTCAAGGAATACGGCCTGGACGGCACCAACGCCGTGCAGGACGATCTGGAGCGCATCCGCCAGATGCGCCAGTGCGGCGATGATTTCGTGCGGCGCAAGGATGCTTTCCTGGTCGCGTTCGACCAGCAATGCAAGAGCGTCGGCGCGGACCTGGAGGCCGTCAATGCGTGCGGCCAGGCGTTGAAGCAGCGCTTCGGATTTCCCGATCCGGCGTGTCCCGAGCAAAGCCCGCTGGCCGAGAACGACACGGCCTTGTTGTTTCCGCCCGTCGTCCCGCGCGAGTCGGCGGGCGTGATCGTGCCGCCGGCCCGCTGACAGCGTCCCATAGGGCGCAAGGGGCATCAGCCGAGGTGCCGCCGAGCCACCATCGGCCACCGCTTCGGGCGGAACACGGGGTCTTTGCCGCTGCCGGGAGCCTTCACGTCGGTCGCACCGGCGGCGCCCTAGGTTCGACGCATTGCCAGGGGGTGCGCCATGCTGGGAAAGACCCGCGGAATGATTCGAGCCTATCTGACGCCGCTGCTGTGGGTGGCCGCGGCCTTCGTGGCGGCCGAGCTGCTGCGCTGGGCGGCGGTGTCCTCGTCGTGGCATTGGTTGGCCACTTTGGCAACGTGGTTGAGCCTGCTCGTCCTGCTGGCGGCCACGGCCCGTGCGTTGTGGGTCACCTGGCGACTGTGGCGCAACCGATCGGTGCCGCCGCCGGCCGATGGCACCGCGTGAGCCGACGCGTGAATACGACCCTACGGGCGCTGTCGTAGACTCGCCGCGCCGATGACGGCCCCTTGAAGAAAGGACGATCAAGCCATGCGTCATTCCCGAATTGCGTTGTCCCTGATGTTGCTCGGATCGGTCGCCGGCAGTGCGCTGGCGCAACAGACTGCGCCGGCTGCCCGTCCCGCCGGCACGCCCGCCCCGGCGCCCCGGCCGGCACCCGCCGGCCAGCCCACCGCAGCACCGGCCGGGCAGGCCGCACCGGCACTGACGCCGGCCCAGCAAGCGCAACTGGCCAAGCAGAACGCCGAGATGACCCAGGCCGCGCTGAAGGTGGTGCAGATGGTCGATGCGAACCAACTGGCGCAGCTGTGGGAAGGCGCTTCGGTCGTGGCCAAGCGTGCGGTTCCGCGGGAGGCCTTCGTGGCGCAGATCGCCGGCGCGCGCAAGCGCCTGGGCACGGTGAGTGGGCGCGGCCAGCCCACGGTCACGCGCGTGCGCTACAACCCCGGCGCGTCGGTGCCGGAAGGTCTCTACGTCAATGTCAGTTTTCCGACCCGGTTCACCGGTGCGCCCCAGCCCGTGCGCGAGTTGGTCTCGTTCCGGCTGGACGAAGACAAAGTGTGGCGCCTGAGCGGCTACAGCCTGCCCAACGCCAAGTAACCCCACTGCTGGCAGACAGGAATGCACCCGATGAATATTGAAGCCCTGCCTGTGGAACTGCGCGTGTTGGCCTGGTCGGTCGCGCTGGGCCTGCTGCAGTTGATGCTGGCCGCGGGCGCCTCGACGGCGCAGCGCGGCAGCAAGTGGAATGTCAGTGCCCGCGATGGCACGCCGCCGGCACTGGCCGGGGTGGCGGCGCGACTGGATCGGGCGCTGCGCAACTTTCTGGAGAGCTTCGCGTTTTTCGCCGTCGCGGCATTGGCCGTGGTGGCTGCGCAGCGAACCGACGGACACAGTGCACTGGGCGTGCAGCTGTATTTCTGGGCGCGGGTGCTTTACGTACCGCTGTATGCGTTCGGCGTGCCGGTGGTACGCAGCCTGGTATGGACGGTGTCGATCGTCGGCATCGTGCTGGTGCTGTGGCCATTGTTCACCTGATCGCCTGCCTGCCGCGCGTTGATTGCGATCAAGGCGGCGCCAGGGTGCGGCGCTAGACTCGGCACCCTGGACTGGCTTTGCGGGAATCGCTCATGTTGTCGGTGGATGTGGCGGTGGTGGGAGCCGGGCCGGTAGGCCTGGCGTTCGCGCGGTCGTTGGCTGGATGCGGCCTGTCGATCGCCTTGGTCGAGCAACAGCCGCTGGACGCACTGGCCGATCCGGCGTTCGACGGACGCGAAATTGCGCTGACCCACGCGTCGCGCCACTGCCTGGAACAACTGGGCTGGTGGGCACAATTGCCCGACGCGGAGATCTCGCCGTTGCAGCAGGCCAAGGTCATGAACGGCGACTCACCGTTCGCGCTCGACTTCGCGCCCGGTGCGGACGGCCAGCCATTGGGATGGCTGGTGCCGAACCATTGGATCCGGCGGGCCGCCTTCGCCTCGGTCGCCGGGCAGCCGGGGCTGCAATGGCTCGCAGGTCGCCGCGTGACTTCGCTCCGGCAAGGCGGCGACCAGGTGACATTGCGCTTGAGCGATGGGCAATCGATGGTCGCAGGCCTGGTGGTCGCGGCGGACAGCCGGTTTTCATCGACGCGCCGTCTGCTGGGCATCGGTGCCCGCCACCGCGATTACGGCAAGACCATGCTGGTATGCAGGATGCGCCACGAGCGCCCGCACCATCACGCGGCGTGGGAATGGTTCGGGCACGGTCGCACGATGGCGCTACTGCCCTTGGCGGGCGATCGCGCCGGCGCCGTGTTGACCTTGCCGGCTTCGCAGGTCGCGGAATTGCAGGCGATGGATGACGCCGATTTCGGTGCTGCGGTGACGGCCTGCTTCGATGGCCGCCTCGGCGAGATGGTGCCCGACGGAACGCGTCACGCGTATCCGCTGGTAGGGGTGTACGCGGACCGTTTCGCGGCCCCGCGGGCGGCGTTGATCGGCGATGCAGCCGTCGGCATGCACCCGCTCACCGCGCACGGCTTCAACCTGGGATTGCAGGGACAGGCACGACTGGCCCAAGGCGTGCGTGCGGCCCGTGCCCAGGGTCGAGACTTTGGCGCAGCGGCGGTATTGCTTGCTTACGAGCGGGCCCATCGTCGCGCCACGCTGCCCTTGTACGAAGCCACCCATGCGATCGCCGCGCTTTACACCGATGAGCGGCTGCCGGCGCGAATACTGCGGCAGGCTGCGCTGCGCGTGGCCGCGCGGGTGACCCCGTTCCGGCGTGCGATCGCCGCCCACCTGACCCAGCGCGTGGCCGTCGCCACGCGTTGATCGCGCTACGCCGCGTCGGCGGCTGCGGCACGTCGACGGTTAGGGCGCGTCGACGACGCGGATCTCCACGTCATCGATCTGCACGATCTGCCCGGCCCGGATCTTGGCGGTCTTGCGCAGTTCGACCTCGCCATCGACCAGGACCGCACCGCTGGCCACAATGGTCTTGCCGTGGCCGCCGCTGTCGGCGATGCCAGCCAATTTGAGCAATTGGTTGAGCTCGACGTGTTCGCGGTCTAGATCGAATTCGAGGATCTGCATGGAAGGGTCGCGCAAGGCTGAGGCGGGGACGCATTATTGCGCCGGGGCCTTCATTGGCGCTCGAAGGCTTCCATTTCGTCCAGCAGTGCCTGCGCGCGACGCAGGCTGGTGCCGGTGACACTGGCTTCCATGCGTTGGGCCAGCGCGGGCCGCGATGGATGGCGGGCCCAGCGGTAGAAGCCCCAGGTCGCCGCCCAACCGGCCATCCCGGCCGCCAGGCTGATCCACACCCAGGCCGGCGTGACGCCTGACACCGGGTGCCGCGGATCCAGGCCGGCGAGGGCCACCACTACCGGCAGCCACATGATCCACCAGGGCCAACCCACGGCGATGCCCGCCAGGCCGTGGAACCGGCGGATCAGGCGCAGCCGCTGCTGGATCGCCATCACCGACGCGGCCAGGTCCAGGCTGCCGATCAGGCCACTCAGGATGCCGCCCGCGGCCGCGGTGGCCACGCCGAACACGTGCAACACGATGCCGGCGAAGAAGTAGCCGCCCGGCGCGGGGTTGCGCGTCCAGCAGGCCACGCCGAGCAGGATCAGCGCGATGCCGAAGGCGACCTGCAGCAGCTGCCCCCAGAACAATGGGCGCAGGCTGGAGCGCATCCGGTCGCGCTTGCGCTCGCGCAGCAATTCCAGCTGGATCGATTGCTGGCGTTCCAGGCGTTCGCCCAGCTGTTGCCAGGTGTTCTTGAGTTCGTCGAGTTCCATGGCGGGGCCTTCAGATTTCGTGGCGGATGCGTTGCTTGAGGCGACTGATTCGCGTGGCGGCGTTGGCTTCGCTGATGCCGAGCACCTCGCCGATCTGTCGATGGCTGTGGTCCTCCAGGTAGAGCAGCATCAGCGCCCGATCGAGCGGTGGCAGCGCGTGGATGAAGCGATACAGCCGCTCCACCTGCTGGCCGGCATCCGGATCGCGGGCGTGCGGATCGGCGATGTCGTGGTGGGCCGGATCCCAGGGTTCGCTGTGGCTGAGCTCACGGCTATGCGCGCGCACCCAGGAGATCGCCACGTTCAAGGCCACCCGGTACATCCAGGTGGTGACCGGGCGGGCAGGGTCGTAGGATGGCCAGGCCCGCCACAGCTGGGCGGCGATTTCCTGGCCCAGGTCTTCACGGTCCTGCCGCTGCCAGGCGTAGGTGCCGGCCACCTTGACCAGCAGCCCCTGGTGGCGCTGCAGCAAGGCCGCGAAGGCCTGGCCGTCGGCGGGGCGGGCGGCGGGGTTTGCCATCGGGGATAGGGTCTGGGTCATGTCACCGGATGATTCGCCGGCCCGCGACAATCCTTACACCTGAACGGACCTTTTCGACAGCGGGCCGTTCAGGGCGCACAATACGCCCCCACTTGCGCCCGCCCGTTCGCGGCGGTGCTGCCCCCGGAGTGTCCCCATGTCCCAAGAATCCCCCGCGCCGCTGCTGTTCGCAGATCTCGGCCTCTCCAGCGCCGTGATGCAGGCAGTCACCGACGTCGGCTACGAATCGCCCTCGCCGATCCAGGCCGCCACCATCCCGGCGATGCTGGCCGGCCGCGACGTGCTGGGCCAAGCCCAGACCGGTACCGGCAAGACGGCGGCCTTTGCGCTGCCGGTCCTGTCCAACGCCGACCTGTCGCAGAACAAACCGCAGGTGCTGGTGCTGGCGCCGACCCGCGAGCTGGCGATCCAGGTCGCCGAGGCGTTCCAGCGCTATGCCTCCTTCATCCCCGGTTTCCGGGTGCTGCCGGTCTACGGCGGCCAGCCTTACGGCCAGCAGTTGGCGGCGCTCAAGCGCGGCGTGCACGTGGTGGTGGGTACGCCGGGCCGGGTCATCGATCACCTGGACCGCGGCACCTTGGACCTGTCCGAGCTCAAGACGCTGGTGCTCGACGAAGCCGATGAAATGCTGCGCATGGGCTTCATCGACGATGTCGAGGCGGTGCTGAAGAAGCTGCCCGCCACGCGCCAGGTCGCGTTGTTCTCGGCGACGATGCCGCCGCAGATCCGCCGCATCGCCCAGACCTACCTGAACGACCCGGCCGAAGTCACCATCGAGGCCAAGACGACCACCTCGGCCAACATCCGCCAGCGCTACTGGTGGGTGAGCGGGCTGCACAAGCTCGATGCGCTGACCCGCATCCTGGAAGTGGAACCGTTCGACGGGATGATCATTTTCGCGCGCACCAAGGCGGGCACTGAAGAGCTGGCCACCAAACTGCAGGCGCGTGGCCTGGCCGCGGCCGCCATCAATGGCGACATGCAGCAGACCCAGCGCGAGCGCACCATCGGCCAGCTGAAGGAAGGCAAGCTCGACATCCTGGTCGCCACCGACGTGGCCGCGCGCGGCCTGGACGTGGAGCGCGTCAGCCACGTGTTGAACTTCGACATTCCCTACGACACCGAAAGCTACGTGCATCGCATCGGCCGCACGGGTCGTGCCGGTCGCAGCGGCGAGGCGATCCTGTTCGTCACCCCGCGCGAGAAGGGCATGCTGCGTGCGATCGAGCGCGCGACGCGCCAGCCGATCGAAGAAATGCAGCTGCCCAGCGTGGAGGCGGTCAACGACACCCGCGTGGCGCGTTTCCTGGGCCGTATCGGCGACACGCTGGCCGAAGGCGACGTGGACTTCTATCGCGAGCTGCTGCAGCGCTACGAAGGCGAGCAGAACGTGCCGGCGATCGAGATCGCCGCCGCGCTGGCCAAGTTGTTGCAGGGCGATGCACCGTTCCTGTTGGTCCCGCCCGTGCGCAGTCCGCGCCCCGAACGCATGGACGAACGCGCCCCGTCGCGCCCCGGTGAACGTCCGGGCCGTGGCGATCGCTTCGAACGCCCCGATCGTGCGGCACGACCGGAGCGCAACGAGCGGCCGGAACGTGGCGAGCGCACCGAACGTCCGCGCTTCGAGCCGCGTTTCGAGCGCGATGCGCGACCGGCCTCGGCGCCTTCGCATGCCGAACCGCGCGCTGCGGCGCCGGGTGTGGGTGGCGACTTCAACTACGAGCGCGACGTCGGCAGCTTCGAGCGTCCGCGTCGTGACAAGACGCCGCCGCGCGGTGAGCCGGAATTCGGCATGGAGACCTATCGCATCGAAGTGGGCCACCAGCATGGCGTCAAGCCGGCCAACATCGTGGGCGCGATTGCCAACGAAGCGGGTCTGGAAAGCCGCTACATCGGCCGCATCGACATCCAGGACGACCATTCCACGCTCGACCTGCCCGCCGAGATGCCGCGCGAACTGCTGCAGCACCTGAAGAAGGTCTGGGTGTCCGGCCAGCAATTGCAGATGCGCCGCGTTGATGGCAGCGACGAAGCCGGTGGTGGCGCCAAGCCGTTCAAGCCCAAGTTCGCAGCCAAGCCGGGCGAGCGCGGTCCGCGCAAGGGACCGGGCCCGGGTTTCGACAAGCCGCACGGAAAGCCGCCGCACAAGCCCAAGGGTCCGCGCAGCTTCTGATCCCACTCCACCCCGGCCCAGGCCGGGGTTTTCATGATGCCTTTCGCCATGTCCGAAGATTCCGCCAGCTCAAGCACCCGCCTCAACAAGCACATTGCCGAAACCGGCTTTTGTTCACGCCGTGAGGCCGATCGCCTGATCGCCGAGCGTCGCGTCACCGTCAACGGCAAGGCGGCCGGTACCGGCGCCGTGGTGGGCGAGGGCGACCAGGTACTGGTGGATGGCCAGCCGCTGCGGACCCGCCAGGCCAAGAAGCCCGGCGCGCGTCGCCATGTCTACATCGCGCTCAACAAACCGGTGGGGGTGACGTGCACCACCGAGAGCGCGGTGAAGGACAACATCGTGGACTTTGTCGGCCACGAGCAGCGCATCTTCCCCGTCGGGCGGCTGGACAAGGAGTCCGAGGGACTCATCCTGCTGACCAGCAATGGGGACATCGTCAACGAAATCCTGCGCGCGGAAAATCGCCACCAGAAGGAATACCTGGTCGCGGTCAACCAGGCGGTCACCGACGAATTCGTGCGCGGCATGTCGCGCGGGGTGCGCATCCATGGCCAGATGACCTTGCCGTGCAAGGCGTCGCGGATCGCCAAGTTCGGCTTCCGCATCGTGCTGGAGCAGGGTTTGAACCGACAGATCCGCATGATGGCCTCGGAGTTCGGCTATCGGGTGACCCAGTTGCGCCGGGTGCGTATCGACAACATCAAGCTGGGTGCGTTGAAGCCCGGCCAATGGCGCAACCTGACCGACCTGGAACTGCGCGGCCTGCTGCCGCAGCGCCAGGATTTCTGACGGACCCGCTGCCGCCGCACACACGCGGTGGCAGTAGGACCGATGCAGCCCGGTGGACTGGATCCAGAGCGGCCAGCAAGCGCTCGAATGCATTGAGGCAGCCCGGCATCGATGCAACGCATGGCAGCTGCCAACGCGGGGCCGCCGCCGCCCGCTGGATGCTTAGTCCACGATCGACTTGTTTTCGGCGGTGCCGAGCAGGTCGGGATGGCGGACCGGACCGCGGCGATGCTGCAGCAGCGGGTGCAGGAAGACCGCTGCCACGATGATCGCCACGCCCAGGTAGAACTGCGGGGTCAATTCGCGTTGTTCGCCCAGCAACAACGCGGCAAGCACGATGGCGTAGACCGGTTCCAGATTGGTGATCAACTGCACCGTGTAGGCGCTGAGGTGGCGCAATGCCGCCAGCGCCAATGCGAATGGCAGTAACGTGCAGACCAGTGCCAGCAACAGCAGCAACCCACCATCGTGCGCGCTGGGCAGCGTCCACAACGCTCCGTCGAAGGCCGGCAACAGCAATGGCATCAACGGTGCCAGCGCGGTCAGCAACAAGGTGCCGGCGCCCAGTTCCACCGCCGTGACGGTGAGCGGGTCGGCATGCTCGACCAGCCGCTTGTTGAGTGAACCGAACACGGCCACGAACAGTGCCGATATCGCGCCGACCAGCACGCCGACACGCATCCCCTCGGGCACGCCCCCCGCGACCAGCGCCACGCCCGGCAACACGGCCAGCCCGAACACCAATTCGCGCAGTTGGAACGGCCGGCGCGCTACCCACGGTTCGATGACCGCAGTGAATGCAGGCGCCAGCGCGATGCAGGTGGCGGCCACCGAGGCATTGGCGAGCTTGATGGCGCCATAGAAGGTGAGCCAGTGCAGGGCCACCAGGGCGCCCACGCCGGCATAGGCCAGCAGCAGCGAAGGACGCATCGCACGCAGGCCGCGCCACACCCGCGGCACCAGCGCCAGCGCCGCCACGACGATGAGCATGCGCCACCACACCAGCGGTAGCGCGGGCAAGGTGATCAGCTTCCCCAGAATGGCGGTGACGCCCCAAAGCAGCACACAGAAGTGGATTTGCAATAACGATTTGCGCATCGGGGCGGCGATTGTCGGGGGATGGGTATTGTGGCGCTTGCCGCGGCCCAAGGGGCGCTGGCCGGCGGACAGGGTGCCGGCCGGTGGCATCGATGGTCGCCGCGCCCGGGCGCGGCGAGGGGTGAGCGGCTATGAGTGCGTACGCGTTGCCGGTTTACCCAATTGCTGCAGCAAGGCCATGGCTGCGGCTGGATTGCGCTCCTTGGCCGAGCTGATGAAGAACGCGAAGACCTCGCGTGGCTGCTGGGGTGCCTTGTGGGTGCCGGCGTGGGGCAGGTCGACGGGATCCTCTCCGCGCTGCCAGGCTTGCAGGCGTTGCGCCCACTGGGCCAGCGCCGGCCCGGGATAGCCGTGGGTCAGGCGCGCCTGGCTGCGCATCAACCGGGCGTAGACGAAGTCGGCCGACAGGTCCGCGAAAGACGGATGCTCTTCCGAATCGGTGAACACGGTGGCGACCTGTTGATGGCGGACCAGATCGAGCACCGGTGGCGTGACGAAATCGGGATCGCGGATTTCCACCACGTGGCGCAGGCGGTGGCCGCCGGCCTGCCGGGGCAACAAATCGAGGAAGGCGGCGAAATCGTCCAGGTCCATGTGCTTGCCCTGGGCGAACTGCCACACCAATGGGCCCAGCGTACGGCCGAGTTCGAC
Source organism: Stenotrophomonas sp. (assembly GCA_036403795.1). Taxonomy (GTDB): domain Bacteria; phylum Pseudomonadota; class Gammaproteobacteria; order Xanthomonadales; family Xanthomonadaceae; genus Stenotrophomonas_A. Next base: position 10,180 of record DASWQJ010000145.1, read on the forward strand.
GATGCCGCCAATGAAACCTTCGACCTGCCCACGCGTCCCCGCCAACTTGCGCGACTGGGTGATGCGCTTGGGCGCCTTGGCCGAGAAGACGAATCCTTCCGGCGTCTGGTCGCGCCACTTGGCATAGGTTTCCGGTTTCTGTTCGCCGTAGTAGGTACCGTTGATCTCGATGGCGGTGACGTGGCGGCTGGCGTATTCCAGCTCTCGGCGCTGCACCAGGTCGTCGGGATAGAACATGCCGCCGCGCCAGGGCGCGTAGACCCATCCGCCGATACCGACGTGAATGCCGTGGGTGGGGGCTGGCACTGCGAAAAGATCGGTCATGGGCAAGGTTTCAGGGGCGGTGGCGGAAGTGTGGCAGCCGCCCGGTGAGCGGGCACGCCGGTCTGCGGCATGACATTCCGGTCAGCCCGAGGCCTGTCCCGGCGCGTCGTGCGGCTGCCACGGATCGTAGCTGCCAAACCACCACAGGTGGCCCTCCGGATCGCGGCAGGCATAGCCGCGTCCGCCGTAACCCTGGTCTGCGATCTCGATCACGATTTGCGCGCCAGCGGCCTTGGCGCGCGCGTAATGGCTGTCGGTGTCGGCCACGATCACGCAGGGGCTTTGGGTCTCGCGCCCACCGACCTCACCGGGCTGGGCGATCAGCCGGCCCCAGGCACTGGTGTTTTCCGTGGAGCCGAGCATGAGCATGCCGTTGCCGAAAGTCAGCTGGGCATGCAGGACCAAGCCCTCATGCTCGTACACCGCGTGCCGTTCGAATCCGAATGCGCGACACAGCCATTCGATCGCCGCATGGGCGTCTCGATATCGCAAGCATGGGATGAGGGTGGCGGTAGTGGCGGCCGGACGGGTCATGGCGGCGGCGGGCGGGCGGGTGAAGGCCCGACACTGGCCGCGGCCGCGTTACCATCCTGCGAAAGCGCGAGGAGTCGCCGATGAATGCCGCCTTGGGTTGGACCACCCCGGATCTGTGTGACCGCCATCCGGAAGTGAGTGTGGTGGAGCCGTTGTTCCGTAATTTCGGCGGGCGAGTTTCATTCTTCGGCGCGATGGTGACCGTGCGCTGCCTGGAGGACAACTCGCGCGTGCGTGAGCTGGCCGGCACGCCAGGCCTGGGTCGAGTGATGGTGATCGATGGCGACGGTTCCCTGCGTCATTCGTTGCTCGGTGACCAGATCGGCGCCAAGGCGGTCGCCAACGGGTGGTCGGGCGTGTTGATCCACGGTTGCGTACGCGACGTGGAAACCCTGGCCACCCTGCCACTGGGCGTGCTCGCCTTGGCGGCGTGCCCGCGCAGGACGGAAAAGCGCGATCAGGGCGAGGTGGACGTGCCGGTCAGTTTCGGCGGCGTCTCGTTCGTGCCAGGACACTGGTTGTATGCCGACGAAAACGGCGTGTTGGTGTCGCCGCAACCGTTGGAACTGACCGCTTGAGCGGGTCGCACACGATGTATCGGACAGGAGTGGACGCTTGAACAAGTGGGCATGGGGAGGAACGATGTTGCTGGCATCGGTGATCGTGGATGCGGCGCCGCTGCCGCCGCAGCTTGAGGATTTCGACGCACGGGTGGAGCGGGTGCGCCAGCAGTTCGACATACCCGGCATCGCGGTGGCGATCGTGCAGGATGGCCAGATCGTGCTGGAGCGGGGTTATGGAGTGCGTGAGCAAGGCCGCAGCGAAGTGGTCGACGAACACACGCTGTTTGCGATCGCCTCCAACACCAAGGCTTTCACTGCCGCCTCGCTGTCGATCCTGGCCGACGAGGGAAAACTGAAGCTCGACGACCGAGTGGTGGATCACTTGCCGTCGTTCCGGATGTCCGACCCCTACGTCACCGGCGAGATGCGCATCCGCGACCTGCTGGCCCATCGCAGCGGCCTGACCCTGGGCGCCGGGGATCTGCTGTATTGGCCGGCGACGACCTATCGCACCGACGAGGTCGTGGCGCGGCTGGCGCAAGTGCCGTTGAAGGCCGGGTTTCGCGATCGCTACGCCTACGACAATATCCTGTACGCCGTGGCACAACAGGTGATCGAGCGCGTGTCCGGGCAGTCGTACGCGCAGTTCCTGCAATCGCGCATTTTCGATCCGGTCGGCATGACGGGCACGCGCTTCAACGCGGACCATCTGCAAGCCGGCGACGTTGCCGCGGTGGGTCATGCCAAGGCCGACTTCAGTCAATTGCGCACGGTTGCGCCGTTGACGTGGGCCAACAATTCCGGGGCAGGCGGCGTGTATTCCAGCGCGCACGACATGGCGCGCTGGATGAACGTGCAGCTGGCCGGTGGCAAGTTGGCCGACGGCACGCCGCTTTTCAGTGAGCAACGCCAGCGCGAGATGTGGTCGATGATCACCCCGGTGCCGATCCCGGAGCCGTCCGTCCCCGAGCTGGCGGCGGCCAAGCCTGATTTCGCCGGTTACGGCGAGGGCTGGAGCGTGAGTTCCTACCGTGGCCAGCGCCTGGTGTGGCACACCGGCGGATGGCCGGGGATGGTGTCGCGGTTGACGTTGGTGCCATCGAAGAACTTGGGCGTGGTGGTATTGACCAACCAGGAAGTGGGCGCTGCATTCAACGCCATCACCTTGCAGGTGCTGGATGCATTCATGCAGGCGCCGCCTGCCGACTGGACAGCCGCCTACGCCGCGGCCGTGGCGAAGTCGGCGGCGCAGGCCGATGAAAGCTGGAGCAAGCACGTGGCGGCCCGCACGAAGCATTCGCAGCCGTCGTTGCCCTTGGCCGGGTATGCGGGGGTTTATCGCGATGCCTGGTATGGCGAGGTGACGTTGTTGCAGGAGGGCGGAAAGTTGCGGATGCGTTTTTCAAAGACGCCGCAGCTGGTGGGTACGCTGGAGCATTGGCAGCACGATACTTTCATCGTGCGTTGGGATGATCGATCGCTCAACGCGGATGCGTTTGTGAATTTTGCGCTGACGGCGGATGGGGAGGTTAGGGAGGTGCGGATGGAGGCTGTTTCGCCGCTGACGGATTTCAGTTTTGATTTTCAGGATTTGGTGTTGGTGGGTAAGTAGGGTTGGTTACTGGATTGGCTTGGCTGCCGCCGTTTTTTAGAGCTTCCACGCCCTTTGGGCGCGGGTCACTTTCTTTGCTTGTGCAAAGAAAGTAACCAAAGAAACACACTCCCACAGCGCGAGCCGAAGCGATGGAGCCGCTTCGGTGCCCTTGCGCTCCTCGGGGATTAGGGGCACGGCGCGCGAACTCGCTGCGCTCAGACAACGCGCGCCTCTTCGGCCCCTAATCCCCTGCGGTGCTCGGCTCGGCTGACGGGAGGGGGTAGGTCAAGAGCTAGAGCAAGATCAAAAGCGGGACGCCAAGCGCGATGCGCTTTGGCTTTGCTTGCGCGCTGCGCGCGCTCGCTTTTGGACTATCGGCGCTGTTGATCTATCGGCATTGGTGGGCCGCGGTGCAATCCGGGGTACTTCTCGCGGCGCTTCGTTGCGCTGGCGGTAAAGGCTGTTGCTGACGCCCCCCCGCCAGCATCGGCCCCACTTGGCTTGGGCTGGACTTTGGCTTTGGCTTTGGCTTTGGCTTTGGCTTCGGCTTTGGCTTCGGCTTCGGCTTCGGCTTCGGCTTCGGCTTCGGCTTCGGCTTCGGCTTTGGCTTTGGCTTCGGCTTCGGCTTCGGCTTCGCTCTGGCATTGGCATTGGCATTGGCTTCGGCTTCGCTTCGGCTTCGGCCTTTGACTCACCCCTCCGTAAGCCAAGCCGAGCACCGCAGGCGGTTAGGGGCCGAAGTGGCGCGCGCTGTCTGAGCGCAGCGAGTTCGCGCGCCGTGCCCCTAACCGCCGAGGAGCGCAAGGGCACCGAAGCGGCTCCATCGCTTCGGCTCGCGCTGTGGAGTGTGTTTCTTTTGGTTACTTTT
>DASWQJ010000146.1:0-7240 GCA_036403795.1 Stenotrophomonas sp.
CGTCATCCAGGTGTTCCTGTTGGTCACCTGGTTCGCCGAGTACGCCTTCATCCTGGCGTTGAAGATGACCAGCTCGATGACCCTGATGCCCTACCTGCTCGTGGCCGCCTACGGCTTCAAGTTGGCGAAGACCGGCGACACCTACACGCCGGACGAATCCAGCACGCGCACCTTCAATGGGGTGTGCGGCGCGATTGCCACGGTCTATGCGGCCGCCATGTTGTACGCCGGCGGGGCCAAGTACCTGCTGCTGTCGGCGATGCTGTATGCGGCCGGCAGTGCATTGTTCTTCTTGAACAAGCGGGAGAAGGGCCAGGTCGCACTCACCTGGGCCGAGCGCCTGGTGTTTGCGGTGATCTGCATCGCAGCGCTCGTGGGTGTCTACAGCTTCACTACCGGGGTGTTGACCATCTGAACGCAAGGTCGATCCCACACACCGCGACGAATTTTTCGGCGGCGCGGCGCGGCAAGCACGGAGGGCGGTGAAATGAAAATTTGGCTGGTCGTGGCGATGGCGATGGGTGTTTCCGGCTGTGTGCTGGGGCCGGACTACGTTCGCCCGCAAGTGCAAGCCCCGGTGCAATGGCGCGTGGACTACCCGGCCTATCCCGGCGTAGCGGACACGGCGTGGTGGGAGCAGTTCAACGACCCGGTGCTCAACGGGTTGATCGCTACCGCGCTGCAAGAAAACTACGACGTGCGTATCGCCGCCACGCGGGTCGAGCAATTCCAGGCGGCATTGACCTCCACCCGGTCGCAGTACTTTCCACAAGTCGGCTACGGCGCCGAGGCCACGCGCAGCAAGGCGAGCAGGGCGGGCCAGCCGCCGTTGCCGCCCGGTGCCGATCCGTACTTCACCCTGTACCAGGGCTCGGTGGGCGCGAGCTGGCAGATCGACCTGTTTGGCCGCGTACGGCGCCTGACCGAGGCTGCCCAGGCCCGCGTCTACGCCAGCGAACAGGGCCAGCGCGGTGTCGTGCTGTCGCTGGTGACCAGCGTGGCCGCCAGCTACATCACCCTGCGCCAGTTCGATCGCCAACTGGAGATCGCCCAGGCCACCGCCGGCAACTTCGGCGAGACCGCGCGCATTTTCGACCTGCGGCATCGCGCCGGCGTCGTGTCGCAAACCGAAGTGTCGCAAGTGCGTTCGCAACAGGAACAGGCACTGGCCACCATCCCGGTGATCGAACAGCAGATCGCGGCGCTCGAAAACCTGTTGTCGATCCTGCTCGGGCGCAACCCCGGCCCGATTCCGCGCGGCGCCAGCATCGACCAGCTTGCCGTGCCGGCCATACCGGAGGGATTGCCGTCGGCCCTGCTGGAGCGACGCCCCGACATCCTGCAGGCCGAACAAGGCCTGGTGGCCGCCAACGCCAATATCGGCGCGACCAAGGCGCTGTATTTCCCCAATCTGTCGCTGACCGGCCTGCTGGGTTCGGTCAGTACTTCGTTCGACGACTTCCTGACCGGACCGGCCAGCGCCTGGAGCGCCGGCGCCGCGGTGGCCGGGCCCATCTTTTCCTTTGGTGCGATTCGCGGCCAAGTGCGTGCGGCCGAGGCCCAACAACAGGAGGCCGAACTGGGTTACCGACAGGTCGTGCTCAGCGCCTTTCGCGAAACCGACGACGCCTTGACCGGTTCGCAGAAGAAAATCGAAGAACTGGCCCGGCAGCAAGCGCGGGTGGACGCGTTGCGGCAGTCGGCAAGACTGTCGCGGGCGAAATTCGAGTATGGCGCGGCCGGCTATCTGGAAGTGCTGGTAGCCGACAATGAGCTGTTCGCTGCCGAGATCGCGCTGGTACGAGTGCGCGCCGAGCGATACACGCAGATCGTGCAGGTCTATCGCGCGATGGGCGGTGGCTGGGTAGAGTCGGCCACGCAGACGGCCATGCAGCCGGCGAGCGCGCCGGGCGACGCTCGGTAAGGCAGTGCAGGGCCAGAGGGCTCTGGCGCGCGTTCAGGGCTGTGTCGGAAAGGCGGTCAGCGAGGAGTGGCGCGATGTCCGTTGCAGCACCCCGTCGGCATGCGAGTCGACACGCTCCGAGACGTTTATCGCGTTCCACTCCCAGGTCTTGCCTTCGTCGGCGGAAAAGGCCTGGCTCCAGATCGGACGCTTCGGGTTACGAACATCCCATCGGAACACCATGATGATGTTCTTGCCTTGGTAGGTGTCCCGGGCAAAGAAGTGACCCACTTGATTCTCGAACGAGCCCACCACCGGCGGATCCAATCGCCCGGTGTTGCCATCGGCCCAATAGATGCTCCATAGCCGGGTCTTCGGGTCGAACAGACGCAAGGCTACGCCTTCGTACGGCTTTCCCGCCGCGTTTTCGGTGTATCGGTCAATGTTGCCAAGACCATCCAGGATCTGATGCATCTCCACGCGGGATTCGAAATCGATCCATTCCGTTGAACCAGCCAACCGCGACTTCAACTTCCGGTTCCGCAGTTTCCAGTCGCCGACCAGATAGTCGAAATCGTGGCGCGACGAGGTGGCGGAGGGGGTGATCTGGAGCACACCGTGACTGTCGAAGTGCAGCGGCGGAATGGGCATCTTCGTGTCGGGTACCAGCGTGGGATCCACCGTGGGCCCTGCACTGCAGAGCAGGGGAAACACGGCCAGCAGCAGTAGCAGCCAACGACAGGCCGGCGCCCGCGCCCAGCGATGCGCCTGCGTGCCGGCGACGTGGGGTGTGGTGGATTCGGAAGGCCGTTGTTGCGTGGGGGGCGTGACCAAGGTGACGTTTGCCATGGCGAGTGCGCTCCGACGGGATGGCACGGGGTTGAGGTCTGCGCGGCCGTATTGGGCCAGGCCAACCGCCCGCGTGTACAAGCGGGAGGTACCGGCGCGATATCACATTCCCGGCATTGAATCGGCGTGAAAGCCCCGGCGAAGAGCCGGCGCGCGATCAAGTCGATGACTGATATGCGCCGGGCAGGACAGCGAGTGCACTTGGGCCATGGGCTAAGCAGCACGCCCAACGCACCGTGCCGTTCCTTATTGCAATAGGTGCCCGGATCTGGCGTCCAGTCCGATGACCGCTTCCAGACCGCTTTTGAAGTCCAATCCGTCGGCCTCGATCCCATCGCTGAAGATCACGCCATTTTCCGGCATCAATGATCGGACCCGCAGTGGCTCTGCTCTGCTGACCCGTCCAAATACGAGCTCGGTGCCGGTGGAACGACTGGGATAGGGCTCGCGCACATTGAACACCAACTCGCGGCTTTCCCAGGCAATGCCGCGGGTCCGCACCTCATGCGTGCGCTTGTCTGCATCCTTGCCGGCGATGGCATGGGCGCCGGTCAGAACGCTCCTCAGCCAGCCCGTGGAGCCCAAACCGGTCGAAATGATGATGCCGCTAGACGATTGGAGCTCGTGTCGGTCACCCAGGGAGATCTCGTAACGGGCGGACACATGGCTGCGTACCCCGACAAACAGATCGTTAACCGCTAACAATGTCTGTCCGTCGCTAAGTCGCACACGCGCCATGCTGATCTCGCGCATCGAACGCTGGCCGCGCAGTACTTCGGGAAGCAGGCGCCCAAGGTCGGCCACTTGGAATGGCAATAGCACGCCTTCCCAGCGGGCGGGATCGGGGTTGATCGCCAATACTGGCTGGCCGGCGAGATATTTCAAGGTATTGGCCACCAGGCCATCCTGGCCGACCACGACGACCAAAGCGTCATTCGGGAACAGGAAATTGGGTAAGAAGCTACGATCCAGTCGCTGCAGCTTGCCTTGCCGCTGCAGCGTCGCCGACACCACACTGATTGCCTGCTGGTATAGCCGGTCCTCCTCCAGGAAATCGCTGAAGTCCATGCCAAGGTGCTCGGCCTGAAACCTCGCCTGTTCGATTGTGTTGTGGCGGGCCACAAGCTCTTGCAGGCGCGTGCGACGGGTTACCAGAATGATCTTGCGATCGCCGGCGTCCATGCCGCTCAGTCCTTCTGTCTGGCCAGCTGCCGCAGCAGGTCGGGTGAGAAGTTGAATTCGCCAATCTTTGCCGCATTGTCGGCAATGTTTTGGAACCCTAACGCCATAAGGGTTTCGGGACTGGCGCCTTGCATGTTCAAGGCCTGCAGCGAACGGGGATCCAGTCCGCTAATGGCCTTGACCAGCGCCTCCAGTCCATAGGCTTTGACGTCCGCCTCTTGCTTGCGATTCTCGGACTGCAGTTGAACCAGTTCGGCGTTCTGCTTTTCCAGCTGTACCCTGCCACCAAGTTCCTGCGCCTGCATCTGCTGGCGCTTCTCCAGCAAGACGCGCTCGGATTCGACCTGCGTTTCACGAACCTGGCGCTTTTTCTGCTCGATGACCAATTCGCTACGCAGTTCGTTCTCCTTGATCGATCGCTCTTGCTCAATGGCTGCATTGCGCCGGGTATAGGTCGCATCGTCTGCCTGCTTCAGAATCTCCTCGCGCATGGGCGCCTCCAGGGCGCGTGCGGTGTCCGGGTTGGGTTTGACCGCGAGCAGGCCAAGATCGCCGATCTCGATCCCCAGGGCGATGAGGCTGGGCGCGGCGGCGACGGCGCGTCGTGCGGAAGCCGATAGCCGCTCGGTGCCTTGAAGAACATCGCGCAGGTCGAGGTCCTGCAACAGCGTGCGGAACTGCGCCTTCACTGCGTTGAGGACACGCGGTGGCAGCCGCTCCGGATCATCCGAGGCGTACTGCCCGTCGGGCTTGAGGCTGTAGTTCTGCTGTTCTGCCAATCGTTTCGCGTCGACGATGCGATAGCCTACCTGACCCTGCAGCGTGACCTGCTGGAAGTCCCGCGTGACCTCCTCGAACATGAAGGGTACTTCCACTGCATTCAATGGCACGCTGACGAGCGTGGATCGCGGCGCGTAGTACCAGAACGCCAAGCCGGTCCCTTCGCGAACGACGCGACCGTTGCGAAACTGCAGAAGGTACTGGCTGGGTGAGGACTTGACGTAGCGGAAGCCAAACATTGCGATATCCATGAGATGCCGCGCCGGGTGCGGCTTGAAGGAGGCCGCGGTCCGGTCCAGCCAGTTCGCGGGTGGTGACAACAATCTTTCGTGAAAGCCATGAGCCCAGCGCTCCCGCGGCACGCACCCACGCGCCTTGCCGGCTGAGCGCGACAAGCTGTTCGACTTTCAAGTTTCCCCGTTGCCCTCGAGGCGAGGGCTGCCTGATTTGACACAAGTCCCTTCTTGCGGTCAAGGAGGCGCCTTTGCCCTGCGGGCAACAAGGGCAGCTCTTGAGCCAGCAGTACTGGCGCCCCGAAGCCTTCGAAGTGGTCAACGGCCACTGGATTTGCGGATCAACGGCAGCGCCGCGATTCCGTCGACACGGCAAGCCACAGCTGTCGGCTAGAATCCGCTCCATCCGGCCCCACACGCGCGCGCCGGCAGACGCGGGAACAACGTGAGCCCCCACCAGCAGAACCCAGCCTCTTCGCAAGCCCTGGATAGCGAGCGGATCCAACTCGCGCTCGCCGCGGGGGCCATCATCGGCACCTGGTTCTGGGACGTGGGCGCAGACCGCCTCACCGTCGACGTCGGTCTTGAGCACGCATTCGGCCTGCCGGCCGGGCAGGGCAGCGAAGGCTTGAGATTGCAGGACCTCCTGCAGGCGGTGCATCCCGACGACCAGGCCGGCCTTGCGCAGGCGATGGCCGGCGTCATGGCGCAAGGCGGTCGGTACGCGCATCGGTATCGCGTGCGGAGCCGCGATGGGGCTTACCGCTGGATCGAAGCCAACGGCCGCGTTGACCTGGATGCACAAGGGAACGCCATCAGTTTTCCCGGCGTGCTGATCGACGTGCACGACCGGCGGCAACTCGAAGACGCACGTGAGCAGGCCGAGCACCTGTTGCGCACCTTTGTCGAAGCCGTGCCCGGCGTGGTCTATGCCAAGGATCGCCAGGGCCGGCTACTGATCGGCAACCGCGGCACCACCGAGCTGATCGGCAAGCCGCCGGAATCCTATGTGGGGCGCACCGATGCCGAGCTGCTCGATGACCCGGTGCAGGCCGCCGCGGTCATGGCGACCGACGAGCGCGTGATGGCCACCGCGCAAGCCGAACAGCTGGAAGAGTCGATCAGCTATCCGGATGGTCGGCGCGCGTACTGGCTATCCACCAAGGCCCCGCTGAAGGACCGGGAAGGCAACGTGATCGGGCTGGTGGGTGCCTCGCTGGACATCACCGACCGCAAGGCGGCCGAAGCACTGCACAAGGAGATCGAGCAGCGTTACCGGCTGGCCGCACGCGCCACCAACGATGCCATCTGGGACTGGCGCATCGCCGATGGCCAGGTGATCTGGAATGAGGCGCTCACCGCCTTGTTCGGGCACCCGGTGGCCGAGACCAGCGCGCAGTGGTGGCTGGAACACATCCACCCCGACGACCGCGCGCGCATCGACCAGGACATCCATGCCGTCATCGAGGGCGGTGGCACATCCTGGACGGCGGAATACCGTTTTCAAAGAGCCGACGGGGGATACGCCCACATCCTGGACCGGGGCACCGTGCTGCGCGGCCCGACCGGCGAACCGCTGCGCATGATCGGCGCGATGCTCGACCTGTCCGAACGCAAGGCGGCGCAGGCGGCCCTGGCCGATAGCGAGGAGCGGCTGCGACTGGCTACCGAAGCCTCCGATATCGGGTTCTGGGATGTCGATCTGGTCAACGATGTCCTGATCTGGCCGGCCCGCACCAAGGCCATGTTCGGCCTCTCGGCGCACGTGCCGGTGACAATGGACGACTTCTACGCCGGCCTGCACCCAGAGGACCGGGAGCGGGTCGGCACCGCGTTTGCCGCCGCCGCCGACCCCGCGCAACGCGCCCTCTACGACGTGGATTATCGAACCATCGGCAGGGAAGACGGCCGCCTGCGCTGGGTCGCGGCCAAGGGACGTGGCGTGTTCGAGCACGGCCACTGCGTGCGGGTCGTGGGCGTGGCGATCGATGTGACGATGCGCAAATCCGTCGAGCAACAGCTGCAACTGCTCAACGAAGAACTCGAAAGCCGCGTGGTTCAAGAAGTCGCCGAGCGCACCCGGGTGGAAGAAGCACTGCGCCAAAGCCAGAAAATGGAGGCCGTGGGCCAGCTCACCGGCGGCATCGCACACGATTTCAACAACCTGCTCGCCGCAGTGCTGGGCAGCCTCGAGCTGCTGCGCAAACGCATCCCCGACGACCCCAAGGCGCAGCGCCTCATCGACAACGCAGTGATGGGGGCGGAGCGCGGCGTTTCGCTGACCAAGCGCATG
>DASWQJ010000147.1:0-3493 GCA_036403795.1 Stenotrophomonas sp.
CTGACGAATTCACGTTGCTTTTTCCGATGGCGCAGCTAGCAGCTGCGCCATCTGCTTTTCAGGCGTTCGTGCGTGCAGCGTATTCAGCCGCGACGCGATCAATGCGCCTGGTCCCAGTTCTCGCCCACGCCCGCATCGACCACCAGCGGTACGCGCAACGTGGCAGCACCCGCCATCAATGCGATCGCCTGCTCACGCAGCTCGGGAATGAACTCGCGATCGGCCTCGAACACCAATTCATCGTGCACCTGCAGGATCATCAACGCCGGGCTCCGGCCGGCCGCGTCGCGTTGCTCGGCCAGCCACGCGGCCACCGAGGTCATGGCGCGCTTGATGATGTCTGCCGCGGTGCCCTGCATGGGTGCGTTGATCGCCGCGCGCTCGGCGCCGGCACGCTGGCCCTGGCTGCCGCTGTTGATGTACTCCAGGTACAGGCGGCGGCCGAACACGGTTTCCACGTAGCCCTTCTCGCGCGCCTGCTGCCGCGTGTTCTCCATGAAGTCACGCACCCCGGGATAGCGACTGAAGTACAGCGCGATGTAGTCCTGCGCCTCGCTGCGGCCAATACCCAGCTGGCGCGCCAAACCAAACGCACTCATGCCGTACATCAGGCCGAAGTTGATCGCCTTGGCCGCGCGGCGCTCGTTGGTGGTGACTTCGTCGATCTTGCGCCCGAACACTTCCGCCGCGGTGGCGCGATGCACGTCGGCACCGGATTCGAAGGCCGACAGCAGGCCGCGGTCCTCGGACAGGTGGGCCATGATGCGCAACTCGATCTGCGAATAGTCGCAAGCGAGCAACTGGCGACCGGCCGGTGCGACGAAGGCGCGACGGATGCGCCGGCCATCCTCGGTGCGGATCGGAATGTTCTGCAGATTGGGGTCGGTGGAAGACAACCGCCCGGTGGCCGCACCCGCCTGGTGATAGCTGGTATGCACGCGCCCACTGTCGGGGTTGATCATCTCCGGCAGCTTGTCGGTATAGGTGCTGCGCAGCTTGGCCAGGCCGCGATATTCCAGGATCACGCGCGGCAGTTCGTGCTGGTCGGCAATCGCCTCCAGCACTTCTTCGTTGGTCGAGGGCTGGCCCTTGGGGGTCTTCACCAGGGCCGGCAAGCCCAGCTCATCGAACAGCAAGGCCTGCAGCTGCTTGGGAGAATCCAGATTGAAAGCGCGCCCGGCCAGCGTGGTGGCCTGCTGCTGCGCGGCCAGCATGCGACGCGACAGGTCCGCGCTCTGGCGCCGCAGTTCTTCGGCATCCACGCGCACGCCATTGGCTTCGATGCCGGCGAGCACCGATACCAGCGGCATCTCGATCTCGCGATAGACGCGATCCAGGCCCGGCTCGGCCGCCAGCTTGGGCGCGAGCACTCGATGCAGACGCAGCGTGATGTCTGCATCCTCGGCGGCATAGCGCGTGGCGTCCTCCACGCTCACGTGGGAAAACGGGATCTGCTTGGCGCCTTTGCCGGCGACGTCTTCGTACTTGATGGTGTCGTAGCCAAGGTAACGCTTGGCCAGGCTGTCCATGTCATGGCGCGCGCTTCCGGAATTGAGCACGAAGCTTTGCAGCAGCGTGTCGTCCGCATAACCGGCCAGTGCGACGCCATGGCGGCGCATCACGTGCAGGTCGTACTTGCCGTGCTGGCCCAGTTTGCGAACCGTGGCGTCGGTCAGCAGCGGCGAGAGCGCCGCCAGTGCCACGTCGCGATCCAGTTGTGGCGGCGCCCCGGGGTAGTCATGGGCCAACGGCACGTAGGCCGCTTGCCCCGGCTGGTCGCTGAAGCTCAGCCCGATCAACCGGGCCCGCATCGGGTCCAGGCTGTCGGTCTCGGTATCGAAGGCGAATTCGCCGGCCGCACGCAACCGTGCGATCCACGTCGCCAGATGCTCGGTGGTGACGATGGTTTCGTACTGCCCGGGGGCGGCCAGCGAGGGGTCCAGGTCGGCCGCGGTGGCCGGAAGCGGTGCGGAGACGAAGCCGCGTCCGCGCGCCAGGCCCGGCTCCTTCTCCGCGGTCGACAGGCCGACGGCGCCACCTTGCAGCTCCTTCAAGGCCTGGGTGAAGCCGTAACGCTCGTAAAGGGTCGCCAGCGCCTCGCCATCGCGTTCGCGCAGGGCCAGGGCAGTCGGACCGCCAGGCAGCGGCACGTCGGTCTTGATGGTCACCAGGGTGCGGTTGAGCGGCAACCGGGGCAGCGCGGCACGCAGGTTCTCGCCGATCTTGCCCTTCATGCCCTCGGCCTGGGCGATCACTCCGTCCAGGGTGCCGTATTCGGCCAGCCACTTGGCGGCGGTCTTGGGACCGCACTTGTCCACGCCGGGCACGTTGTCGACCGCATCGCCCATCAGCGCCAGCAGGTCGACGATCTGGTCGGCGCGCACGCCGAACTTGGCCATCACCGCCTCGTCCGAATCCATCAGGCTGCCGCTCATGGTGTTCACCAGGCGGATGCCGGGCCGCACCAACTGGGCAAAATCCTTGTCGCCGGTGGAGATGGTCACCTCCATCCCTTGGGCGGCGCCCTGCAGGGCCAGGGTGCCGATCACATCGTCCGCTTCCACACCGGGCTCGCGAAGGATGCTCAGGCCCAGCGCCTGCACGATCTCGCACATCGGCTCGACCTGCGTGCGCAGGTCATCGGGCATCGCCGCGCGATTGGCCTTGTAGGCGGGGTACAGGTCATCGCGAAAGGTCTTTCCCGGGGCGTCGACCACGAAGGCCACGTACTCGGGACGCTCCTTCAACGTGGCGCGCAGCATGTTGACCACGCCGAACAGGGCGCCGGTCGCTTCGCCCCTGGCATTGGTCAATGGCGGCAGCGCGTGGAAGGCGCGGTACAGGTAGCTGGATCCGTCGATCAGGACTAGTTTGCTCATGTAGCGATTCTACCCCTGGGCACCGCTGCGCCTGCCCTGCACGCCACGCTGGAGCACGCTCGCGCATAATCGAGCATCGCCCACCCAGGAATGCCCCCATGAACCGATCCAGCCTGCTGTTTGCCTGCGCATTGCTGGCGGGTATTGCCATGTTGGGGGGCTGCGCCAGCAGTGGCGTGGCCAGCGACGGGACCACGCCGGATCTGCGCAACGCCGAGGTCAGCACCAAGACGATGGGCAACGGCGATCGCGTGGACGAGTATCGCGTGGCGGGACAGGTGCGCATGGTGCGCGTTACGCCTACGCGTGGGGCGCCTTACTTCCTGTACGACCGGGATGGCGATGGGCACATGGATGATGACAACGATGGCGTGTCGCCGGTTTATTGGAAGGTATACAGCTGGTAAGGGCGCGCGGCGCGCTGGGTGGCTCGGCGCCTTCGCTCATGACGGGGCGCTGGCGATCGCGGCTTGCGAGTTGGTTTTTTTGTTGTGGGCGCGGTGGGTGTGGGCGGTTAGTTTTAAGTACTTACGGTGCGGGCCCCGAGCTGCCGGGATGGTGGGTCGCGGTTCGAGCGGCCATCCATGGCCGCACTCACCGCACGTGGGCCATCC
>DASWQJ010000148.1:0-2470 GCA_036403795.1 Stenotrophomonas sp.
TAAGTACTTAAAACCAACCGCCCAACACCACCGCGCCCCAACAAAAAACCCAACTCGCAAGCGGCGATCACAAGCGCCCAGGATAGGGAGAAGACCCAAAAAAAAGAGGCGTGGCCAGGGCCACGCCTCATGCACTGCTCCGCCGGGAGAGAGACGGCGGACGTGCTTGCGCTTACTTCACTTCGAACTCTTGCGGCATGCCCGCGGCCTGCCCATTGACAGTGACCTCGGCCTTGTAGCGACCGGCCGGCCAACCGTTGGCATTGGTGAACTCGACGTTGGTCGTGTCCGGGCCCGAGGTGTTGAGCATGGCGGTCTGCTCACCGGCCACCTGGCCATCCTGGAAGGTCAGGCGGACCGCGAGGTTGACGTTGCTGGCAGTGCCGTCGGTCTTGACCGAGACGATGATCTTGTCTTTGGTAGCCAGCGTGGCGACCGGCGCGACGCTTCGGTCCGCGGCGGCCGTGTTGCCGATCGAGACACTGGACACGGTCACTGCGGCAGGCGCGGTCGCCGGCTCAGGCGTGGTGGCTGGAGCGGGCGTCGTGGCCGCCGGAGGCGCCATCTCGTTGGCGTCTTCCTTCTTCTTGCAACCGGCCAATGCCAGTGTCGCTGCCAGGCCCAACATCAGGGCGCGGGGGAGAGTGGCTTGATTCTGCATGGATGGTTCCTCCGGAACGGTTGTGCGATTCGATGCGAGTGCGCGATTCAGGGCGACTTGGCGGGGATTTTCAGCGTCTGGCCCGGCTGGATCTTGTCCGGGTCTTCGAGCACGTCGCGATTGGCCTGGAAGATCTGCTGCCAAGCGTTGGCGTCGCCGTAATGATGCTTGGCGATCTTGGACAGCGAATCGCCCTTCTGCACCGTGTAGGACTGCTCGCCGACGATCTCGGCGCTGCTGTCGACGGTGGCGGTAACACCGGAAAAATCGGCCTTGGGAACGACCTCGGCCGTGCTGTCGACCTTGGAAGTCACGCCGGAAAAATCGGCTTTCTTGTCTGTGCTCATGCCCGATGGCTCGTGTTGCCTGGATGGCAGCACGGTTGCACGGCAAACGTTAAGAGCGTATCGCGCCAGCGTGAATGATGAACAGCCGGTCAGCTTGTTCCGCTATTGGCGGATATCGCGCAGCATCGCCGGCGCGGGTGCCTGGGCTGAAGCTCGCCACGGGTTGATGTCCAGCCCGCCTCGCCGTGTATAGCGCGCTTCGACGACCAACCATTCCGGCGCGCAGCGCTGGCTGACGTCGTGGAAGATCCGCTCGACGCACTGTTCGTGGAATTCGGCATGGTCCCGAAAGCTCACCAGGTACCGCAGCAAACCTTCGCGGTCGATCGCCGGGCCGCGATAGCACAAGGTCACGCTGGCCCAGTCCGGCTGGCCGGTCACCGGACAGTTGGACTTGAGCAGCTCGGACACCAGCGTTTCTTCGACGGTTTCCTCGCCAGCGCGCAGATACGCGGCATTGGGCGGGCCGTAGTCGTCGATGCTGATGTCGAGTGCATCGATCGACTCGCCTGCCGGCAGCGCATCGTTGGCCATCGGCGGCAGGCCGAACTCGACCTGGACGTCCCCACCGGCGCGTGCAGACAGATCGGTGGCGATGCGTTCGCGCAGCGCCTCGGCGCTGTTGAAGCGCGCGGCATTGAGCGAGTTGAGATAGAGCTTGAGCGACTTGGACTCGATCAGGTTGGGCGAGTCGGCGGGAACGTACAGCGTGGCGGTTCCCACGCAGGGTTTGCCGTGGGCATCCAGCCACCCCAGCTCATAGGCATGCCAGCGATCGCGTCCCACGAACGGCAGAGCCGCCGGATCCAGCCCGATGGCCTGTCGGCTGGGCTCGCGCGGGATGGGGAAAAGCAGCGAGGGATCGTACCGGTCGGGGTAGGCGACTTCGCGGCCGAGGCTGGAATCGGCAGGGGTGTTCATCGCCCGATTTTACCGCCCGGGGGATGAACGGCCGGCGCCGCGGGATCCCGGTCGGACCGGGTCCCGCGGTGCCCGTGGATCAGGTCTGCGCGTCGCCGTGCAGGTAGTCCAGCGAGACCTGCAACAGCGCGCGCAGCCCCACGTCCAGCGCGTTCTCGTCGAGCAGGAATTTCGGCGAGTGGTTGCTGGGGGCGGTAGCCGGGTCGATGCCCGGCGAGGTGGCGCCGACGAAGAAGAACATGGCCGGCACTTCCCGGGCATAGAAGGAAAAGTCTTCGGCGCCCATCTGCAGCGGCGGCTCGTAGACATTGTCGGCGCCCACGACCCGTTGCAGGCTGGGCAGCATGCGTGCGGTCAGGGCCGGATCGTTGATCGTGGCCGGGTTGCCGTCCTGGTCCGGGACCTGGGCCTCGGCACGGGCGCCGTGGGCGGCGGCGGTGTGTTCGGCGACGGTCTTGAGGTCGGCGAAGATCTGCTGGCGCATGCCCTCGTCGAACGTGCGGATGGTGCCGACCATCTCTACTTCGTCGGGGATGATGTT
>DASWQJ010000149.1:0-12400 GCA_036403795.1 Stenotrophomonas sp.
GTCGCGTATCAGACCGTTCCTCACCGACCAGAAGGGATAACCGCTCTTCAGGTCCATCGATTGCCCTGTTCATCCAACTGGCGTGTAGGGCCTGGAAGTTAACCGGTAGTGATCTGCATGTTCATCACGCGTCATCCACGCGCCGTCATCGAACCGCAAACAGCCGCGATTAACTTGTGTGAGAAGGCACTAACACGGCGCTCGGTATGCTCCGCGCCGATCTTGAAACAACGCAGCAAGGTGAAACATGTCGATCCTCCTCTATGTGGGTGGCAGCAAGGATGGCGAGAAGGGCGTGGTGCCCTACGGGTTCAGTCGTTCGATGGCGATGACCGACCACGGCCCGGAGATTTATGTCGAGCGGGTGCTTTCGCTCGAGGCAGTGGGCAAGGTGCGCGTGATGGCGCTGGAAACCCTGCAGGACACCCTCGTGGTCGAGCGCCTGGCCGATCATTACGCGCACATGCCTGCCTGATACAGGCGTCCAGCCCTCGGGTGGCCGCCCGAGGTAACCGGACCGGCTGCTGTCAACGGGTTTCGCAAGGGGGCGGGCACTGCGAGAATGGGCCTTTCCGCAAGTTGGCACCGCTCCCGCGCATGCAAGAGTCCAAGCAAGATCCTCGTCTCGCCCAGCAGATCGCCCAGACCATCGCCACCGAGATCGGCGCCCAGGCCGCGCAGGCGCGCGCCGCGATCGCGTTGCTGGATGAAGGCGCCAGCGTTCCGTTCATCGCGCGCTACCGCAAGGAAGTCACCGGCGGGCTGGACGACACTCAACTGCGCAACCTGGAAGTTCGCCTGAGCTATCTGCGTGAGCTGGAGGAGCGCCGCGCGACGGTGCTGGCCAGCATTGAAGAGCAGGGCAAGATGACCGACGAGCTGCGCGCCGACCTGCTGGCCGCGGACACCAAATCGCGCCTGGAAGATCTCTACCTGCCCTACAAGCAGAAGCGCCGCACCCGCGCGCAGATCGCCCGCGAAGCCGGCCTCGAGCCACTGGCCAACGGGTTGGTCGAAGACCCGTCGCAGGCTCCGGAGGTCGCGGCCGCCGGCTTCGTCGATGCCGAGAAGGGCGTGGCCGACGTCAAGGCTGCGCTGGAAGGCGCGCGCGCGATCCTGATGGAACGCTGGGGCGAGGATGCGGCGCTGGTTGGCGAGCTGCGCGGCTGGCTGGGCGAGCAGGGGGTGATCCGCGCGCGCGTGGCCGAAGGCAAGGAAGAAGCCGGCGCGAAATACCGCGACTACTTCGACCATGCCGAATCGTTGGCGAAGATTCCCTCGCACCGATTGCTGGCCTTGTTTCGCGCTCGTCGCGAAGAAGTGCTTTACCTCGACCTGGACCCGGGCAGCGATGCGGAGGGCGGCCACGCCTATGCCGAAGGTCGCGTCGCGCGCAGTGCGGGCGTGGCCGATCGTGGTCGTCCCGGCGACCGATGGCTGCTGGACGCATGCCGGCTGACCTGGCGCGCCAAGCTGCATATGCATTTGTTGCTGGACCTGTTCAACCAGGCGCGCGAAAAGGCCGAGGCCGAGGCGATCACGGTGTTCGGCGACAACTTGAAGGATCTGTTGCTGGCGGCGCCGGCCGGGCCGAAGACCGTACTTGGGCTGGATCCGGGCATCCGCACCGGCTGCAAAGTGGCCGTGGTCGATGCCACGGGCAAGCTGGTGGCCACCGAGACCATCTACCCGCACGAGCCCAGGCGGCAGTGGGACCAGTCGCTGGCGATCCTGCGCAAGCTGTGCCTGCAACACGACGTGGCGTTGATTGCGATCGGCAACGGCACTGCCAGTCGGGAAACCGACAAGCTGGCAGGTGAAGTCATCGCGGCTACCCCGGAGCTCAAGTTGCAGAAGATCGTGGTCAGCGAAGCCGGCGCCTCGGTGTACTCGGCCTCGGAGTTCGCCGCCAAGGAGTTCCCGCAGCTGGACGTATCGTTGCGTGGCGCGGTGTCGATCGCCCGCCGCCTGCAGGATCCGCTGGCCGAGCTGGTCAAGATCGAGCCCAAGGCGATCGGCGTCGGCCAGTACCAGCACGACGTCGATCAATACCGCCTGGCGCGCGCGCTGGACGCGCGCGTGGAGGACTGCGTGAACGCGGTCGGCGTGCACGTCAACACGGCCTCGGCGGCGCTGCTGTCGCGGGTGTCCGGGCTGTCGTCCAGCGTGGCCGAGAACGTGGTGCGCCATCGTGACGAGCATGGCCCGTTCAAACGCCGTCGCGACCTGCTCAAGGTGCCGCGACTGGGCGAAAAGACCTTCGAGCAGTGCGCCGGCTTCTTGCGCATCGCCGACGGCGACGAGGCGCTGGACGCCTCGGCGGTGCATCCAGAGGCCTACCCGGTGGTGGAGCGCATCGTGGGTGCCAGCGGACGGCCGATCAAGGCGATGCTGGGTGACAGCGCCTTCCTGCGGTCGCTCAAGGCCGAGCAGTTCACCGATGAGACGTTCGGCGTGCCGACCGTGCGCGACATCCTGAAGGAACTGGAGAAGCCCGGCCGAGACCCACGCCCCGAGTTCAAGGCCGCGCGCTTTGCCGAGGGCGTGGAAGACATCAAGCACCTGCAGCCGGGCATGGTGCTGGAAGGCGTGGTGAGCAACGTCGCCGCGTTCGGTGCCTTCGTCGACATCGGCGTACACCAGGATGGCCTGATCCACATTTCCGCGTTGTCCGATACCTACGTCAAGGATCCCCGCGACGTGGTCAAGGCCGGCGACATCGTCAAGGTGAAGGTGCTGGAGGTCGACGTGGCGCGCAAGCGCATTGCCTTGACCCGTCGGCTGGATGACGCCCCGGCGGGAGCGCGCGACAGCCGTCCGGCGGCGCGCGATGGCGGACGCGGTCCCGGCGGTGGCAATGGCGGGCGTGGGCCCGGGAACGGTGGCGGCAACGGCGGCGGCAAGCCGCGTCCGGCAAGCAGCGCCGCGCCAGCCGACAATGCGCTGGCCGCTGCTTTCGCGCGGGCTCGAGGCAGTTGAGGTCGGCGGCCGCTAGGCCGAGGTGACCGCGAGGTCGGAGCCCACGTCTGCCGACCTTGAGCCCTATGCTGCGCGTGCAGGCTTGCAGGCGCGCAGCAGGTTCCACTTCCTCCCGCTGGCGGTCAGGCACTCACGCGCGGGTGCGCAACATCGGCGGCAGGGCGGTCTTCGCGCAGGGCCAGCGATTCAATCAATTCGACCAGGCCGAGCGGATCGAGCGGCTTGCCGATATGGCCATCGAAACCGGCGGTCATGGCGCGCTCGCGGTCTTCCTCGCGCACGTAGGCGGTCAGGGCGATGGCGGGAATCTGCGGTTGGCCCGCCTCGCTGCCACGCACGGCCTGGATCAGGTCGTAACCGTCGCGGCCAGGCATCGCGATGTCGCTCACCAAGGCGTGGAATCGTTGCTGCCGCAGCAGCTGTTCGGCCGCATACGCCGAGCCTGCGCTGGTCACGGTGGCGCCGGCATGGCGCAACAAGTGCTCGGCCGCGTCACGCGAATCCTCGTCGTCATCGACCAGCAGCAGGTGCATGCCTTGCAGGCGACCGGTCATCTCCGAGGGCAGGGGGCCGACCTTGCCGCTGCCCGGTTCCTGCGGACGTACGGCACTGACCCCGTGCTGGTACGGCAACACCAGGGTAAAGGTCGCGCCTTGGCCCTCGCCGGCGCTGCTGGCACCGAGCCAGCCGCCATGCAGATCGATGAGCTGTCGCGAGATGGACAGGCCCAGGCCCAGGCCGCCCACGCGGCGGGTGGTGCTGGCATCGGCCTGGCGGAAACGGTCGAACACGTGCGGCAGGAAGTCGGCGCGGATGCCCACGCCGGTGTCGTGCACGGACAGGCGCAAGTGATCGGGCGCGGCGGACATTTCCAGCTCCACGCGGCCATCCACCGGGGTGAACTTCAATGCATTGCCGATGAGGTTGACCAGTACCTGTTGCAGGCGACCCGGATCGCCGAAGAAGGGCGTGGGTGCGTTGTCCATGCCGCGCACCAGCAGGCGCACCTGCCTGGCTTCGGCGGTGGGCCGCATCAGGTCGATGGTGCTGCGGGCCAGGCCACCGATATCGAAATGCTCCGGCTGCAGCCGCACCTTGCCCGACAGGATGGCGCTCATGTCCAGCAGGTCGTCGATGATCTGCGCCTGCGAGCGCGCACTGCGCTCGATGATGATCAGGCCCTTGCCGATGTTTTCCGGCGCGAACGCCTCGGTCTGCATCAGCCGCGACCAACCTAGGATCGCATTGAGTGGCGTGCGCAGTTCGTGGCTGAGCGTGGCCAGGAAATCGTCCTTGATGCGACTGGCGGTCTCGGCCTCGTTGCGCGCGTCTTTTTCCGCCTGCAGCGAGGCTTTGAGCTGGGCATCGATGCGATTGCGCTCGATCACGATGCCGGCCAGGTGCGAGGCCGAGCGGGCCATGGCCTGCTCGTGCAACGTGGGCTGGTAGGGCGTGCGGTAGTACATCGCCAGCGTGCCCAGGATGACGCCGTTACTGCCCAGGATGGGCGTGACGTAACAGGCGGCAATGCCCATGGCCAACGCGTCGGCACGGCGGAAACCCCAATCCGTGGCGGCGGCGACGTCTTCGCAGATGACCTGGTGGCCGGTAAACGCGGCGCGGCTGCAGGGCGGACCTTCCGGCGAGATCGGCAGGCCGTCGAACTGCACCGCGTAATCCAGCGGCAAGCTGGGCGCAGCCGCGCAATGCAGTTGGGTCTGTTCGGCATCGGCCAGCATGATCGAGCAGCGCAACGTGCGCTCGCCGCGCGCCTCCACGCTCAAGGCGATGGAGTCCAGCACGATCGACAGCGGCGCGCCGGTGGTGATCAGGCCCAGGATCGAACGTTCCGAGGCGGTGGCATCTTCGATGCGCTTGCGCTCGGAGATATCCATCAGCGAACCGATGTGGCCCAGGAACGTGCCATCCACGCCGAAATGCGG
This sequence comes from Stenotrophomonas sp., assembly GCA_036403795.1. Taxonomy (GTDB): domain Bacteria; phylum Pseudomonadota; class Gammaproteobacteria; order Xanthomonadales; family Xanthomonadaceae; genus Stenotrophomonas_A. The sequence goes on from DASWQJ010000149.1 coordinate 4,923, forward strand.
TGTGCCGGTATCGATGCACCAGCGGTATTCGCCGTCGTGGCGGCGCACGCGGTATTCACTGCTGTAGCTGCGGCGATCGTCCAGGGCCTGCAGGAAGCCGTGGCGCACGCGCGCCAGGTCGTCCGGATGCACGCGCTCCCACCAACCGGCGGGGATGGCGTCGGTCGGCGTCTGGCCGGTGAACTCGCACCAGCGCGGATTCCAGTACACGCAGCTGCCTTGCGCGTCGGACATCCAGATCATCGAAGGCACGGTCTCGCAGAGTTTGCGGAAGCGCGCTTCGCTTTCGCCCAGTTGCTGCTCGATGCCGCGTCGATCGTGGATATCGGTATAGGTGCCGATCCACTGGCTGATCCGGCCATCGTCCTCGCGTACCGGCAGCACCCGGGCCAGATGCCAGCGGTATTGGCCGTCGTAGCGGCGCAGCTCGCATTCGATCTCGAAGCCTTCGCTGCCGTCCAGGGCCTGGGTCCAGCTGTGGCCGGCCTGGCGCAGGCCGGCGTCGGTATGCGCCTCTTCCCAGCACAGGCGCGCGTCGCGGGCGGGGTCGCAGCCGGTGTATTCGTGCCAGCGGCTGTTGAAGAACCGGGCAGTGCCTTCGGTGTCCGCCACGAAGATGATCTGCGGCAGCGAGTCGGCCAGGCGACGCAAGCGCGCCTCGCTCATGGCAAGTTGCCGTTGCGCGCGACCGCGCTGCAGCGACTCCCAGCAACGGGCGACCACTAGGCGCACCAGTTCGGTTTCGGTCGTGGTCCAGCGGCGCGGCGTGGACTGGTGCACACCCAGCACGGCGACCAGGCGGCCGTGCTTGTGCAGCGGCACCGCCAGGCTGGCCCGGATGCCGCTGCGCCGGTAGTGCTCGGCCAGGTAGGAGGGTGCGCTGTCCAGGGTTGCGTCCTGGATGATCCAGGGGCGGTTGTCCTGCAAGGCTTCCATCAGGCCTTCGGCCACCGACGAAAGCGGAAAGTCGCCGCGCAGGCTGGTCAGCCCCCCCTGTACGTGGTCGCTGAGCACGCGCAGGATCTGCGCGTCGTTGTCCAGCAGTCCGTAAGCGGTGCGATGGGCATCCAACTGGTCGCACAGCAGGCGCATCGAGGTGTCGAGGATGTCCTGTGGATCGGACAGGTCCAGCAAGGCATCTTCCAGCGCCAGCAAAAAGCTGTCGCGCGCCTCGGCATTGCGCTGCGCGGTGACGTCCACGCCATGCACCAGGATGGCGTCGACCTCGCCGTGGCGATCGCGCATCGGCTGGTAGACGAAGTCCAACGTGGAGTCGTAGGGCTCGGTTTCGAACGGGCGCTGCAGGATGAGCCGGATCGACTGGCCGACAAACGGCTGGCCGCTGCGACGCACATGGTCGAGCAACTCGATCACCCCTTGCTGCTCGACCTCGGGCAATGCCTCGAGCAGCCGCATGTTGATGATCTGCCGTTGCCCGACCAATTGCTTCATGCGCTGGTTGGCGCTTTCGATCACGTAGGTGGGCCCGCGCAGCACGGCCTGGAAGGCCGGGGATGCTTCGAAGGCCGCCGCCAGGTGCAGGGCAGGGTCGGGCAGGGCGGCGGCGTTCTCTTGCTGGCACAACATGCCGGCCACGCCGTGCGCGTCGTAGAGCGCGCTGCAGGCCCATTGTGTCGATCCGGCCGTGGTCGATGCCCTGGCCTCATGGGGCAGGCCTGGCAGGTCAGGGTGGGTGGCGAGCAGCCGGGCGAGCAGCACATCGCGCAAGGGCGCCGCCGGATCGGACAGGGGCAAGCCGTACACATGGGGATGCAGGGCGGGCGGAAGTTGCGCGGCCAAGGCGTCGTTGTAGAGCACGCGCAGGGAGGGTCCCCACAGCACGGCGGCGGGCCCGCTCGTATTCAGGCAGATCGACAAGGCGCTGCGCAGCACCGGCGAGGCCTCGACAATGCTCGGCCAACCGAAGGACGCATCCTGCAACAACTCGCGGCAGCCCGATGCTGCCTGCGTGGCCGGTCCGGCCAAACCCCTTGTTTCCATGCGGCTCCCCAGTCGCAACCCAGGAACGGCCCCATCTTAGCGCTGTATCGCGCCTCAGTTGCCGGCGACGATTTCCTGGGCCTGAAGCAGTGAGCGGACGAGGTCCTCGGCCAGGTAGGGCTTGATCAACACGATGCCACGATCGAAGGCGGTCGGCAGGCTGCCGCTGGCCTGGCCGGTGGCCAGGACGAACGGCACGCCCATCTGCCCCAGTTGCTCGGCGATGGGCTCGCTGGTGAGGCCGTGGCCCAGTCGATAGTCCAGCACGGCCAGGTCGGGGTTTTCGGCGCCCAGCAACTGCAGCGCCTGGTGGGTGTCGGCCGCCGGTCCGATGACGGACGCGCCGGCCTGTGCCAGCTGGAGTTCCAGCAGCATGGCGTTCATATCGTCGTTTTCGACCACGAGCACGCGCAGCCCAGCCAGTGCTGACATCGCTTGACTCCCAGAATCCCGCACGAATTATAGCCCGGTGCAAGCGATTTCGGGCCGAGGGTGGCCGGCGTGGCCTTTTTGTGTCGTTCCACTGCCCACGCGGGCTCGAAGCGGCTATACTGCGCGGCCGCGCCGAAGTGGCGGAATCGGTAGACGCAGCGGACTCAAAATCCGCCGCCCTTAAAAGCGTGTGGGTTCGAGTCCCACCTTCGGCACCAAAGCATACTGAGCGCCCTTTGTCTTCAATGACTTAGGGCGTTTCCGTTTGGGTCGTACCGAGTTGTGACAAGCGGGTGTGCCAACCTTGGAGGTTGGATGGATTCGCCGTCACATCTATATCGCCAAAACGGCATCTTCTACTTCTGTTAGGCGCTTCCCACGGTTCGCCACATATGGCTCACTGGATGTCCGGCTGATGTTCGGCTCTGCCTCGGCACCCATTAACGCTCGCTTGCTTCACAGCGGGCTGCTGCCATACAGCCTCGCGCCCTTACGTTGGTCGAACGCATTCTTGCTGGGATAGCTCCCTTGCGCTACAACGAATTCCTTCAAATGCTAAGGGGGCTTTTGCAGGTGATTGACGTTGAAGACGTGGATGCGAAGCCAGCACCTGAGCGGAGGACGCTAGTGTCCCTGATCCGAAACTCCTCCTTAAAACAAGTGCTGGAGGCAGTTGGCTTGCTTTATGCCACTCGTATTCCTAATGACAAAACCAGTCAGTGCTCAGTCGACATCTGTCTTCAAGAGGTCGAGGATGGCCAGCGGATTTCGTCCCGGCTCTACGAAAGAGTCCCAAAATTCACAGCTGAAGTGCAGCTTGGAGCTAAGCGCGTCACCGAAATCCTTTTCGGCGCAGAGCTGCACGTTTAGCGTTAATCAGTTCCGCTAGCGTCCCAATCAAGCGTCGGGTGTGACGCACGCAGGCTCACAGCTCGTTGCTCCGACGAGCCGATTCAATGCATGCTGCTTGATGTAACCACTAGTGCGGCTACCGAGGCCGCTAAGGTGCTGAGACAGTCAGTTGCCAACCCGACGTTGGTACCGGCACCGTCCCAAGGCCTACTAGCCAAGCAGCCCTTGTTTCAGACGGCCCTGTCTGGAGGGCCGGGTGTCTCAGCAGGTATACGTTGTGGACATTGCGCGGCTCTATTGCCGAGCTAGGTCGTACAGCTATTTCCCCTATGATGAAGATTGCACCGCAACGATGCCGAACATGACGGACACAGCACCAACGATTCAGCGCCAGCTCGCAGATTGGCTCATGCGACTCTCTCCGGCCATTGGCGTACGGAGGGTGCTGCCGTTAGCTGCCGCACTGGCAACTGACATCGGTCTTGTTCGGGGCGAGAACCAAGACAGGGCAGCCGTAGCGCGAGGAAGAACCCGGGCAGGCCGCACCTTTGCCATTGCGGCGATTGCGGATGGTATTGGGGGGATGAAGGAGGGGGGGTGGTGGGCCTCCAATGCCTTGGCAGAACTTTTCTCTAGCGCGCTTCGTTACGTTCAGGACGGGGAGCGGCCGGAAGTCTGTCTAGAGCAGGCTGTGCGGGACGCCAACACGTTAGTCCACGCGCGATCCAACCTAAGTGGTGGCACTACGCTTGTTGCCCTCTTGCTCGTCGAAGGACAGCCGCCTTGTTGGGCGAGTGTTGGAGACAGTCGCCTCTATCAAGCCTCCGATTCGTCGCTGACTCAACTCTCTAGAGACGACACTATCGCGGGCCAACTAGGTAAACACACTGATATCGCACTTGAGCAATCCAAGCTTTTGCAGTTTGTTGGCATCGGTGACCCGCTGGAAATTCTTGTCGAACAGGCCGACGCTGGGCCTGAGGACGTCGCGCTTCTCACGACTGACGGCGTTCACTTTCTAGAGCGTACTGGCGGTGTGTTCGCCCTAGTCGTTCGCAATTCGAACGACGCGGGAACCTGCGTAAGGCGTGTCACAGAACTTGCTCGGTGGGCGGGCGGCCCGGACAACGCAAGCGCGCTCGCCATTCCGTTCTTTCCGGAGCTCAACAACCACCCATTGTCGCCCCAGTGCATCGAAGTTTGGGACTCCTTCGGAGAGATTCGCATCGTTGCTTCTGAACTTGGGTCAGTCGCAGAACAATCGCAGGGCCGCGGGTTCTCTCCGGACTCCCATGCTCATGCCAACATTGTTAGTTCTGATGAAGGGGTTGCCCCCAACCGGACGGAATTGGCCAAGTCCGCGCTCGCGCAGGAGATTGAGCCTAAGAAGCGTAAGAGAAAGAGCCGAAAGAAGGCGGACTCACCCGTGGGCAAGGCGCCTCAAGTCCAACTTCAATTTTCAGGAAAGGATGACTGACAATGCAGTTTGGGGGGAGATATGCGCTTGTTGGGGATCCGCTTAACGGCGGTATGGGTGTGGTCTATCCATGCCAAGACGAAATTTTGGACCGCCGAGTCGCTGTCAAGGTTATCCAAGGCGGTGTAGAGCAGCGCCGAATCCTCGACGAAGTTCGAGCGCTCCTCAAGTTGCGTTCTAAGCACGTGGTGCAGGTCTATGACCTATTAAAACTGGAAGATGGAGCCATTGCGATTGTCCAAGAGTTTGTAGAGGGCAATGACCTCTTCAATCCGGTGACGCAGGCCGCCGGGACCGAGCAACTATACAAGCAGCTCTGGCAAGTCGCGACAGGCATCTGCGACATACACAGGGCGAATGTGATTCACCGAGATATAAAACCCAACAATATGAAGGTTGACCACGAAGGGGTCATCAAAATATTCGACTTCGGGTTGGCGCGTGACGAGGGTCCTGACGCGTCGACGATGGGCTTCGTTGGTACACGTGGATTCGCTGCGCCAGAGCTGTTTCGTGATGCGGTGACGTTCACTCCGGCGATTGACGTTTATGCCTTCGGAGCTACCGCCCTATATCTCTCGTCTCGCGATTTGCCGCCCGAACTTCTAGCTGCTCCGCCGACTCCTGTATCGCCAAGTTACATGCAGGGAATTGCGGGTGGGCTTGCCCCTGATATAGGAAATGCTATTGCCAGTTGTTTGGCTCCCCACGCCGCAGACCGGCCCTCAATGGAAACAGTCAAGAATCTGCTTTCACGATACCTCTTGGTGAATCGGCACCAAGGCTTGCTCGTTTATCAGGGGCAGCCGTCATACCTCAATTCCAGTAACCGCACGGTCTCAGCAAATTTGCCCGGCATGGGAGGATTGCGTATCTATTATGACGGGTTGGACTTCGTGGTACAGGCCGTCGACGGAAGCGTTTATATCAACAATCAGCTTGCTCGTGCTAACCAGTTGTTGCCCGGTTCTTGTGTGATTGCGCTTGGCGCCCCAGAGCATGCTGCGCGTCGCCGCTATATCACCTTTGACCTGTCATCACCGGAGGTTGTGCTGTGACCGGCTCACTAAATGAAGGTCAATTGATCGGCGGGCGCTACCAAATTCTGCAATACATTGATGAAGGTGGAATGCAGTACGTTTACGAGGCGTACGACCGTCTAACTGAGCGAAATATAGCGCTAAAAACGCCGAAGAACAGATCGTCGATGAAGCGCTTTCGGCGAAGTGCCATCGTCGCTGCGAAGGTGAACCATCCGAACGTCGCAAAGACGTTGGACTATGTCAGAGAGGGTGATGACAGGTTCCTAATCGAGGAGCTAGTCGTGGGGCAGGATTTGTCGAAGGCTCTTCTTCGTAGAGCCAACTTCTTGGACCCGTACCTCGCAGCACGCATCTTCCACCACCTTGCAAAAGGCGTTGCCGCTGCACATCACGCAGGAGTCATTCATCGAGACCTGAAGCCTTCAAACGTAATGGTTTCTGGCGGTTACTGCCTCGACGAGGTGAAGGTGACTGACTTCGGCATAGCAAAACTTGCGCAGGATGAAATTGAAGAAGCTGTAGCGGGCGGCGAAGCAAGTCTCTCCATGTCACAGACAGCAGTTGGCGCGTTGCCGTACATGGCTCCCGAAGCAATCGATACGCCGAAGGATGTGACGCAAGCTGTGGATATTTGGTCGGTCGGCGCGATGATGTACCACCTCATGACGGGTGCCACTCCTTTCGGGACCGGCCTACGAGCTGTGCGCAATATTCTTGCCGCTGATAAGCCGGTTCCACCCCCCTTCTTGTCGCGCAACCCGCAATTCGCGCATCTGTCGAAGGAAGTCTTGTCGTTGTCTCTGGCATGCATGGAGAAAGCGCCGGCTGCCCGGCCGACTGCTGACCAACTGGTTGAATCCTGCGGAAATCTCTACTACAACTCTTCATCACGCCGATTCGGGGTGGTAAAGCGAATTGAATTTGGGAAGTGGGGATTCATACGCACTGAAGCGGACGACGTTTTTTTTCACATCGATAGTTGCTATGGCCCCGAGCCACTTAAGCAAGGTGACCATGTTCTCTTCTCTAGCTTCGAAGGAGGGGGCGCCCAGCGCGCCTATCCAGTGATGAAGTTGGACGCTATATAGCCGCCAAGCTCTTGCATACTTCGGCAGGAATGCCTGGACGAGCATTGGTTCTTGTCACTGGCCGGCGCGCGAAGCAAAATCGAACGGTGGCGGCGCTTCTATAACGAGGAGCGTCCCCACAGTGCACTGGCATGGGAAACCCCTGAGGAATTCGCCCGAGAACACGGGTCCCAAGCGAATTCACAGGTGCCATAGAAGGTCGAATTCTCTATCTTCAAATGGCCCGGGAATCGGGGGTGGGTCAGAAGGTCGAATTCTCTATCTTCAAATAGCCGGGGAATCGGGGGTGGGTCAGTCGAATTCTCTATCTTTTTTTTAAATGGCCCGGGGATCGGGGGTGGGTCACGGAACTGCGGGATTGCGCTACGCTCGGTACCTGCGAAAGGAGGTGGCGATGGAATACCGCTATAAGCCAGAAGACGTAGCCAACTACCTGCGCTGGCAGAAACGCATGGAAAAGTTCGCGGAGACCTTCCCCGCTGAGGTCTTCAAGTGGTTCGGCTGGGTCTCTGCAATAGCTGCTGTCCACGTTGTAGATCAGCGACTCGATTTGTCTTGGCTGCAGGTGTTGGCGGTTGTCCTCTC
>DASWQJ010000150.1:0-19618 GCA_036403795.1 Stenotrophomonas sp.
GGTGGTGGGTCAGTGGGCCATGGATGGCCCACGTGCGGTGAGTGCGGCCATGGATGGCCGCTCGAACCGCGACCCACCATCCCGGCAGGTCGGGGCCCGCACCGTAAGTACTTAAAACCAACCGCCCAAACCACCCGCGCCACAACAAAAAACCCAACTCGCAAGCCGCGATCGCCGGCGCCCAGTAACAGCCCAGAGGGCGAAAAACCCCAAAGCGCATGCCGCGGCACCCGCCGCCCGCACGAAGGCCAAAAAGCCAAAAAAAAAACGCCCAATCCAAAGACCGGGCGTCGCACACTCCAGCACAAGGCCGAAGGCTATCGAAACAAAGTATCCGGATACTCAGGCTTCTGCTCGCGAGCCAGCAACCCACGCAAGCCCGCCTCCGGCGTGATTTCCCCGTGCAATACCGCGCGCACCGCATTGGAAATGGGCAACTCGATGCCGTGATGCTCCGCCTGCCGCATCACCTCGTCGGCGGTCTGCACCGACTCGACCACCTGGCCGATCTCGCGCACCGCATCCTGCAACGTCTGGCCACGACCCAGCGCCAGGCCCAGCCGCCGATTGCGTGACAGATCGCCAGTGCAAGTGAGCACCAGATCGCCCAGCCCCGCCAATCCCATCAGCGTTTCCGGACGCGCGCCGATCACCGCCGCCAGGCGCAGCATCTCGTTGAGACCCCGTGTGATCAATCCAGCGCGCGCGTTGAGACCCAACTGCATGCCATCGGCCACCCCGGTGGCCACGGCGAGCACGTTCTTCATTGCACCGCCGAGTTCGGCACCGACCATGTCATCGCCGGTATAGGCGCGGAATGTCGGACCGTGCATCGCGTCAGCCACCTGCTGCGCGAAAGGCGCATCGTCGCCGTGCACCGTGATCGCGGTCGGCAGGCCAAGCGTCACTTCCTTGGCGAACGACGGACCGGTGACCACGGCCAGCGGCACGTCTGCCCCCAATACCTCGCCCGCGACCTCGTGCAGGAAACGGCCGGACCCCGGCTCGAAACCCTTCGTGGCCCAGGCCACGCCCGCACCGGCCGGGCGCAGCGGCCCCAGCAGCTTCACCGTTTCGGTGAAGGCGTGCGAGGGCACCACGACCAGGATCCAACCGGCGCCTTGGACGGCTTCGGCCAGGTCGGTAGTCGCGCGCAGGCTGTCCGGCAATGCGATGCCCGGCAGATAGCGCGGATTCTCGTGGCGTTGGTCGATGGCCTCGACGATGGCCGCATCGCGGCCCCACAGCACGGTCGGGTGACCGTGCCGTGCGACGAGCGCGGCCAGCGCAGTGCCCCATGAACCGGCACCGAGAACAGCGATCTTGCGCTTGGCTTCGCTCATTCGTGGATCAACCCGCAATGGCGCTCAGGCGTTGCCGACCGGCTCGGAATCGGCCAGCGAACCGGCCTCGCCCTGCTGTGCACGCTGGCGCAGCGTTTCGCCGTACAGCGCTTCGAAGTTGATCGGCTGCAGGTAGAACGGCGGGAAGCCGCCGGCCTGGATCAGGTCGCTCACCAGGGTGCGCACGTACGGGAACAGGATGTTCGGGCACTGGGTGCCGAGCAGCACGTCGATGGCCTGCGGCTCCAGGCCGACCAGGCCAAACACGCCGCCTTGCTGCACTTCGACCACATAGGCGGTCTTGCCACCGGCGGTGCAGGTCAGCGTCACGGCCAGCACGACCTCGAACGCATTTTCGTTCAGGCGCTGCACGCGCTGGTTCAGGTTGAGCTGCAGCTCGGGCTGCACGCCTTCGTTGAACACGGCCGGGGCATTGGGCGACTCGAAAGAAACGTCCTTGACGTAGATCTTCTCGATGGTGAAGGCGGGGCCGGCAGCAGCTTCGGCAGGCGCGACGGCGCCGTTGGTGATTTCGTCGGACATCTCTTGCTCCAGAACTATTCGATTCGGTGATGGGTCGGGATTATCACATGCCTGTCGCGGGGGGCACCCGGAGGTGCACAGGCAGGAATGGGGTCAGGCGCGGCCCTTGACCAGGGGCAGATCGGCCTGCTGCCAGGCCGGAATGCCGCCCTCAAGCCAATACACCTGCTCGAAGCCGGCTTTCTTCAACTGCTTGGCAGCCGTCGCCGAGGCATTGCCGTTGCGACACACCAGCACGACCGGCGCCTGCTTGGCGGCCGACACCCATTTGTGCTCCGGACCGAACTGGGCGGCCTGGGCATTGCGGCTGCCGGCGATGTGGCCTTTTTCGAAATCGGCGCTGGCCGACAGATCGACCACGATGGCGTTTTCGCTGTTCATCAAGCGGGTCAGCTCAGCCGGCTTCAGCGCCTTGTAGCCGCGGAACAGCCGGGCGACCTCGGTCACGATGATGGCGATGGTCAGGCCCGCCAGGGCCAGCGACAGCATGGGATTGCGGCCGGCGAAGGCCGACAGTTCTTCAAAATTCACGGGATCACGGGCTCGTCTAGCGGGCGGGGATTGTCGCACAGGCCCACGGGCCGGCGATTGCGGCAATTACCGGGCGGCGATGGCTCATTCGCCCTTCCACAGGTCCGGCAGCCCGCTCGCCAGCCACCAGTGCTTGGCCTCCGGATCCCAGTGCCAGGTCTCGCGCGCACGCACGATCCGCTCGGCCTGGGTATTCCGGTTGACCACGCGAAATTCGACCTCGCGCTCCACCTCGCCTTCGACCGAAGAATTGGCCCGCAACTCACGGTAGCCCGAGATCTGGACCTGCTCGTAGCGCGCGCGCTCCAGGTCGGTCTGGGGATGGGCCAGCCGGTACGCCGGATCGACCATCTCCCCGGCCCCGTCGAAATCGTTCCACCGCACGGCGGCGGCATACAACGCTTGTGTATCGGTCAATGCCCTGGCCTGCGAACGGCTGGTCGCCATGGCGGCGCCTGCGGTCAACAACAACAGCAGCGCCGCGGCCAGCTGGATTCCCTTGCGCATTCCTGCCTCCCCCTTGGAACGGACCGCCATCCTACCGTTTCGCGATCGCCACGAAACGCCCGGCAAAGGTCGCGGCGATCTCGCCGGAAGCCAGGCGGACGCAGGCCGCCATGGACAACCGGGCCTTGCCGCGCTGGCGCAGCGTGGCCAGGAAAGCGGCCCAGTCCTGGCCGGGCGCCGGCGCGGCCTCGGCGCACAGGGTCTCGTAGACCGGAACCAGGTAGCGCAACTGGCTGTCGGCCACATAGATGTCGGCGGTTTGCCCGGCCATTCCCAGCTGCAGGTTGACCCAGCCCCAGCCGGCCAGGGTCATCAGCGAGGCCAGGCTGCCGCCAAAGGCGTTGCGCTTGTCGTTGACGTTGGCCTCCAGCGGGGCGTGCAGGAACAGCGTGCCCGCCGTGAAGCGATCCACCGCGATGCCCATGGCAGCCACCGGCGGCATGCCGGCCAGATGACCCTGCAATGCCTGAAGGTCGGCGGTGGTCGGCACGGGTGCGGAAGCAATCATCGGGACTACCGGTACAGCTGGGGGCTCGCATAATGCCCGAATGTCCGACCCCGCAAACGCAACGCCCACGCTGATCTCGATGCGTCCGGTCGACGGCCATGCCGCTTTGCGACGCGCTGCCGCCCGGCACGGCTTGCGTCTGCTGGCCGTGTCGCCGTGGCGCCTGCAGCCCAATGACGACGAGGCCAGCGGCCAGGCGCTGGCCCGGGCGCTGGCGGCACCGGTGGTGGTGTTCACCAGTCCGGCCGCCGCGCGGGCGGCGGCCTCGTTGATGCCATTGCGGCCGCCGGCACAGGGCCGCTGGCTGGCGGTCGGCGAAGGGACCGCCCGTGCCTTGCGGGCGGCTGGCGTGCCCGGCGTCGCCTGGCCACCGCGCATGGACAGCGAAGGACTGTTGGCCATGCCGGCGCTGTCCGGCGACGGCCCGATTGGCCTGGTCACCGCGCCGGGTGGTCGCGGCCTGTTGGCGGCCGAACTGGAACGCGGTGGCAGGCAAGTGATCCGGGCCAACGTTTACTCGCGCGTGCCGATCACGCTGGCCCAGGCCCTGCTGCAGCGATTGCAGGCGCTGGCCTCGCCCACCGTGTTGTTGCTGAGCAGCGCTGAGGCACTGCAACGGGTGATGCCGCAGTTGCCGCCTGGCGTTGCCGCGCGCTGGCGCGCCCAGCCGGTGGTGGCGGCCAGCCAGCGCTTGGCGGAACTGGCGCGCGAGGCGGGCTTCGCCCAGGTGCGATGTGCCCAAGGCCCCCTGCCCGCCCAGCTGGTGGCTGCGGCAATAACGTCTTCTCCACTCGACTGAACTGGATCGCCGTCCTGCTCTTGCCGGCACGCGCCGAGGCACGCCATGCTGTGATGCGCAATGCAGCCGGACCGTGCTTACGTCAAGGAAGTCCCCATGACCGAAACCCTTACCCCCTCTCGACGCCTGCCCTGGCGCTGGGTCGTCCTGCTGGTCGCGTTGATCGCGCTGGCGGCTGCGGCGGTGCTGGGATGGCGCGCTTGGCAGGACCGCGAAGCGGCACGCGTGGAAGAAGCCTCCGCGCAGGCGCAGCGTTGGGGCGCCCTGGAGCAGAACGTCGAATCGCTGCGCCGCGACCAGCGCGCGGCCAACCAGCGCCTGCAGGACGCTGCCGCGACCAATCGTGTCCTGCGTGACGAGGTATTGGGCCTCAGCCAGCGTGGCGCCCTGCTGGAGCAGACCGTTGAACGCTTGGCAGACCCCAGCCGACACGGCGCACAGGCACTACGCCTGGACGAGGTGGAATTGCTGCTGGGCCAGGGCCAGCAACGGCTGGCCATTGCAGGCGACCTGGACGGCGCACGCCGCGCCTATGCGCTGGCCGCTGCCGCGCTGCGCGGCATCGACGATCCGCTGTACCTCAACCTGGGGCAGGCCTTGGCGCAGGAACGCAACGCCCTGGATGCGCTGGGAGGCGGCCCCCAGCAAGCGCTGAGCAAGGCAGTCGACGAATTCGCGACAGGCCTGAAGGCACTGCCGACCACCCTGGCCGACCAGGACGCCGCGCGCCCCTGGTGGCAACGGGCCTTGGCCCCGTTGGTGCAGATCCGCCCTTCCAACGGCACGGTGGTCGCCGTCTCGGAACGCCGAGCGGCCGAAGACGCCCTGCAGATCGAAATCAGCCTGGCCCGCGTGGCACTCGAGCGAGGCGACGCGGCCGGCTTCGCACAAGCCTTGCGCCGCGTCGACACCTGGATGACCCGCTTGTGGCCAGACTCGCCGGCGTTGCGCGAGCGTCGCCAGGTGCTGGCCCGGCTCGGCAAGTCGCCGCTGCGTCCGGTCGTTCCCGAACTGGGCACGACCCTGCGCCAACTGCAGTCCATGCGCGAAGGGAGACAAACACCATGAAGCCGATGCGTAGCCTATTGATCCTGCTGGTGGCGGTGGCGCTGGGCGTACTGGGCGCGCAATGGCTCGCGCATCAACGCAGCTATGACTTGGGGGAGGTCGCGTTGCGTAGCGGTGGCTACGACTATGTCGCGCCGTTGCCGCAGGCTTTCCTGGCCCTGGTCATTTTGATGCTGGTGTTGTGGTTGCTGTGGACGGTGATCACGCTGCCATTCCGCGTCTGGGGCCGCTACCGCCGCAGGAAAGGACGCGCGCGTTTGCTGGAAGGGCTGCGGGATTATTCATTGGGCCACTGGAACAGGGCCGGCAAGTCGTTGGTCGCCGCGGCCGATGACGATGAAGTAGCCGGGGTCGCACTGGCACATGCCATACGGGCCGCCGATGCACGCGGCGATGAAACTCAGGCACAGGCGCTGGCCCAGCAGCTGGCTGCGCGCGACCCGGTCGCCTTTGCCCTGCTGCAGGCCGAGCGCCTGCTTGCGCAGGGTCGCCCCGTCGACGCCATCAATGCACTCGACGCCACCGCCGTGCAACCCCTGCCACCGCGTGGCCTGTTGCTGCGTACCGAGGCACTGGCCTTGATCGGCCGCGCCAGCGAGGCCTATGGACAACTGGGGGCGCTGCGCCAGCAACAGGTACTGCCCGCCACTGCGTATGGCGAGTTGGAAACGCGGCTGGCGACCTTGTCGCTCCAGCAGGCCGGCGATGCCAACGCGCTGGCCGAACGCTGGGAAGTGCTGCCCAAGGCATTGCGCACCGAGCCGCCCGTGGTTGCCGCCTATGCGCACCGCGCGGCGGCCCTGCGCTGGGACGACGCAGCGCTGCGCAGCCTGGAGCATGCCCTGGATACGCGCTGGGATGAATCCTTGGCGGGCCTCTACGGCGAGCTGCCGCTGGAGAAATACGACTCGCGCCGCGCGAGCGCGCAGCGCTGGTTGCCGGGTCATTCCGCCAGCCCTGCCCTGTTGTTGACGCTGGCACGGCTTGCCCGGCACCAGCAGCAGTGGCCGCAGGCCGAAGAGTTCCTGCATCGGGCAATCGCCCAGGGTGCCGGTGCGCCGGCCTGGGAAGAACTGGGGAATGGTTTAGCCGCGCAAGGCGACACCGCGCTGGCCCAGCAGTGCTATCTCAATGCGTTGCGCCACCTGCGCGGCGAGGCGCCGCTGGAGCTGGCAGGCCGTCGCGACCTGCGGGCCCAGATTCACGATCAGGCCGTGGGCGAAGACCGCGACGAGCATGGCGTGCCGCGGCTGCGCGAATAAGCCACGAGCTCCGAGGGTGCTCGTGGCACGGTCGGGTTACCGCTCGATGATCGCCACCACGCCCATGCCGCCAGCGGTGCAGATCGATACCAGGGCGCGGCCGCCACCGCGCTCTTTCAGCTCCTTGGCCACGGTGGCGACGATGCGCGCCCCGGTGGCGGCAAACGGATGGCCGGTGGCCAGCGAGGAGCCGAGCGGGTTGATCTTGGCCGGATCGATGCGCCCCATCGGGCTTTCCAGGCCCAGGCGGTTGCGACAGTAATCCTCGCTCTCCCACGCACGCAGGGTGCACAACACCTGCGCGGCAAAGGCTTCATGGATCTCGTAGATGTCGAAATCCTGCAAGGTCAGGCCGTGGCGCTTGAGCATCTCGGGCACGGCGATGGTCGGCGCCATCAGCAGGCCCTCGCCATGCACGAAGTCCACCGCGGCCACCTGCGCGTCGCGCAGATATGCCAGCGGCTCGTGGCCGTGCGCGGCCGCCCATTCGTCGCTGGCCAGCAGCACGGCCGCAGCGCCATCGGTCAGCGGCGTGGAATTGGCCGCCGTCAGCGTGCCGCGTCCGGAGATCCGGTCGAAGGCCGGCTTGAGGGTGGCCAGCTTCTCCAGCGAGGTGTCCGCACGCAGGATGTTGTCGCGGGTGACGCCGCGGAACGGCGCGATCAGGTCATCGAAAAAGCCGCGCTCGTAGGCCGCAGCCAGCTTCTTGTGCGAGGACACCGCCCACTCGTCTTGCGAGTCGCGCGCGATGTTCCATTCCTTGGCCATGTCTTCGCAGTGGTCGCCCATGCTCTTGCCGGTGCGCGGCTCGGCCACGCCGGGAAACTCGGGCTTCAATTCGCTGAAGCGGAACCCGTGGAGCATCGCCTTGATCTTGTCGCCGGTGGTTTTGGCGCGATTGGCGGCCAGCAGCCGCGCACGCAGTTTTTTCCCGTAGACGATCGGCACATCCGAGGTCGTGTCGGAGCCGCCGCCGATGCCGGAATCGATCTGGCCCAAGGCGATCTTGTTGCCAATGTGGACGATCGTATCGAGGGAGGTGCCGCAGGCACGTTGCAGGGTGATGCCCGGCGTGAGCGGCGACAGGCCCGAAGACAGCGCCGCTTCGCGCGCCAGGTTCCAGTCACTGGAATGTTTGATCACCGCACCCATCGCCACTTCGCCGAGCTGTTGGCCGTGCAGGCCGAAGCGTTCGACGAGGGCCCCGAGCGTGCGCACCGACATGCCGAGATTGCCGACATCCGAATAAGCGGTGTTCTGGCGGCAGAAAGGAATTCGAACACCGCCAAGGATGGCGACAGGGCGGGCGGCAGGCATCGATGGACCTTGCATGTGGGGGGCTCGGGGACATGGCCTGCACAGGACCGACAGGCATAATGGATGCAGTGTAGCCGCCGCCCCGTGACGGGCCAACCGCGATTCCTATGAGCAAACCCGAACCCGGCATGACCGCCCTTGGTGTACTGGCACTGGAACTGGCCGGCGGCACCCTGCCGCAACGCGCGGCGCTGTCGCCCGATCAGGCCGGCGCCTTGGCAGAACGCGTGGGCCGCGACCTCGCGCAGTGGGCGCCGCGCGTGCGCGAGTTGGAGTTGAGCGTGGCTGCTGCGCATTTCGATCCTGCCGAAGCGTTGCGTCCAGGCTGGCCGCTGCATCGGCGACTGGACGAACTCAGTGCGCGCGCACCGGGCCGGGAGCAAGGACCTCGCGTATTGGCGTTTGGCGCCGATGCACAGGGCGACGTACCGCTACCGTTCCAGGCCGATGCGGTGCTGTCCGGTGGCAGCCTGCGCGTGGTGCCATTCCAACTGGCCGGCGATGCGGACGTGGTGGCCGAAGTGGCCGCGGCGTTGGAACAGAGCCTGTTGGCCGAAGGCATGGCCGGCGCGGATACCGCGTTGCTGGCACAGGAGGCGTTTGGCGCGCAGATCGAGCACGCCCGCTACCTCACCTTGCATGACCTGACCGCCATGACGTCGATGCAGTACGACAACCAGGGTTTGGCGGCGCTGTGGCCATTGCTGGAAACCGCATTGCTCGCACCACAGTCGGAAGAATGGCTGGCGGCACCGCCGGAACCGTTGTTGCGCTACGCCGACGGCGAAGTGCGCATGGCGCTGTTCGATCCGGTTAGCTGGTGCCAGCACTACGGCCACGACCGCACCGAATGCGAACGGCTGAAGCAGGTGTTCGAACAGTACATGGCGCGGCAGCGGCAAATGGCCGCGGTGCTTGAATCGCACGGCGTGCCGGTACTTTACGTGCACGTGCACCCTGGCCAGGACGCGCGGGCCGCGCTGGCCGCCTGACCCGATCCTCGCGCCGCACTGCGGCCGCGATTCCCATCTGGCTGCCGACGGGAGGGGATGATGAACAAACCACGCTTGCCGCCGGCGCCGCAGCTGCGCGGCCTGCTTGAAACCGCGCTGTACGTGGACGACCTGTCCGCGGCGCGCGATTTCTACGAACGCGTGCTGGGCCTGGAGGCGATGCACGGCGACGATCGGCTGGTCGCCTACGCGATCGCCCCCGCGCAAGTGTTGCTGTTGTTCCAGCGTGGCGGCACCGACCAGGTGGTCGAGCTGCGCGGCGGCCGCATCCCCGGCCATGACGGCAGCGGTCGAACCCATTTCGCTTTCGCCATCGCCAGCGACGCGTTGTCGGCCTGGGAGGCGCGCCTGCAAGCGCTTGATGTTGAAGTCGAGGGCCGCATGGAATGGCCGCAGGGCGGACACAGCGTGTATTTCCGCGATCCCGACGGGCATCTGGTGGAACTGGCCACGCCGGGTTTGTGGCCGAACTACTGAAGTCCACCCGTGTGGGGGCCACGGCACCGAGTGCGTGGTCCGCCCGACGATGGCCGGGGCACGGCCATCGCCGGCAGGCAGATTACTGCTGGGCGACGGTGATGACGCCGCAGGCCAGGCGTCCGCCGGCATTGCCGGTGGGCTGGGTCTTGTAGTCGTCCGGATCGGCATGGACGATCACCGCGTGTCCGGTGATGTCGAACGCATCGCCCTTGCCGATATCCACGTTGCTGGAGACCGGGCCGTCCACGCTGGCATTGCCCTGCGCATCGGCGGTGAGGTTGGGCATGTCGCCACCGTGGTGCGGATCGGCCGCCACGTTGCCGTGCTCGCTCTGCGCCGGATTGAAGTGGCCGCCGGCGCTGCTGCCGTCCGGCGCACTGCAGTCGCCCTTTTCGTGGATATGGAAGCCGTGCTGGCTGTTGGGCTTGAGGCCGCTGATCTGGCCGGTCACGCGCAGCCCGCCATCGACGCTGCGGAAGGTGAGGTTGCCTTTGACTTCGTTGCCTTGCGTCGGCTTCAGTTCGGTCGTGGCGGTCACGGCCGGGGCACTGGGTGCTTCCGGTGCCGCGGGGGCGGGCGGGGCTTGCGGTGCCGCGTCGTGGCCGGCGTGGTCGGCCGGTGCCTCGGTGGTGGCCTCCGGTGCCGGGGCTTCGCGCTTGCAGGCGCCCAGTGCCAAAGCGGTGGCAATGAACAAGGTCGTTGGGATGATGCGCATGAAGATTCCTCTCGCCAACAGGCGTTGTGGTGGCCGGTGATCCGGCGGGGTTAGCGGGTGGCGCGTATGACGCCGCAGGCAAGGCGGGCGCCGGCATTGCCGCTGGGCTGGCTGCGATAGTCATCGGGATCGGCATGCACGATCAACGCCCGGCCCAGAATATCGTTGCCGGCGCCGCCGCCCAGGCTGACACCGCCCAGCACAGAGTCCATGTGGACCACGCCCTCGCCATCGGCAATCAGGTTGTCCATGTCGCCCAGGTGATGCGGGCCGCCGCCGCTGCGCCCGTGCGGCGCGGCAGTGGGGTTGAAATGTCCGCCCGCACTGCTGGCGTCGACGGCGCCGCAGTCGCCGCGCTCATGCACGTGGAAGCCAAAGCTGCCGCCGGCACGCAGTCCACCCACGGTGCCGGTGATGCGCACGCCTTGGGGCACGGGCAGCAACACGACGCGACCACTGACGATGCTGCCGGAGGCCGAGGCCAGGGCGGCTTCGGCCTTGGCCACACTGGGGGTGGCCGGCACGGGTGGCAAAGGCGGCAGCGGCGCCTTGGGGGGTGTGCTGCCGCAGGCGGCCAAAGCACACACCACGCCAGTCAGCGCAAGGGAGCGGAGCGGGTTCACAGCCATCGTCATCCTTCGTTTCGCAGGGGCACGCTAGTCGCGCCGGCGTGCATGTCCCATGAAACAGGCAATCAGCGACGGCGGCGACCCGGGCCCAGTTTACGGGTGACGGTGTTGCGACCCACGCCCAGTCGTGCCGCGGCCTCGGCACGCCGGCCCTGGGTGAACTGCAGGGCGACCTCCAGCAGGGCCTTGTCGAAGCGCTCGCGGGCTTCGGCATGCAGGCCTTCGGCGCCGGCGGCCAGGCGACGGCGCGCCCACTCAGCCAATCGCGCATCCCACTCGGCGTCGCCTTCGACCACCGACTCGCCAACGGCCTCGGAGCGGCGCGTGCCGCGTGCCAGGGCGGCGTGCACGTCCTGCGCATCGATCACGTCGGAGGCAGCGAGCGCCGCCAGTCGCCAGCACACGTTTTCAAGTTCGCGCACGTTGCCCGGCCAGTCGTGCGACCGCAGCACGTCCAGTGCCGCGCCGGACAGGCGCTTGGGCGGCGTATCAAGCTTGCGCGCGGTCATCGCGAGGAAATTGTCGGCCAGCAGGCCGATGTCCGCTCGGCGCTCGCGCAAGGGCGGCAACTGCAGGCGTACGACGTCCAGTCGGTGCAACAGGTCGGCGCGGAACCGGCCCTGGTCGACCAACGCTTCGAGGTCCTGGTGGGTGGCGGCGATCACGCGCACGTCCACGCGGATCAGTTCGCGGCCGCCGACCCGGAAGAATTCGTTCTCGGCCAGCACGCGCAGCAGGCGCGTCTGCAGGGGCAGCGGCATGTCGCCGATTTCATCGAGGAACAGCGTGCCGCCATTGGCCTGTTCGAAGCGCCCGTTGTGGCGTTTGGTGGCCCCGGTGAAGGCGCCTGCCTCGTGGCCGAACAACTCGCTTTCCAGCAGTTCGGCGGGAATGGCGGCGGTATTGAGTGCGACGAAAGGCGAGCGCGCGCGCGGCGACTCCTGGTGCAAGGCGCGAGCGACCAATTCCTTGCCGGTGCCGGTTTCTCCGTTGATGAGCACCGAAAGCGGCGCCTGCGCCAAGCGTCCGATCGCGCGGAACAGGGCACGCATGGCCGCGGTATCACCGATCAGCCCAGGCGAGCCCGCACCGACGACGGGCGCCGGTGGCTGTTCCTCGTCGGGCAGCGCGCGCGCGGCCAAGGCGACTGCGTCGTCCAGATCGAAGGGCTTGGAGAGGAATTCATGCGCACCGCCGCGGAAGGCGCCGGCAGTGCTGGCGACGTCGGTGTAGGCCGACATCACGATCACCGGCAACTGCGGGTGTGCGGCCTTGAGCTTCTCCAGCAGCACCAGGCCATCTTCACCGGGCATGCGGACATCGGTGAACAACAGATCCGGCGCCGTGCGCTGGCGCAGCGCCGCCAGGGCCGCGCCGGCACTGTCGAAGCCATCGACGGCGTATCCGGCATCGCGCAACGCGGTGGACAGGACGAAGCGCACCGCGCGGTCGTCGTCGACCACCCAGATTCGCTGGGCGTGGGGGGCATCAGACATGACCAGGTTCCTTGCCGGCATCGCTGCTCGGCTGCGGTAGCAAGAGGGTGAACACGGTGTGGCCCGGTCGCGAGCGATAGGTCAGTGTGCCGTGGTGCTCGCGCGAGACCTGCTGGGCCAGTGCCAGGCCCAGGCCGCTGCCTTCGGCGCGCCCGGACACCAGCGGCAGGAACAGGTGCTCGGCCAGTTCATCGGGCACGCCGGCGCCGTCATCGACGATCTCCAGCCGCAGCGACATGGCGTGCACGTGATCGCGGATGCGCTGGCCGTGTTCCACGCGCGTGCGCAGGGTCACGGTGCCGGCGCCGGCCTGGATGGCGTTGCGCACCAGGTTCCACACCGCCTGCATCAGCCGATCGGCATCGCCCAGGATCTCGGGGATGCTGGGGTCGTAATCACGTTGCAGGCGCACCGACCATCCGGCCTCGGACTCGGCCAGCCGCAACACGCGCTCGAGCACGGCATGGATGTTCAATGGCACGTGTGGCCCCGCCGGGGTGGGCGTGAGCAAGCGTTCGAGCAAGGTGTTGAGGCGCTCGATTTCCTGCCCGATCAGGTCGATGAGCTCGCGCTCGTCTTCGTCGCGATGGGTGGCCCGGCGCGCCAGCAACTGCGCGGCACCCTTGAGTCCGGCGAGCGGATTACGTAGTTCGTGCGCGAGGCCCTTCAGGGCGGCACTGAGCGCGCTGGGCAGGGCATGCGTGGGGTCGGGCGCCGGGAACTCATCGACCGGGTGCGCTTCCAGCAGCCAGCCGCCCTCGTCCAGGCGCGACAGCCACCCTTCGGCGAAACGAGGGGGCTCGCCGGGCACGCCCAGCGCCAGACGATGCAGGCGCAACAGATCGCCTTCGTCGTTGGCCAGGAAGCGGGCCAACGCGTCGCCTTCGATCTCCAGAGCAGCCAAGGGCTGCTCCACCAGACGGCGGGCACTGATGCCCAGCCAGCGCGCGAAGGCCCCGTTGACGCCGAGCAGGCGGCCATCGGGGCCAGCCCAGGCGATGGGCGTGGCCAAGGTGTCCAAGGCAGGCGAGAAGGGCAAGGCGCTCATTGCACCAATGTAGTGCAAAGCGCGTGCGGACCGGCTGAACCCAGGCGGTCAGCGTTGCTGGCGCAACAGCGAATGAAGGATGCGGGCGTCCTCGTCATCCAGGACCTCGCCCAGCGTGTCACTGCCGCGGTAGTGGCGGTGGAACGCACGCACGGCCGCGCCCGGGTCGGCCTCATCGGCGGGGTAACCCAGGGCCTGCAGGCCCAGTCGGGCATCGAAACCGGCGGGGGCGGGCCCATCGGCGGGGTCGGGCCAGGCGCCGAAACCGGCGGCCGCCAACTGGTCCCAGGGAAACCAACGACTGGGATCGACCTTGCGGGACGGCGCCAGGTCGGCATGGCCAATGACCGCCTTGCGCGGGATGCGCAGCCGCGAGGACAGGTCCTCGAGCAAACGCAGCAACGTGGCGATTTGTGCGGGAGGAAAAGCGGAGACCCCGTCATTGTCCAGCTCGATGCCGATCGAGGCGGAGTTGACGTCGGCGATGGTGCCCCAGCGGCCCGCACCGGCATGCCAGGCGCGTTGCGAATCGGGGACCAGCTGGTACAGCGAGCCGTCTTTGCCCACGAGATAGTGCGCACTGACCTGGCCCCCGCTGTTGCGGGTGCGCAAGGTGTCCAGGCTCTGCTGCACGGATTGCTGTTCGGTGTGGTGCAGGACGATCAGCACCGGTTGACGCGCGTTGTAATTCGAAGACGGCACCCACTCGGCCATTGGATTGCGCGGTGCGTGCGCGCAGGCGCACAGCAGCAACGCCGCCAACAGCGGCAGGCACCGATAGGAGAGAAGGCGATCGCGGGCGGCCATGGCCCATTGCAACGGCATGCCGCTCGCATTGCAAGCCATGGCGCGCCGGCGGCGGAATCCGGAAAGCGGGGCTCGATTGCATGCTTACCTCCAGCGACGGAAAAGCGGCCGTCCCGCCCCTATGGGCCAGCCGCGCCGACCGTGGCAGTGCGCCGGCACGGCCGGCCCTGCGGCTGCCCCACCGGCCCGCGCGAACGCAGGCCGGTGGCCACACTCAGGACTCGTAAGCCGATTCGCCGTGGGCCGTGATATCCAGGCCCTCGCGTTCGGCCTCTTCGGTCACGCGCAGCCCGAACACCAGCTTGGCGATCAGGAAGGACACCACCGACACCACGCCCACCCAAACGATGGTGATCAGCACGCCCTCGGTCTGGATCCAGACCTGGCTGCCGATGCTGTAGTCCCCACCCTTCTGGCCGCCCAGCGACTCGGCCGAGAACACACCGGTCAGGATCGCGCCGATGATGCCGCCCAGGCCATGCACGCCGAACACGTCCAGGCTGTCGTCTGCACGCAACAGGCGCTTGAGCCCGGTCACGCCCCACACGCACAACACACCGGCGATGAAGCCGATGGCGATCGCGCCGAACGGGCCGACGGTGCCGCACGCCGGGGTGATGCCGACCAGACCGGCCACCATGCCCGAGGCCACGCCCAGTGCCGAGGACTTGCCCTTGATGATCTTCTCGGTCAGCGACCAGCCCAGCACCGCGGCGGCCGTGGCCAGCATCGTGTTGAGGAAGGCCAGCGCCGCGCCGCCGTTGGCTTCCAGGTTGGAGCCGGCGTTGAAGCCGAACCAGCCCACCCACAACAGCGAAGCACCGACGAAGGTCAGCGTCACGTTGTGCGGCTTGATCGCCTCGCGGCCGAAGCCGGTGCGCTTGCCGACGAAGTACGCACCCACCAGGCCGGCCACACCGGCGTTGATGTGCACCACCGTGCCGCCGGCAAAATCCAGTGCACCCTTCTCGAACAGGTAGCCACCGGCCGCCCACACCATGTGCGCCATCGGCAGGTAGGCGAAGGTGAACCACAGCGCCGAGAACAACAGCACGGCCGCAAAGCGGGCCCGTTCGGCAAAAGCACCGACGATCAGTGCGCCGGTGATGCCGGCAAACGTGCACTGGAAGGCGATGAACACGAACTCGGGAATGCTGACGCCGGCGGTGAACGTGGCCGCGAGGCTGTCGACCTTGATGCCTTTGAGCAATGCCTTGTCGAGGTTGCCAATCCATGGGCCATCGCCGGAAAACGCCAGGCTATAACCGTAGATCACCCACAACACGCTGATCAGCGAAAACACCACCGAAACCTGGATCAACACCGACAGCACGTTCTTGGCGCGCACCATGCCGCCGTAGAACAGCGCCAGGCCCGGCACCACCATCATCAGCACCAGCAGCGTGGAGGTCAGCATCCAGGCGACGTCGCCCTTGTCCACGGTGGGGACCGGCTCGGCAGCCGGGGGAGCTTCGGGCGTGGCGGGCGCGGCAATGATCGCGGCTGCGGCGTCGAGCGGTTCGCTCGTCACCTCTGCGGTGGGCGCGGGCGCGGTCTGCGTGGTCGGCGCGGCGGCATCCTGCGCATGCGCGGGCGCCGAGAACGCGGTGACGGCCAACGCGCTGAGCACCATCGTCATGCAAACGGCATAGAACCGCATCTTCCAGCCGAGCGGGTGCGGCCGAGCGCGTCGCGCTTCTTGGGCGAACTGAGTCTTCATGAGGCCTCCGGAAGGGTTAGAGCGCGTCAGCGCCGATTTCGCCGGTGCGGATGCGCACCACCTGTTCGACGGGGGTGACGAAGATCTTGCCGTCGCCGATCTTGCCGGTGCCGGCGGCAGACTGGATCGCCTCGACCACGGCATCCAGGCGTTCGTCGGTCACGACGGTCTCGATCTTGATCTTCGGCAGGAAATCGACGACGTACTCGGCACCGCGATACAGCTCGGTGTGGCCCTTCTGGCGGCCGAAGCCTTTGACTTCGGTCACGGTGATGCCCGACACGCCCGCTTGCGAGAGTGCTTCGCGCACCTCGTCGAGCTTGAACGGCCGGATGATGGCGGTGATCAGTTTCATGCGCATACCCCGATGGTGGAAGGAACCGGCCGGGCAAGGCCGGCCGGCGGTTCGGTTCACCCGGATGCCTCAGGCATCGCGTGCTTTCACCGGGATGCCGAAGCATCCCTTGCCTTCATTGCGCGGAAACGGCGACGGGCCCCCAGCGGGAACATGCCATTGGCATGCGCGCCACCATCGTGGGAGAGGGCGAAGGCCCGCGACCGCGATCCGGTCTCTCTTGCCCCTGTGATGCCAGTCCTCCCCGTTGCAACGTCCCCTGCCTGCCGGGCTCCCCAGCCAGGCAAGAAGGCGGCGATGGCGAAGGTGGGAGGGGGCCCTTCGCCATCGCCTGTTGCTCAGTTGCGCTGTCGCATCAGTCGATCAGTCGATCAGTTGGCGTAGTACAGCTGGTATTCCAGCGGGTGGGTCGCAGCGCGGAACTTGGTGACTTCCTGCATCTTCAGCGCGATGTAGCCATCGATGAAGTCGTCGGTCATCACGCCGCCGGCCTTGAGGAACTCGCGATCCTTGTCCAGTGCTTCCAGCGCCTGGTCCAGGCTCGAGCACACCTGCGGAATCAGCTTCTCTTCTTCCGGCGGCAGGTCGTACAGGTCCTTGTCGCTCGGCGCGCCCGGATCGATCTGGTTCTTGATGCCGTCCAGGCCGGCCATCATCAGCGCGGTGAAGGTCAGGTAGCCGGACTGGATCGGATCGGGGAAGCGCATTTCGATGCGACGCGCCTTGGGGTTGGACACCCACGGAATGCGGCAGGAGGCCGAACGATTGCGCGCCGAGTAGGCGAGCATCACCGGCGCTTCGAAGCCCGGCACCAGGCGCTTGTAGCTGTTGGTACCGGAGTTGGCGAAGGCATTGATCGCGCGGGCGTGCTTGAAGATGCCGCCGATGTACCACAGCGCCATCTGCGACAGGCCGCCGTAGCCGTCGCCGGAGAACAGGTTCTTGCCGTCCTTTGCCAGCGACTGGTGCACGTGCATGCCCGAGCCGTTGTCGCCCACGATGGGCTTGGGCATGAAGGTCGCGGTCTTGCCGTTGCGGAACGCGACGTTCTTGATGATGTACTTGGTGGTGAGCAGCTCGTCGGCCTTCCTCACCAGCGTGTTGAACTTGGTGCCGATCTCGCACTGGCCCGCGTTCGCCACCTCATGGTGATGAACCTCGGTCTCGATGCCGACCTGCTCCAGGGTCTTGACCATCTCGGCGCGCAGGTCGTGCAGCTGGTCGGTCGGCGGCACGGGGAAATAGCCGCCCTTCACTGCCGGACGGTAGCCACTGTTGCCGCCTTCGAACTTGGCGCCGGTGTTCCAGGCGGCCTCTTCCGAGTCGATCTTGAAGAAGGTGTGGCCCATCTCGTTGCCGAAGCGGACCGAATCGAAGATGAAGAATTCCGGCTCCGGGCCGAAGAACGCCAGTTCGGCGATGCCGCTGGACTTGAGGTAGGCCTCGGCACGCTTGGCGATACCGCGCGGATCGCGCGAGTAGCTCTGCATGGTGGCCGGATCCAGGATGTCACAGGTCAGCACGACGGTCGGATCGGCATAGAACGGATCCAGGTACGCGGTGCTGGCATCCGGCAGCAGGACCATGTCGGACTCGTTGATGCCCTTCCAGCCGGCGATCGAGCTGCCGTCGAACATCTTGCCTTCCTCGAACAGCGAGGCCTCGACGATGCTGACCGGGAAGGTGACGTGGTGCTCCACGCCTCGCATGTCGACGAAACGCAGGTCGACGAACTCGACCTTGTTGTCCTTGATCAGCTTTTCAACGTTTTCCAGGGACATCGGAAGCAACCTCGAGGGCGTGTTGACGGAGATGGCGGTAAGGAAGCAATCCCCGTGCCAACCTTGCGACCGTCACAAGTCATTGATTTGCATGAACCTCACGCCCCGGAGCGGGGAGGGCATCGCCTCTTTTTGGTGCGCGATTGTGACAAAGCACCATTATGGTGCTACGCCGGATGCACTATGCTCATGCGCCCCGTCGCTGCCCCAGATTGCCGATGTCCGACCTGTTTTCCGCCTTGCTGCTCGGGATCCTCGAGGGTCTCACCGAATTCCTGCCGGTCTCCAGCACCGGCCACCTGCTGATCGCCGAGCACTGGCTCGGCCGCCGATCGGACTTCTTCAACATCGTGATCCAGGCCGGCGCGATCCTCGCCACCACCTTGGTGTTGCGCAAGAAGCTTTGGTACATGGCTACCCACTTGGGCGAGCCCGCCAACCGCGACTATGTGGGCAAGCTGCTGGTGGCCTTCCTGGTCACCGCGCTGGTCGGCCTGCCGGTGCGCCTGGCTGGCTGGGAACTGCCTGAAACCGTCACGCCGGTGGCCTGGGCGCTGGTGATCGGCGGTGTGTGGATGATCCTGGCCGAAGGCTGGGCGTCGCGCCTGCCGGAGCGGGACGAGGTCACCTGGAAGGTCGCCATCGCGGTTGGCCTGGCGCAGGTGGTGGCCGGCGTATTTCCCGGAACTTCGCGCTCGGCCGCGGCGATCTTCATCGCGATGTTGCTGGGGCTGAGCCGACGCTCGGCCGCCGCCGAATTCGTCTTCCTGGTCGGCATCCCCACGATGTTCGCGGCCAGTGGGTATGCCTTCCTTGAGTTGATCCGGCACGGCGAGCTGCATGGCGAGAACTGGCTGGACGTGGCGGTCGCGTTCACCGCGGCGGTGGTGACCGGGTTTGCCGTGGTGAAGTGGCTGCTGGGCTACATCAAGACCCACCGCTTCACGGTGTTTGCGGTCTACCGGATCGTGTTGGGCATCGCGTTGCTGGTATGGCTGCCGGCGGCCTGAGCCGCCCGGCGCGCCGGCGCCAGGTTCGTCATTGGCGCTGAACACGACGCGGGTTATGCCATCGCCTTTCCCCACAGGTGCCTGCGAATGAAGACGCTGCTCTCCCTCGCGCTTTGCAGCCTGGTGTTGGCCGGTTGCCAGGGCCAGGTCATCGCCGGCACGCCCATGCCGAACGCCCCGACCCCGACCGCCGCCGCGGCTTCGGTACCCGCCGACGCAGCCCAGCTGCCGCGCTATCACTGGCGCTTGCAGGACGCGACCGACGGCAAGGGCCAGCGCGTCTCGGCGCTGTTCGTGACCGGCGCCGAGCCGGTGCAGCTGGACTTCACCCCAGGTCGCATCGCGGTGAGCCAGCTGTGCAACACGATGTCGAGCAGCTACACGTTGCAGGGAAGCACGCTGCGCGTGGGGCCGCTCGCCTCGACCCTGATGGCTTGCCAGGACGAGGCGCGCAACCAGCAGGCGCGCGCGGCCAGCGTGCTGTTCAATGCGGCCAGCTTTCAATGGACGCTGTCCGGTGAACCGGCCGCGCCGGCGCTGATCTTGCGCCGTCCTGATGGGCATATCCTGGCCTTCAGCGGTTCGCCGACGCCGCAGACGCGGTTCGGAGGCCCACCGCAAACCGTGTTCCTGGAAGTGGCGCCGCAGACCCGCGGCTGTTCGCACCCGCTGATTCCCGGCAAGCA
>DASWQJ010000151.1:0-3455 GCA_036403795.1 Stenotrophomonas sp.
CGCGGGTGCTGGCGCCGTTGTACAGGCCGGAGATGGTGCGGGTGGCCACGCGCATGGGGTCCACGGCGTGCAGGCCTTCGCAGCTGCGCTGCACGGCGCGCACGATCTTGTTCAGATCCACCGGTTCGATGCTGCCGTTGCGTTTGGTCACGCCCATGACCGTGGCGGTCGGCGGCGGGGTCAGCAGGAACTCGGCGTCTTTTTCGATGGCGGCGGCGGACGTTTCGGGCGAGGTCACGAGGGCTCTTCTCCTTGAATGTGGCACGCGGTCGACTGGGGTCAGGCGACGGGTGGCCGCGGCATCGCAGGATGGGAGAGCGGTGTCGCGGAGACTGCGACGCACACAGGCTTGGGGCCTGCGGGCAGCGTCCGCTTCACCAGCCACCTCCCTTCCGGAGATGTCACGGCCGGCACCGCGCGTTGTGCATGCGCGCGGCTGTCGGCAGGTCTTCGGGCTGATGGGTACGGTCGGCAGATGCCGGCCACCTCGGTCGCCGCTTCCCGGGCCACGGCCCAGTGCGTTGACGACGTTGTTCCCAAATACCGCTGCGGGGCAGCGCCGGAATGGCCCATCGGGGGCTTCACCGGCTTCCCTCTTGATGCTGCGGCGCAAGGCCGCGGCACACCGACAAACCCAAGATAGTGGGGTCGGCCCGGAGCGTCAACACCAAATGTGGGGTACGGCCGGAACGCCTTGTCGTGCGCGTGGGGCTATTTTGTCAAGCCCCGGCGTGTCTGCGGCATCTGCGCGAAACCGCGTTCGGCGGGTGGGTTTTGCGGACTACGGGACGGGCAGCCAGCGGATCGCCGACAACGCCTGGCGAAGTTGCGCCTGCGCCTTCGCCACCGCGAAGGGGGCTTGCCGCGGCGGGTCGTAGACCTCCGGCTGGGTGCCGCTGACGATCAGGTCGATCGCCACGCACTGCCCCTCACGCAGGCCACGGTAGCCGTCGACCTCCAGGTAGTGGCTCATCGCCGCGTCGGCGGCGTGGTAGTGCAGGAAGGTGACCCCATCGAGCTCGACCGGCTCGGGCGTGCCGTCAGCCTCTTCCGGCGGCTCGGTGCAGTGGGTGACCACCTTGGCATCGTCGCTGCGGCCGATCCGCAATTCAGCGGCGGTGATGTCGTTGGAGCCGTCCAGGCGCAACGCGGCCAGCGCGGTGCCCGGCTGGCCGGCGGGCGCGAACGCGGTCCAGCCTTGGGCGGTGAGGTAATGCGGTTGCAGGTCGCGGTGCCAGGTCATGCCCGGCTGATTGCCCAGCTGCAGGCCGGTGAGGCTGTCCAGGAAACCTGCCGGGCCCACCTGGATGCCTGCCGGCGAAGCCGCGTTGGTCGGCACTGCCTCGGAGACGGCCGAGGCCGCCTCGGCCACCGGCGCCTTGACCGCCTCGGCCGCGGCGTTGACCGCCTCGCCTGCGGCGGCCGTGGCGGGGGTCGCGGCAGTGCCGTCCGCGGCAGCGGCCGGCGCGCGGTCCTGGCAGGCCGCCAGTCCGACCGCGACCAGGCACAGTACGCCCGGCCGTAGCGCCGCCCTACCCTTCGACCGCCACTTCATCGCCGTACCCATGTTCCGCTCCCGCTGTCGTAGAAGCGGATGCTGACCCACCGCGCGTGAAGGAAACCACGCCGATGGACCGCTCCCGGCCGGTGCCGATCTCAGCCCGGCACGATCGCCGCCACGGGCAGACTGACATTCATCAGTGAGGCGTCTTCGGGGTCCGGGTGCAACTGGAACCCCAGCGTTTCGCACATCGCCAGCATGGTGCGGTTCTCGCGCAGCACCTGCCCTTCGACGGTCTTCAAGCCCAGCCAATGGGCGTACTCGATCATGATCCGCATGAGCTGCCAGCCGATGCCGTGCCCTTTCAGGTCCGAGCGGATCAGGATGCCGTACTCGCCGCGCTCGTAATCCGCATCGGCATGCAGCCGCACCGCGCCCAGCATCTCGCCGCGCCGCGGGTCGATCGCCACCAGGGCGATGGAACGGGCGTAGTCGAGCTGGGTAAGGCGGGCGATGAATTCATGGCTGAAGTGCTTGACCGACTGGAAGAAGCGCAGCCTCAGGTCCTCGTCGGTGACGCGTGCGAAAAACGCGCGGAACAACGCATCGTCTTCCGGGCGCACCGGACGCACCAGCGCGACGGCGCCATCGCCCAGGGTGATCTGGCGTTCCCACTCCTTGGGGTACGGGAAGATCGCGAAACGCGGATGGCCGCGACCCTTGTGCAGGCGACGCGGCGCGCCGATGGCCACGCGCGCATCCAGCGCGAGCACCCCGTCGCGGTCGGCCAGCAACGGATTGATGTCGAGCTCCAGGATCTCCGGCAGGTCGGCAGCCAGTTGCGCCAGCTTGACCAGCACCAGCGCGACCGCGCGCTCGTCGGCGGCCGGCACGTCGCGATAGGCCTTGAGGATGCGGGAAACGCGGGTGCGCCCGATCAGCTCGTGGGCCAAGCGCAGGTCGAGCGGTGGCAACGCCAGCTCGCGGTCGTTGATCACTTCCACCGCGGTACCACCGCGGCCGAACACGATGACGGGGCCGAAGGTCGGGTCATCGGCGATGCCGGCGATCAGTTCGCGCGCCTTCGGGCGCAACACGGTGGGCTGTACCACCACGCCATCGATGCGGGCGTGAGGCCGTTGTTCCCGCGCACGTTTCAGGATGCCGGCAGCCGCCTCGCGTACCGCCGCCGCATGGGGCAGGTTCAAGCGCACGCCATCGACGTCGGACTTGTGGGCGATGTCGTCCGAGGCGATCTTCACCGTCACCGTGGCACCGGCCGCAATCAGGTTCTCCGCCAGCTCGGCCGCGTCGTAGGCGTTGGTGGCCACCTGTGGTGCCACGCAGGCAATGCCATAGGCGTCGAGCAATCGCGCCGTGGCCACCGGATCGAGCCAGCGGCGGCCTTCGGCCAGTGCCTGGGCGACGATGGCGCGCGCGGCGGCGGCATCGACGACGAAGTCCTCCGGCAGGCTCGGCGGCGTCTCCATCAGCGCGGCCTGCGCCTCGCGATAGCGCACCAGGTGGGTAAATCCGCGCACCGCGTCCGATTCGGTGGCATAGGTGGGCACGCGCGCGGCATTGAGCGCGGCGGTGGCCGCTTCGTCGCTGCCCAGCCACACCGCGAATACCGGCTTCTCGCGCTGGTAGCGGTCGCGCTGGCCGAGCGTGCGGGTCAGCGCCTTGGCCGCATCGGCCGATGAAGTGAAGGCAGTGGGGACGTTGATGACCAGCAGCGCGTCGTTCTCCGCATCTGCCAGCAACGCCTCGATGGCGACCGCGTAACGTTCGCCATCGGCATCGACCACGATGTCGACCGGATTGCCGCCCGACCAGCCCGGCGGCAGCACCTGTTCCAATCGCGCCAAGGTCTGGTCGGAGAGGCCGGCCAGGCTGCCGCCGCGCAAGGTGAGCTGGTCCACCGCCAACCGCCCTACGCCACCGCCGTTGGAGA
>DASWQJ010000152.1:0-20866 GCA_036403795.1 Stenotrophomonas sp.
GGCCGCTCGAACCGCGACCCACCATCCCGGCAGCTCGGGGCCCGCACCGTAAGTACTTAAAACCAACCGCCCAAACCACCCGCGCCCCCAATAAAAACCCAACTCGCAAGCGGCGATCACAAACGCCCCGGACAGGGAGAAGACCCTCTTATTTGCGCGTTCCTTAAGCCCGACGCCCGATATGCGCCAAGCCGGCGCCCGGTCAAGTCGCCTGTCGGCCGGGCCCGGCAGCACCACCGGGACAGAGGTAAAGCTCACGCCCCTACGCGTTCTCCTCTGGCGGCCGATAACGACCCGGGACCGCCCAAAAATGTGACGTCCATGTATTCTTGGCTTAACAGCAGCAAAACCTAACGCATGCGCCCCGAACTTGAGGCCACCCTGGCCCACTGCCGAAACTTGCCCTCGCCGCCCGGGATCGCGCTGCGCGTGATCGAATTGGCCCAGGATCCGGAGGTCGACATGGCGACCACGGCCGATGTCATCGCGATGGACATGGCATTGAGCGCACGCATGCTGCGTATCGCCAATTCGCCGCTGTATGCCAGCCGGCGGCGCATCGACAACCTGGGTCAGGCGCTGACCATGCTGGGCCTCAATGCCACGCTGAGCCTGGCCCTGGGCTTTTCCATGGTGCAGGGGCTGCGACGCACGTTCGGCGACGGTGACGCCCACCAGAAGCTTTGGAAGCGCAGCGTGATCTGCTCGCTGGCCAGCCGCGTGCTGGGCCAGGCGCGAGGCCTGCGCAAGCCTGAGGAACTGATGCTGTCCGGGCTGTTGCAGGACATCGGCCGGCTTGCCCTGCTCAAGGCCGTGCCGGAACGCTACGCGCCGGTGATCGCCGGGGCCGATGGCGCCAGTGCGTTGGCACAGGCCGAGCGGGCCGAGTTTGGCGGCGACCACGCCGAGATCGGCGCCTGGCTGGCCCGCCATTGGGACTTGCCCGAGTATCTGTGCAGCGCCATCGCCCGCAGCGAGGGCGAACCCAATCCCTCCGAGCCGTTTGCGGCGTGCGTGGCGCTGTCCGGTTGCGTGGCCGACATCTGGTTGGCCGAGGATCCGCTGGCGGCGCGCGAATACGCGCAGTCGCGCGTCCAGGCCGTTTTGCAACTAGACCGGGAGCGCTTCGAGAAGGTCCTCGAACGCATCGGCGAAATGCTGCCCGAGGTGGGAGCGCTGTTCGACGTGCGCATCGCCCATTCCGAAGCCATCGAGTCCATTTTCGACCAGGCCCGCGAGCTGGCCACGCTGCGCAACCTGCGTGAATTGCAGGAGCTGGCCGATGCCCGCCGCCAGGCCGACGAGTCCGAACACCGTGCCCGGCACTTGGCCGAACAGGCCAGCCGCGATGCGCTGACCGGCGTATACAACCGGCACCAGCTCGGCCCTACCTTGGCGCACGAATTCGACATCGCCCTGCGCCACGACTGGCCCCTGTCGGTGGCCTTCATCGACCTGGACGATTTCAAGCGCGTCAATGACTTGCACGGCCACCTGGTGGGCGATGAGGTGCTGCGCAACTTTGCGCAGTCCCTGCAACGCTTGCTGCGCAACAGCGACACCGTGGCGCGCTTCGGCGGTGAGGAATTCCTGGTGATCCTGCCCAACACCGGCGCCGAAGCGGCGCTGGCGGTAATCCAGCGCGTGCTGGCCGAAACGGTGCGCGCACCGATGGCGCACCTGGAAAGCGGCCCGCTGCACATCACGTTTTCCGCTGGCCTGGCGACCCAGGGCGAAGGTCGCAGCTTCGACGACGTCGACGGCCTGCTCAAGGCCGCCGACGATGTGCTGTACCGCTCCAAGCATCACGGACGCAACCGCGTCACGCCGCACGCCGCGGCGATATCCGAGTAAGAGGCAAGCCGGGCGGCATTAACGCAAGTGTTACAGCGTCGTGAACGACGACGCCGAATTCAGTCCTTTCCGGATAGAATCGCCCGCGTTTGCCCGTCTTCCACCCTGAGGTCCCCATGTCCGAGCTCGCCTATCGCCGCATCCTTCTGAAACTTTCCGGGGAGGCGTTGATGGGAGGAGAGGATTACGGCATCGACCCGAAGGTCATCAACCGGCTCGCTCACGAGGTGATCGAAGCCCAGCACGCCGGCGCCGAAGTGGCATTGGTGATCGGCGGGGGCAACATCTTCCGCGGCGCAGGCCTGGCCGCCGGCGGCATGGATCGGGTCACCGGCGACCAGATGGGCATGCTTGCCACGGTCATCAATGCGCTGGCCATGCAGGATGCCCTGGAGAAGCTCGGCGCCAAGGTGCGCGTCATGAGCGCGATCAAGATCAACGATGTGTGCGAGGACTTCATTCGCCGTCGCGCCATCCGCCATCTCGAGAAAGGTCGCCTGGCGATCTTCGCGGCCGGCACCGGCAATCCCTTCTTCACCACCGACTCGGGCGCGGCGCTGCGCGCGATCGAGATTGGTGCCGATCTGCTGCTCAAGGCCACCAAGGTCGATGGTGTCTACGACAAGGACCCCAAGAAGCACGCCGACGCGGTGCGCTTCGACACCTTGAGCTACGACCAGGTGATCTCGCGCGGGCTGGAGGTGATGGACACCGCCGCCTTCGCGCTCGCCCGTGACAGCGACCTGCCGCTGCGCATCTTCGACATGAGCCAGCCCGGCGTGCTGCTGCGCATCCTGCGCGGCGAACACATCGGCACCCTGGTTCACGGTCGGGACTGAACGGCCGGCCGGGTGCCCCGCCGGCCGGGGCCACGCGCTTCCGATATAATCGGCCGATTCAGAAACACCAGGATGCCCGGCGATGCTCAACGAGATCAAACAAGACGCACAGACCCGCATGGCCAAGAGCATCGAGGCCTTGCGCCACACGCTCGTCAAGGTCCGCACCGGACGCGCTTCGAGCGCGCTGGTCGAGCACCTGAAGGTCAACTACTACGGTTCTGAGATGCCGCTGAGCCAGGTCGCCAGCGTGTCCGTGTCCGACGCCCGTTCGCTGATCATCAGCCCGTGGGAAAAGCAGATGGTCAGCGCCGTCGAGAAGGCCATCCTGGCCTCCGACCTGGGCCTGACCCCCAACACCGCCGGCACGACCATCCGCCTCAACCTGCCCGCGCTGACCGAAGAGCGCCGCAAGGAGCTGTCCAAGGTCGTGCACAGCGAAGGCGAAGACTCCAAGGTCGCCATCCGCAACATCCGTCGCGACGCCAACCAGCAGGTCAAGGACTTGTTGAAGGACAAGGCCGTCACCGAGGACGACGTGCGTCGTACCGAAGACGATATCCAGAAGCTCACCGACAAGGCGATCAAGGATGTCGATGAGGTCGTCAGGGGCAAGGAACAGGAACTGATGACGGTCTGACGCATGCCCTCGTCGGCCATGCCTCCGGAATCCCCACCGATGTCCCTGCCCCGCCACATCGCCATCATCATGGATGGCAACGGACGCTGGGCCCAGCGCCGACGCCGCCCGCGCGTCATCGGCCATCGCGCCGGCGCGCGCGCGGTCAATCGCACGATCGACTTCTGCCTGGAAAAAGGCATCGGCGTGCTGACGCTGTTCGCTTTTTCCAGCGAAAACTGGGGTCGTCCCCAGGAAGAAATCGACGGGCTGATGAAATTGTTTTTGCATGCCCTGGACCGCGAAGTCGATGAGCTGCAGCGTCGTGGCGTGCAAGTCCGCTTCATTGGCGATCGCAGCCGCTTCGCCCCGGCGATCGGCGAGCGCATGGCCGCGGCCGAGCGCATGACCGATCAGAACCACCAGTTGGTGCTCAACATCGCCGCCAGCTACGGCGGTCGCCAGGACATCACGCTGGCGGCCCGTGCACTGGCGCGCGAGGTCGCCGCCGGGCGACTGGCGCCGGAACAGATCGACGAGGCCCTGCTGGGCAGCCACGTCGCGCTTGCCGAACACCCTGCCCCTGACCTGTTCATACGCACCGGTGGCGACACCCGGATCAGCAACTTCCTGCTTTGGCAGCTGGCCTACACCGAGCTGTGGTTCACCGAAACGTTGTGGCCGGAATTCGATGCCAACGTGCTGCAACAGGCGTTGGACGACTATGCCCAGCGCGAACGCCGTTTCGGCCTGACCAGTGCCCAGCTCGCCGCCCGGCCCGAGAACACCTCCGCATGACCCAGACCCGAGTCATCGCCGCCCTGATCATGGCGCCGGCCGCCATCTGCGCGATCCTGCTGTTGCCTAGCCAGTGGTTGGCGGCGCTGGCCGCGATCGTCTTCCTGACCGGCCTGTGGGAGTGGCTCAAGCTCTCGGGCATCGACGACAGCCTGCCGCGCACGATCCTGCTGGTGCTGAACCTGCTGCTGATGGTGCTGCTGGTGTGGGCTTCGGCCGGCTCGCTGGTGCTGTTCCAGATCGCCACCCTCGCCGGGGTGGCCTGGTGGCTGCTGGCCCTGCTTTGGCTGCGCTTTTTCGGGTTCGGTGCCGACCACGGCGGTTACTCGCGCGCCTTCAAGCTGGCAGCCGGCACGTTGGCCATCGTGCCGGCCTGGTCGGCGCTGGTACTGGTGCATGCGACCGACGGTAATGGCCATCTCTGGCTGCTGACCGCCCTGATCATCGTTTGGGCCGCCGACTCGGGCGCGTACTTTGCCGGCCGCCGTTTCGGCCGCCACAAGCTGGCCCCGCGGATCAGCCCCAACAAGACCATCGAAGGCTTGGTCGGGGGCTTGCTGGCGGGATTGCTCGTGGCCGTGGCGTTCGGCTGGCTCGCCGGGGCACGCCTGCCGCAACTGCCCGCATTGCTGCTGGTCGCCACTGCCACGGTCCTGGCCTCGGTGCTGGGCGATCTGTTTGAAAGCCTGCTCAAGCGCCAGGCCGGCGCGAAGGATTCCGGCAACGTGATCCCCGGCCACGGTGGCGTGCTGGATCGCATCGACGGTGTCCTTGCCGCGCTGCCGGTCTTCGCGCTGGGCAAGGAAATCTTCGGCCTCTGAGCCCCGCATGACATCGCACGACACTCCCCGCCAGGTCGCCGTTTTCGGCGCCACCGGCTCGATCGGCAGCTCGGCCCTGGACGTGATCGCACGCCACCCGCAGCGCCTGCGCGCCCGCGTGCTGGCAGCGGGCAGCAACGTCGAGGCGCTGATTGCCCTGTGCGCGACCCACCGCCCCGACGACGCCATCATCGCCGACGAATCGGGCTATACCGCGCTGCGCGATGGCTTGCGCGCGGCGGGCCTGGCCACGCGCGCCCATGCCGGTGCCGCAGCGCTGGAAGCCTTTGCCGCCGATCCGGCCTGCGACACCGTGGTGGCCGCCATCGTCGGCGCCGCCGGCCTGCCTTCCACGCTGGCTGCAGCGCGCGCCGGCAAGCGATTGCTGCTGGCCAACAAGGAATCGCTGGTCCTGGCAGGCGAACTGCTGATGCGCGAGGTGGCCGCCAGCGGCGCCGAGATCATCCCCATCGACAGCGAGCACAGCGCGATCTTCCAATGCCTGCGCTCGTGTCGCACCGGCCGCGGGGTGCGCAAGGTCGTGTTGACGGCTTCCGGCGGGCCGTTCCGCGGCCGCACCCGCGAACAGCTGGCCACCGTCACCCCGGCCGAGGCCGTCGCCCACCCCAAATGGTCGATGGGCCCCAAGATTTCGGTCGATTCGGCGACCCTGATGAACAAGGGCCTGGAAGTCATCGAAGCCCACCACCTGTTTGGCCTGGAGGCCGAGCGGATCGGGGTACTGGTGCATCCCCAGAGCCTGGTCCATTCGCTGGTCGAGTTCGTCGATGGTTCGACCCTGGCGCAGATGGGCCTGCCGGACATGCGTACTACCCTGGCGGTCGGCCTGGCATGGCCGGAGCGGATCGAATCCGGCGTCGCCGGGTTGGACCTGATGCAACACGGAAGGCTCGATTTCGAAGCCCCGGACCTGGACGCCTTCCCCTGCCTGGCACTGGCCTGGCGCGCGATGCGCCAGGGCGGCGTGGCCCCGGCACAGCTCAATGCCGCCAACGAAGTGGCGGTTTCAGCATTTCTTCAGGGCCGAATCGGTTTCCTAGCGATCCCTGCGCTGGTCGAGCATGCCCTGGACACACTGCCCGGGGCGAATGCGGATACGCTGGACACACTGCTCTCGGCTGATGCCGAAGCCCGCCGCATCACCGAAACCGCCCTCGCCCGACTGACGCCGTAATGTCCGACCCGTCCCAGCCACCGAGCCTTACTCATGGGTGACATCATCGGCTCCGTCTGGTGGATGATCGTCAGCCTGGGCGTGCTGGTCACGTTCCATGAATTTGGCCACTACTGGGTGGCCCGCCGTTGCGGTGTGAAGGTGCTTCGCTTCTCGGTGGGCTTTGGCAGGCCACTGTGGTCCCGCCGCGACCGCCATGGCACGGAATTCGTGGTGGCCGCGTTGCCGCTGGGCGGCTACGTGCGCATGCTCGACGAGCGCGAAGGCAACGTGCATCCGGCAGAGCGCGAGCACGCGTTCAACCGCAAGCCGGTCGGCCAGCGCATCGCGATCGTGGCCGCAGGGCCCCTGGCCAATCTGTTGCTGTGCATGTTGCTGCTGTGGGCGATGTTCGTCGTCGGGCGGCAGGACTACTCGGCGACCGTGGGCCAGGCCCAGGGACTGGCGGCCGAGGCGGGCCTGCGACCGGGTGATCGCCTGGCGCGCGTGGCCGGACGCGAAGTGTCCACCTGGAGCGAGGCCAGCACGCAGCTCACCCTGGCGGCGCTGGATCGTCGCGATGTCGCACTGGAGGTGGTCGACAGCTTGGGCGACAGCCGCCAGGCCTCGCTGGCGCTCTCCCGCCTGCCGGCCGGCTTCGAGGAACAGCGGGTTCCCGGCCTGGCGGGCCTGGCCTGGCAGTTCCAGCAGAGCCCGGCGATCGTGTCGGCCATCGAGCCGGGTGCGGCGGCCGATGGGTTGCTGCAGAAAGGCGACCGTATCCTGGCCATCGACGGCGAGTCGATCGAGGCGGCCGACCAGGTCGCCGCCAAAGTCCAGGCCCTGGGCCGTCGCGGTGGGCCGGGCATGATCGAGGTCGATCGCGAGGGTGACCGCCTGGCGCTGGAAGTCACCCCGCGCCACATCGGCCAGGACTGGCGCATCGGCGTGGCGATGGCCGGCACGCAGGCGCCGGCCTATGACGCGCGCATCCAGTACGGTCCGCTGGCCGCCATCCCCGTGGCCATTCGCGAAACCGGGCACGCCGCGGCGGATTCGCTGGGCATGCTCAAGCGGCTGGTGACCGGCCAGGCCTCGCTGAAGAACGTTTCCGGCCCCGTGACCATCGCCCGGGTCGCCAATGCCTCGGCCAAGCGCGGAGCGGACTGGTTCCTGTACTTCCTGGCCGCCATGTCGCTGAGCCTGGCGATCCTCAATCTCCTGCCGATCCCGCTCTTGGACGGCGGACACCTGCTGTATTACCTTATTGAGTTGGTCAAGGGCAGTCCGCTCAGCGAACGTGCCATGGCCGCCGGCCAATATGTAGGCCTGGCGGTCCTGGCGGGGCTTATGGGGTTGGCGTTTTACAACGACATCCTCGGCCTGCTGCCCCGATGAACCGGCGCCCATGAACCGGCTCAAATGAACTTATTCCCGTTGTCGTCGTCATACGCCGGCACCCCTTGCAACAACGAACCCGTTCCTACCGGATGTGACATGACGAGATTTCCCACTCGCCGCCTGCTTGCCCTCGCCCTCGTCGCCAGTCTTGGCGTACCGGCCATCGCCCTGGCAGCGGAGCCCTTCGTCGCAAGCGACATTCGCGTGGACGGGCTGCAGCGCATCTCCTCCGGCACGGTGTTCACCTACTTGCCCATCAACCGCGGCGACACCGTCGACGACTCCAAGGTCGCCGATTCGGTGCGCGCGTTGTACAAGACCGGCTTCTTCGAAGACGTGCAGGTCGATCGCCAGGGCAACATCCTGGTGGTCACCGTCAAGGAGCGCCCGGCGATCAACAAGCTGACCGTGACCGGCAACAAGGACATCAAGTCCGAGGAGCTGCTCAAGGGTCTGTCCGACATCGGCCTGACCGAAGGCGGCACCTTCGACCGGCTCAGCCTGGACCGCGTCACCCAGGAGCTGACCCGCCAGTACAACAACCGCGGCAAGTACAACGTCGACATCAACTCGACGGTGAGCCCGCTGGATCGCAACCGCGTCGATGTGGCCATTACGATCAAGGAAGGCAAGGCCGCCAAGATCCGCCACATCAACCTGGTCGGTACTGACAAGTTCGAGAATGAAGACGTCCTGGCCGGCTGGGAATCCAAGGAGCACAACTGGGCTTCGTGGTACCGCCGCGACGACCAGTACTCGAAGGAAAAAATGTCCGGCGACCTGGAGAAGCTCAACTCCTGGTACCTGGACCGCGGCTATGTCGACTTCAGCGTCGACTCCACCCAGGTCGCGATCAGCCCCGACAAGCGCGACATGTTCATCAGCGCCGGCGTGACCGAGGGCGAGCAGTACAAGATCTCGGACATCAAGGTCACCGGCGACACCGTGCTGCCGCAGGCAGAGATCGAGAAGTACGTGCTGCCCAAGGCGGGCGATGTGTTCTCGCGCGCCCTGCTGGAGTTCAGCGCCGACGCGATCACCAATTCGCTCAGCAACATTGGCTACGCGTTCGCCAAGGTCAATCCGATCCCGACGCCCGACCGCGAGAACCGCACCGTCGCCGTGAATCTGCAGGTGATTCCCGGCCCGCGCGTGACCGTGCGCCGCATCCTGTTCAAGGGCAACAGCCGCACCTCCGACGAAGTCTTGCGTCGCGAGATGCGTCAGTTCGAGAACACCTGGTACTCGCAGGCCGCCATCGACCGTTCCAAGATCCGCCTGCAGCGCCTGGGCTTTTTTGAAAGCGTCGACGTCGAGACGCCGGCCGTGCCGGGCAGCAACGACGAAGTCGATGTGGTCTACAACGTCAAGGAAACCACTTCCGGCAGCTTCGTGTTCGGCCTGGGTTACTCGCAGAGCTACGGCGTGACCACCTCGGTGCAGCTGTCCCAGAACAACTTCCTGGGCGGCGGTAACCGGGTGTCGGTCGAGGCATCGCGCAGCAGCTACCTGCAGCGTTATGGCTTCAGCTACACCAACCCGTTCTTCACCGACGACGGCGTGTCGCTGGGCTACAACCTGTCCTGGCGCGAGCTGGACTATTCCGACTACAACACCGCGCAGTACAACAGCACCAATGGTGCCGCGCAGGTGGTGTTCGGCGTGCCGATCACCGAGAACGATACGGTCTCGCTGATGGTCGGCATCGACAGCAACCAGATCAGCACTTATCCGGGCCTGACGCCGCAGTCGATCATCGATTACATCGATGCGATGGGC
The DNA here is from genome assembly GCA_036403795.1 of Stenotrophomonas sp. Classification (GTDB taxonomy): domain Bacteria; phylum Pseudomonadota; class Gammaproteobacteria; order Xanthomonadales; family Xanthomonadaceae; genus Stenotrophomonas_A. Next base: position 9,286 of record DASWQJ010000152.1, read on the forward strand.
ACGCGCACCTTCCACGCCTGGCGCACCGAGCTGGGCTGGGCGCGCGACACCCGCAACGACTACTTCATGCCCACCCGCGGCATGTTCCAGCGCGTTGGCCTGGAAGTCACCCTGCCCGGCTCCACGGCCGAGTACTACAAGCTCAACTACCAGATCTCCAAGTACTGGCCGGTCATCCCGTCGCTGGTCATCAATACGCGATTGGAGCTGGGCTACGGCGACAGCTATGGCAGCGACAAGGAACGCGACATCTGCGGGACCACCGATGCCAACGACTTCTACCAGGAAGCGCCCTGCGACGGCACCAACCTGATTCGGCACGTGGTCGCCACGGGCTTGCCGTTCTACGAGAACTTCTACGCCGGCGGCACCAACTCGGTTCGCGGCTTCGAGGACAACACGCTGGGTCCGCGTTCGGAGTCCACCGGTTCTTACCCCGAGGGTCAGCCGTTGGGCGGTTCGGTGAAGGCCGTGGGTTCGGTTGAAGCCTACTTCCCGAAACTGTTCGACAGCCCGTCGGCGCGCCTGTCGGCGTTCGTGGACTTCGGCAACGTGTATGACGGGGTCGACAACTTCAAGGCCAACGAGCTGCGCATATCGACCGGTGTGGCCCTGCTGTGGCGCGCGCCGGTGGGTCCGATCTCGATCAGCTATGCCTTCCCGCTCAAGAAGGAAGACGGCGACGAGATCGAGCGCCTGCAGTTCACCTTTGGCGGCCAGTTCTAACGAACCGCCCGCAGGGAGGGCTTGGTCCGCGTGCGGGCCAAGCCCCCAGGGTTGCGCTGCGCAATGCCTGGGGTCCCGTCTGCTTTGCCTGCCCGCCCCCGCGCCAGTCGGCTCGCCCCCCTTGCCGAGGGGGCTTTGCTCCAGGCGTTTGACGCGCACCTGATGCGTCACGCGTCGATGGGTGCTTTCCCATGGGAGGGCTTCAGCCGCAACCGTCGGGCGGCGACAGCGAGAGGCTTGCAGCGCTTGCTCGATACGCTTGCCTAGTCTCGACGCGATCCGAGGGGCCCCCGCTTTTTCGGTGCCGGCCGCGTCGCACCGCAGGGCATCCGCACCCGTCGCCAAGCCATCCTCGGGGACTGCCGCGCGGCGGCGCAGCATCGATAGTTGAGGGCCGCCGCGGCGGCCGCCTGCCCTGCGGGGCCGTGAACGGCTAAACTTCCGCGCATGCCTACCTATACCGCACAACAGATTGCCGAGCAGTTCGGGCTGCAAGTGCATGGCGATGGCGCCACCGAGATCCATGGGGTGGCGACCTTGGCCCATGCCGGCGCCGGACAGCTGAGCTTTCTTGCCAACCCACGTTATCGCGCGCAGCTGGCCGACAGCCAGGCTTCGGTGGTCGTGCTGCGCGCCGATGACGTGGCCGATGCGCCGGGTGCGGCGCTGGTCGCCAAGGATCCGTATACCGCCTTCGCGAAAATCTCCGCATTGTTCGACGTGGCGCCGGCGCGCGAAGCCGGGATCCACCCGATGGCCGTGGTCGATCCCAGCGCCCAGGTGTCGCCCACCGCGCACATCGGCGCCTTCGTGAGTGTTGGCGCCAACAGCGTGGTCGGGGACGGCTGCATCATCGGCACCGGCTCGGTGATTGGCGAGGACTGCGAGGTTGGCGAGGGCAGCGAATTGATCGCGCGCGTCACCCTGGTCACCCGCGTGCGGTTGGGCAAGCGCGTGCGCGTGCATCCCGGTGCCGTGCTCGGGGCGGACGGCTTCGGCCTGGCGATGGATGCCGGGCGCTGGATCAAGGTGCCGCAGCTCGGCGGCGTGGTGATCGGCGATGACTGCGAGATCGGCGCCAACACCTGCATCGACCGCGGGGCGCTGGAAGACACCGTGCTGGAAGAGGACGTGCGCGTCGACAACCTCGTCCAGATCGCACACAACTGCCGCATTGGCGCCCATACCGCCATCGCCGGTTGCACCGGCATCGCCGGCAGCGCCAAGATCGGTCGCTACTGCCTGCTGGGCGGGCACGTGGGCGTGGTCGGCCACCTGGAGATCTGCGACAAGGTCGTGATCACCGGCAAGTCGGTGGTGCGCAATTCGATTACCGAGCCAGGCGAGTACTCGTCCGGCACCCCTTTGACCGACACCCGCACGTGGCGCAAGAACGCCGCGCGCTTCAAGCAGCTCGACGCCCTGGCGCGCCGCGTCGCTGCTGTGAGCAAGGAGAAAGAATGAACGACACGCTGCAGCTGCCGATCGATGTGCTCCAGATCCAGGAGCTGATTCCCCACCGCTACCCGTTCCTGTTGGTCGACCGCGTGGTGGAACTGGACGTGGAGGCCAGGCGCATCGTTGCGCAGAAGAACGTGACCATCAACGAGCCGTTCTTCCAGGGACACTTCCCGGGGCGGCCGATCATGCCGGGCGTACTGATCATCGAGGCATTGGCGCAAGCCGGCGGCGTGATGACCCAGCTCGGCCTGGGCCGCGACTCGCAGTCCAAGCTTTTCTACATGGTCAAGGTCGAGAACGCCCGCTTCAACAAGCAGGTCGTGCCCGGCGATGTGCTGATGCTGGAAGTCCAGATGAAGCGCCTGATCCGCAACATGGGGTGGTACTACGGCGAGGCCAAGGTCGACGGCGAAATCGTCGCCAGCGCCGAGGTCATGTGCGCCGGGGCCAAGGGTTGAGCAGCGGGAACAACACCATGAGCGACGGCGCTGCCCTGATCCATCCCACTGCCTCGATCGATCCGGCCGCACGGCTGGCCGCGGACGTGCGCGTCGGCGCTTTTACCTATATCGGGCCGGATGTCGAGATTGGCGAAGGCACGGAGATCGGGCCGCACTGCAGCTTCCATGGCCCCACCCGGATTGGCCGCGACAACCGTTTCATCGGCCATGTCGCCGTCGGCGGCGAGCCGCAGGACAAGAAGTACCGCGGTGAGCGCACCGAACTGGTGATCGGAAACGGCAATGTGTTCCGCGAGTTCGTCACCCTCAATCGCGGCACCGGCGGCGGTGGCGGCATCACTACGATCGGCGATGACAACTGGATGCTGGCTTATACCCATGTCGCCCACGATTGCCACGTCGGCGACCACTGCGTTTTTTCTAACAACACCACGCTGGCCGGCCACGTCACCGTCGGCGACTGGGTGATCATCAGCGGCTTTGCCGGCGCACACCAGTTCTGCCGGATTGGCGCGCACGCCTTCCTGGGCATGGGCGCGCTGACCAACGGGGACGTGCCGCCGTTCACCATGGTGGGCAGCGACTCGTTGGGGCGCCCGCGCGGCATCAATTCCGAAGGCCTGAAACGCCGCGGGTTCGATGCCGAGCGCATCACCGCGATCAAGCGCGCCTACCGCACGTTGTACGTCGCCGGCCTGCCGCTGGCCGAGGCCAAGCAACAGTTGGCCGAGCAGGCGCGCACGAGCGAGGACGTGAAGGACATGCTCGACTTCATCGAGCAGGCCGAGCGTCCCCTCCTGCGATGAGCATCGACGTCCGGCCGCCGCAGATGTCCCCGACGAGGTCCCCGACGGCCGCCGATGCGACCTTGCGCGGCGAGCCGGTCACGCCGGCGCGGCCCATTGCGCCGCGTTTTGTGTTGGTGGCCGGCGAAGCGTCGGGTGATCAGCTCGGCGCCGGACTGATCGCACAGTTGCGTGAGCGTTTCCCCGATGCGGCATTTGCCGGCATCGGCGGCGATGCGATGCGCAATGCCGGTTGCCAGACCTGGTACGACGCCAGCGAGCTGGCCGTCATGGGGCTGACCGAAGTACTTCGCCACCTGCCCCGCCTGCTCAAGCTGCGCGCCGCCTTTCGCACGCGCGCACTGGAATGGCGGCCAGACGTGTTCATCGGTATCGATGCACCGGACTTCAACCTGGGCGTGGAGCGCTGGATCAAGCAGCGTGGCGTACGCACCGTGCATTACGTGAGCCCGTCGGTGTGGGCATGGCGGGAAAAACGCGCCGAGAAAATCGGGGCCAGTGCCGACCTGGTGCTGTGCCTGTTCCCGATGGAACCGCCGATCTATGCCCGCCACGGCGTCGATGCCCGTTTTGTCGGCCATCCGATGGCCGATCAGATCGACTGGCAGAACGACCGCGCCGCGGCTCGCGCCGCCCTCGGATTGTCTTCCTCTTCGCCTGTGTTGGCAGTGTTGCCCGGCAGTCGGCTGGGTGAGGTCGGCCGGCTCGGCGAAACGTTCTTCGAGGCTGCCTGGCAAGTGTCGGAAAAACTGCCCGGGCTGCACGTCGTGGTGCCCGCCGCCAACGCAGCGTGTCGATCGCTGCTGGCCGAACAGTTGTCGCGCTCGTCGTTGCCGATGATGCACTCCCACCTGCTCAACGGGCAGGCCCGCACGGCCATGATCGCCGCCGATGTCGTACTGCTGGCCTCCGGCACTGCGACGCTGGAAACCATGCTGGTCAAGCGGCCGATGGTCGTTGGCTACAAGGTCGCGCCGCTGACCTATCGCATCGTCAAGGCGCTGGGCCTTTTGAAGGTGGACCGCTACGCGCTGCCCAACATCCTGGCCGGCGAGGATCTGGCGCCGGAACTGATGCAGGACGACTGCACGCCGCCGCAGCTGGCCGCCGCCGTGCTGGACTGGTTCAAGCAGCCCGACAAGATCGCCGCACTGCAACCGAAATACTTGAAGCTGCACGCCGAGTTGCGCCAGGACGCCTCTTCGCGCGCGGCCGACGCCGTCGCCGGCCTGCTGCAACGTGGCGGTGGAGCGGCGCGATGAGCCGTGCAGCCCAGGAAGTGGCCGGCGCCCTGTTTGCCGCATTGCCCACGGCTGCGCCCGGCAGCCATGTCGCCGGCGTGGATGAAGCCGGTCGCGGCCCGCTGGCCGGTCCGGTCGCGGTCGCCGCGGTGGTGTTCGATCCCGGCCGGGCGCGCATCAATGGACTGGACGATTCCAAGCAGCTCACCGCGCAGCGGCGCGAAGTGCTCTACGCACGCATTGTCGAACGCGCGCTGGCCTGGCACGTGGTGCTGATCGATAGCGTGGAGATCGACCGCATCAACATCTATCAAGCCACGATGCTGGGCATGCGCCAGGTCGTCGAAGCGGTGGCCCACGTCGCGTGCCTGGCACGTATCGATGGCAACCGCATCCCGAAGGGCCTGCCCTGCGCGGCCGAAGCACTGGTCGGCGGCGATGGCCGCGATCGCGCGATCATGGCCGCCTCGATCGTGGCCAAGGTCACCCGCGACCGCTACATGTGCCAGCTGCACGTGCGCCATCCGCAATACGGCTTCGATCTGCACAAGGGCTACAGCACGCCGGCCCATCTGGCCGCGCTGGCCACGCACGGTCCTTGTCCCGAACACCGGCGCAGCTTTGCACCGGTGCGCGTAGCGCTCGGCCAGGCACTGCCCGAAGCAGTGCCTGCCGAGCTCAGTTTGGCAGGATTTTGATCCCCGGATCCGGGCACGTCACACCCATCGCCACGCAGTAGTCGATGCTCTCGGCCGCCGTCACCGCCTTGGCCTGCAGCCTGACTTCCTGACGATCGCCATCGGCGCGCGAGGGGAACTGTTTCTGCGGGTCATCGATGAGGAACCGGCCCGGCTCACCCGGCGCCCAACCGGCCGCGGCCGTTCCTGGAGGCTGCTTGAATCGCAGCAGGAATGGCGACAGGGTCCCGGGCTGGGTTTCCCAGACCACTTCCATCCCGCTGCGCACCGTGCACAGCACCGGCTTGGTAGTGCCATCGGCGAACACCACCACGCGCACCGAGGTCGTGCCGGCTGCTGGCGCGCTTGAACTGCACATCACGGTGGCGCTGGTGGTGGTGACCTTGGATGGCTCGTGGTTGACGCAAGCAACCACGAGCAGACAGACAGACAGCGGTATCGCGCTACGGATCTTCATTGCTGTGACCTCCGGTGGGATCCGCCGCCACGGAAGGAAAGAATCTGGGCGCCTGCCACACCGCCCGGCAGTGCCGTGGCAGTGAAGCCGCGAGCCTTGAGCAAGGCTTCGATGCGCTGCGCTGGAATGCCGTGCGACTGTGCGTTGGCCACGCATTGCTCGCCGCCGTGGTCATCGCCCAGCAGGTACAGCACCTGCGCGCACCACAACGCGACCTCGCCGGCTTGTTCGCCCGATGCCTGCGCGGCCTTCAGCGCCTCGAGCGCTTGCCGCGATTGCCCCAGGTTGGCGCGATACCAGGCCAGCGCGGCCAGCGCGTACGCGTCGTCGTCCTTGATGCCGACATAGGCTTGGGCCAGGTCGGCAGCGCGGCGATACGAATCGGCCGCCCGCGCGGCCGTGCTTGGCGAGGCGGCGAGCGCATCGGCCAGATTGCCCCAATGCAGGTAATCGTCCGGCTGCAGGGTGGCGGCACGCTGGAACATGTCCGCCGCCTGCGCATAGTCGCCGGCATCGAAACGCATCGCCCCCAGGTTGGTCAGCGCGCCGGCATTGGGCTCGATCGACAGCGACATGTTGAAGGCGCGGCCAGCCTGGGCGACATCCCCCTTGGCCAGGTACAACCCGCCCAGGCTGCTCCACAACCCACTGTCTTCGGGTTGCAGCAACGTGGCGCTGAGATAGGCCTCGATCGCCTTGCCAAGCTCGCCGCGTAGCCAGTGGTGATAGCCCATCGCCTTGTAGATCTGCGCATCGCCCGGGCGCAGGGCAAGCGCCTTGCGGAAATCGTCGAGTGCCAGTGCGTTTTCTTCCAGGGCACCGTGGCTGCGCGCCATGCCCACATAGGCGTCGGCCCGCAGCGCGGGGGTGGACAGGGCCTGTTCGTACAGCGCCAGCGCACGTCGGTAGTCACCGCTGGCCCGTGCGATGTCGGCCATCGCCAAGGTGCCCTCGATCATGCCGGGATCCATGCGTTTGGCCTGTGCGCAAGCTTGGCGTGCACGCTCGTAGGCGACCGCCTCGCTGACCGACTCCAGGCGCACGATCTCGGCGCGGCAGATGCCGGCCTGCGCTCGTGCAAATTGCGGATCGCGGGCCAGGGCACGATGGAACGCGTCCAGCGCGCGCTCATAGCTGCCTTCGCCTCGCGGCCGCTGCAGTTCGGCCAGGCCCCGCAGGTAGTCCTCGTAGGCGCCGGGATCGCGGGTCGGCGTCAAGCGACGCTCCAGTTGCCGGTCCACGCCCGGCACCCGCCCCATGAGCTGGTGCACGACCTCGGCGGCGATCTCGTTCTGGACGGAAAACACTTGTTCCACGGCCCGGTCGTAGCTGCCACTCCACAAGGTGGCACCACTGTCGGTGTCGGTCAGGCGCGCACGCACGCGCAACTGGTCACCGATCCGTTGCACGCTCGCGTCCAGCACGCTCGCCACGCCGATGGTCTTGCCCCACCGGCTGGCATCGTAGCGGGCGGGTTCGGGCGACCCGCCGGCGGCCTGCGCTGCCACCTTCAACCCCGGCACGCCGGCCAAGGCATCGCGCACTTCGGCGGACAGACCGTCGGCGAAGTAGCGGTCGTCCTGGCTGCCGTCCGGGTTGCTGAAGGGACGCACCGCCACCGAGGCCATACCGGGCGGGGGCGCCGGTGACGGCGCCTGGCGCAGCGACCATCCGAGTCCCACGATCAGTATCAGGAGCAGCGCCGATCCGGCCAGCGCCCACCCGCGCCTGCGTGTGGATCCTCTGCCCCCGCCGCGCCCAAATGGGAGGGCCGTGCTCGGCCATCGCGCCTGTGGCACGGCCGCCGACGGGGCAGCCGGCTGGGCCGAGGGGGCGGGCGAGCCGGCAGATCCGTTGTCCGGAGACTCCCGCCGCAGTACCTGTGCGAATCCGGACACCCGCGCCAACGGCAAGGATGGCTCGAGCTGCAGTTCCGGCGCCTGCCCCGCTGCCGGCTCGGGCACGGCAATCATCCCCGGCAGCCCGCGAGTCGCCGCGTCTGGCTGCAAGGCACCGATGAACCGATAGCCCAGCGCATGCTGGGTCTGAATGAAACGCGGGGATTGCGGGCGCTCGTCCAGGGCCGCGCGCAGTTGCGCGATGGCGCGGGTCAGCACCCCGGGCGTGACGTGGCGATGGCCCCAGATGGCATCCAGCAAATGGTCACGCGTCACCAGGTCGCCGGCATGGCGCAGCAGCACCAGCAGCACCGCAAAGGCTTTGGGCTCGACTGACTGGGGTACGCCGTCGCGCAGCAAGGTATGCGCTGAAGCGTCCACGACAACGCCTTCGAAGCGGTAGCGTTCGGCCGGATGAACAGGACTGTCGGGATCGCCTTTCGGATCCATCGGCTTGCCCTCACGAAAACCTCATCAACCAGTGCAATCACTGCCTGAAGGCTCCGCCCGCCATCGCGACTGAGTCTACGCGCAAGCAGCACTCTGGTGACGCGCCGGAAGGTTCCGGCGCCCCACCCGCCGGAGACCCACCATGAACGCCATCGCCACCTTCGAACAGACCCTCCCGAGCATCCTGCGTTGCCCGCCCAGCGCCCACCGTCGTCGCCGCATCGGTGGCTTCGAACCCGACCTGCACACGCTGTCCCGCTTCAATGCCTTGCTGTCCCGGCTGGGCTGGCAAAACCCGGTGCTGGACCGGGACCAGCTGGCCAGCGCCGCCCGCGAACTGGACCATGCAACCGGTAGCGATGCCCCGCCGTGCATCCGCCTGCGCCTGGCCCAGGCCGAGTCGATCGGGCAGATGTTGGCCGACACCGACTGGCAGACCGAGGATCGCTTCCAGGCTGCCGCCCACGAGCTGATCGGCTATGTCCACGGCGACTGGCATCTGTTGCCGGCCACCCGCTCACCGGCCGCCCGGCTGGACGACGCCATCGCCGTGGAGACCGCCTGGCCGCTGCTGCAGCCCGAGGTCGCCTGCTACGAGGACTTCCGCCGCCTGCGCACCCTGGAGGCCGACCATCGTGGTTGCCGCTACGAGGAAGTCGCCTACGACCGGCAGAGCTGGCGCCAGGCCCGTGAAATGGAGGCCCGTCTGCTCGAGCAGCGTCGCCGGATCCGTGAGACCAGTTACGCGCCGGTGGATGCGTTGCGCTTCCGCGTGCATTGACGGGACCGGCCGGCCGCACCGCCTGGCATGCACGGAAGGCGGAGCGGCCTGGCGCCGTTGTCGGGCAAGCCCGCCAAGTCGCGTCAAGCACCTTTGGCAACACGCGGGCCGCGTCGCGCACCGGCCACTGTCAAGCCTTGTCCCCCCCTCCACCGGGGGCTAACCTGCCCGGTCACCGCAGTGATCCGGCATGACCAACTCCCGCTTCGTCCATCTCCACGTCCACACCGAATTCTCGCTGGCGGATTCGACCATCCGCGTGCCCGAAAAGCCGGAACAGGCCGATCCGGCCAAGGCCAAGCAGCCCAACCTGCTGAGTCGCGCCGTGGAACTCGGACAGCCGGCGCTGGCGGTCACCGACCTGAACAATCTGTTCGCGCTGGTGAAGTTCTACAAGGCTGCCGAGAGCATCGGCATCAAGCCGATCGCCGGCGCCGACGTCATGATCGCCACCCCCGACCAGGCACCCTGGCGGCTCACCCTGCTGTGCCGCGACCGCGAGGGTTACCTGAGCCTGTCGCGGCTGCTCACCCGGGCCTGGATGGAAGGCCACCGGCCCGAGGGCGGCGTGGCGATCCGACCCGAATGGCTGCAGCAAGGCCATCACAACCTGTTCGCCCTCGCCGGTCGCGACAGCCTGGCCGGTCGCCTGTTCGCCGAACATCGCCACGACCTGGCCGAACAACAGCTGGCCGATTGGCAGCGCGTGTTCGGCGATGGCCTCCACCTGGAGCTGACCCGCACCGGGCGCGAGGGCGAAGAGGCCTTCAACCAGTTCGCCCTGCAGGCCGCCGGGCTGCGCGGCTTGCCCGTGGTGGCGAGCAACGACGTGCGCTTCCTGGACGCCAGCGATTTCTCGGCGCACGAAGCGCGCGTGTGCATCGCCTCGGGCCGCGTGCTCGACGACCCCAAGCGTCCGCGTGATTACAGCGAGCAGCAGTACCTGCGCTCCGGCGAGGAGATGTCGGCGTTGTTTGCCGATATCCCCGATGCGATCGACAACACCTTCGAGTTGGCGCGTCGCTGCAACGTCGAGATGCGACTGGGCACCTACTTCCTGCCCGCCTATCCCGTGCCCGAGCATGAAACGCTCGACAGCTGGATCCGCAGCACCGCGCGCCGCGGCCTGGACGCGCGCCTGGAAAAGAATCCGCTGGCCGAAGGCAAGACCCGGCAGGACTACGTCGACCGCCTGGAATTCGAGCTGGACACCATCATCAAGATGGGTTTCCCCGGCTACTTCCTGATCGTGGCCGACTTCATCCAGTGGGGTAAGGACAACGGCATTCCGGTGGGACCCGGCCGCGGTTCCGGCGCCGGCTCGCTGGTGGCCTGGGCGCTGAACATCACCGACCTGGATCCGATTCCGTACAACTTGCTGTTCGAGCGCTTCCTCAACCCGGAACGCGTGTCGATGCCCGACTTCGACATCGACTTCTGCATGGATCGCCGCGACGAGGTCATCGACTACGTCGCCCAGAAATACGGGCGCGAGCGGGTCAGCCAGATCATCACCTACGGCACGATGGCGGCGAAGGCCGTGGTGCGCGATGCCGGCCGCGTGCTGGGATTTCCGTACGGCCTGGTCGATGGTGTCGCCAAGCTGATCCCCAACATCCTCGGCATCACCCTCAAGGATGCGATGGGCGAAGGCAAGGATTCGGAGATGGCCTCGCCGGACCTGATCCAGCGCTACCAGACCGAGGACGACGTACGCGACCTGATGGACCTGGCGCGCCAGCTCGAGGACCTGACCCGCAACGCCGGCAAGCACGCCGGCGGCGTGGTGATCGCGCCCGAGCCGCTGAGCGAATTCTGCCCGCTGTTCGCCGAACATGACGAAGACGGCCGCGGCAAGAATCCGGTCACCCAGTTCGACAAGGACGACGTGGAAGAAGTCGGCCTGGTGAAGTTCGACTTCCTGGGTTTGCGCACGCTGACCATCATCGACTGGGCGGTGAAGGCGATCAACGCGCGACACCTTCGCGCCGGCATCGACCCAATGGAAATCGCCGGCCTGCCGCTGGACGATGCGCCGACCTACAAGGACATCTTCGCCTCAGGCAACACCGGCGCGGTGTTCCAGTTCGAATCCTCGGGCATGCGCCGTCTGCTCAAGGACGCCAAGCCCGACCGCTTCGAAGACCTGATCGCGCTGGTGTCGCTGTATCGACCCGGCCCGATGGACCTGATCCCCAGCTTCGTGGACCGCAAACACGGTCGCGAAGAAGTGCAATATCCCGATCCGCGTACCCAGCCAATCCTGAAAGACACCTACGGCATCATGGTGTACCAGGAGCAGGTCATGCAGATGGCGCAGATCGTCGGCGGCTACTCGCTGGGCGGCGCCGACCTGCTGCGTCGTGCGATGGGCAAGAAGGTGCCCGCCGAAATGGCCAAGCACCGCGAGATCTTCCGCGCCGGTGCGGCCAAGGACGGCGTGGGCGAAGCCAAGGCCGATTCGATCTTCGACCTGATGGAGAAGTTCGCCGGCTACGGCTTCAACAAGTCGCATGCCGCCGCCTATGCCCTCCTCGCGTACCAGACGGCCTATCTGAAAGCGAACTACCCGGTCGAGTTCCTCGCCGCGCTGATGACCCTG
>DASWQJ010000153.1:0-6225 GCA_036403795.1 Stenotrophomonas sp.
GCCCACGTGCGGTGAGTGCGGCCATGGATGGCCGCTCGAACCGCGACCCACCATCCCGGCAGCTCGGGGCCCGCACCGTAAGTACTTAAAACCAACCGCCCAAACCACCCGCGCCCACAATAAAAAAACCACCTCGCAAGCCGCGATCACTGCTGCCCCGAAATAGGGAGAGAACCCAAAAATCAAAGGGCCCGGCAATAACCGGGCCCCTTGAGGACACTGACGGTTCACCCGCCACGCTTTACCAGATGACGACGCGGTCCTTGTCCCCGCGGACCATCCGGTCGCCCACCTTGCACTCGAACGCCTTCGCAAAGGCCGGCATGTTCGACGGCGCCGCGATGGCGCGGAAGTTTGCCGGTGCATGCGGATCGGTGTTCAGGCGCACGCGCAACTCACCGTCGGTGAAGTTGCGACGCCACACGGTGGCCCAGTTCATGAAGAAGCGCTGGTCCTCGGTATAGCCGTCGATCGGCTTGTTGGCTTCGGGGTTTTCCTTCAGCGCCATCTGCAGCGCGTCATAGGCCACGGTCAGGCCGCCCAGGTCGCCGATGTTCTCGCCCAGGGTGAGCTTGCCCTTGACGTTGATGCCCGGCACCGCTTCGTAGTGGTCGAACTGCGACACGAGCTGATCGGTGCGCTGGGTGAACAACTTACGGTCGCCCTCGGTCCACCAGCTGTCGAAGTTGCCCTTGGCGTCGAACTGGCTGCCGGAGTCGTCGTAGCCGTGCATCATTTCGTGGCCGATCACCGCGCCGATGCCGCCATAGTTGAGTGCCGGATCGCCCTTGGGATCGAAGAACGGCGGCTGCAGGATCGCGGCCGGGAACACGATCTCGTTCTTGGTGGCGTTGTAGTACGCGTTGACGGTTTGCGGCGTCATGCCCCATTCGGTGCGGTCGACCGGCTTGCCGATCTTGTCCAGGCGCCAGCGGTAGTTGAACGCCTGTGCTGCTTCCATGTTGGCCAGGAAACCGTCACCGCTGGTCTGCAGGCCGCTCCAGTCGCGCCACTTGTCCGGGTAGCCGATCTTTGGGGTGAAACTGGCCCACTTCTCCACCGCGCGCTTCTTGGTGTCCTCGCTCATCCAGTCGAGCGTTTCCAGGCGCGCCTTGAGTGCGGTGGACAGGTTCTTGACCAGGTGCTCCATCTCCACCTTCGATTCGGCCGGGAAGGCCGCCTCTACGTAGAGCTGGCCCAGCCCTTCGCCCATCGCATCGTTGACGGCATCGAGCGTGCGCTTCCAGCGCGGCAGCATTTCCTGCTGGCCGCGCAGCGTCTTGGCATAGAAATCGAAGTTGGCCTGTTCGAACGGCTTGGCCAGGTAGGGCGCGGCCTCATCGATGGTGTGGAAGCGCAGGTAGGCCTTCCAGGTATCGGCGGGCACCTCGGCCAACATCTTGTCCAGCTCGGCGAAGAACTGCGGCTGGCCCAGCGAGAACTTGTCGGCGGCCGGCACCTTCAAGGTGTCGAAGAACGCGCTCCAGTCGAAGTGCGGGGTGATCTTGTTGGCCTCGGCCGCGCTGACCGGGTTGTAGCGCTTGGCCGGGTCGCGCAACTCGATACGCGACAGCGAGGCTTTCGCCAGGCGCGTTTCGAAGGCCAGCACGGCCTTGGCCTGCTCGGCGGCCTGCGCCGCGTCCACGCCGGACAGTTCGAGCACGCGCGCGATGTACTTGACGTACTCATCGCGGATCTTGGCTTGCGCGTCGTCGAAGTAGTAGCCCTTCTCCGGCAGCCCCAGGCCACCCTGGCCGGCGTAGGCGATGACCAGCTCGGACTTCTTGTAGTCGGCGTTGGCGCCGAAGTTGAACAGGAAGCCTTGGCCCTGCGCGTAGCGATCGCGCAACCAGGCGGTGATCGCCGGGGCGTCGGCCAGCGCGTCGATGGCCTGCAGCTGCGGCTGCAGCGGGGTCAGGCCGGCCTGGTCGATGGCCGCTTCGTCCGAGCCGGTGCGCCAGAGGTCGGCCAGCTTGGCTTCGACGCTGCCGGCGGCCGGCTTGGCTTCGGCCAGCTGCTGCACCAGCGCGTGCTGGATGGCCAGCGAACGCTCGCCGAGGGCCTCGAAGCTGCCCCAGCTGGTGCGATCGGCCGGTACCGGGTTGGCCTTGAGCCACTTGGCGTTGACGAAGCCATTGAGGTCGTCGCAGGCGGCGATCGAGGGGTCCAGCTCGCCGATGCTGAAGGCCGCACTTGGCACGTCGATCTTCGACAGGTCGAACTTCGGCGTGGCGGCCGGCGCGTCAGCGGTCGCCGCGGCGGGCGCGTCGTGCTTGCCGCAGGCCGACAAAGATGCGGCGATAGCCACCGCCAGGGACAGCGGGGCGAGCTTGCTGAAGGTCATTGGGTTCTCCGGGACTACGGTGTGGGAAACGCCAACGCGGCGCCATTCCCCAGCCTAGCGACCCGGAGCGCCCGGCCTATGGGCCATTGGTCATGGCGCCGCACCGTCAAGCCGTGGCGGGGGAGCGAACGGCGCGAGCGAATAACGGGGTCAGGTTCACTTCTTCGCGTCCGGACGCCGGAAAACCGGTGGGCCCACGCGACTTCGGCCTCAGCCAAGCTCCCCATGGCGAGAAGAAGTGAACCTGACCCCGTTATTCACAGACGCCGGGAAGCTCGCGGACTCACGTGAGTTCGACCTCAACCAAGCTCCCGTGGCGAGAAGAAGTGAACCTGACCCCGTTATTCAGGCGGCTGCCTGGGTTCGTGGGCGCCAGCCGAGCAGACGCGCTGGCAGGAACAGTAGGGCCTGGAGGAACGCGAATACGGCCGACAGGGTGATGCCCAGCAGGCGGAAGGGCAGCGCGATCAGCCATACGAACGGCCAGGCGACGAGGGCCAGCAAGGCCAGCGGCCAACACAGGACGAACAGCAGGCACCAGGCAGTGACGAACAACAGGGCTTTCATGGCGGGCACTCATCGCACGTGGGACAGTCGCCAGGCTGCCCGCGGCCGGGTGGCGTGGCAACGGTGATGGGACGAAGCACGCCAACCACGGTGCCAAACCTCCGCATTCGGGCGCGAGCCCGTCCCGTCCCGTCGATGAACGGCTTGCCGGCTTCGCCTACCGGGCCGCGGCCCGTTGTGCGTGTGCCGGCACGAAACCATCGTGCACGGCTTCGGCGATCAGGTCCGGCGGCAGCATGCCCTGGGCAATCAGGAAGTCGTTGAAGGCCAGGCGGTCGAACCGTTCGCCCAACGCCACCTCGGTTTCCATGCGCAGTTGCAGGATGCGGGTATAGCCATAGAAGTACGCCGCCGCCTGTCCCGGGCTCTGGAAGGTGTAACGCTCGATTTCCTGCTGCGCCAGCGCCTCGGAGAAGCCACCCTCGCGGATCAAGACCTCACGCACCCGCTCGGGTGTGATCAGGCCGAGATTGAGCATCGGATCGAGAAAGGCACGGGCGGCACGCAGCAGCCGGAACTGCAGGGCCACGAACTGCCCTGCCGGCGGCTCGTAAGGCAGCATCTCCATTTCCGAGTACAGGCCCCAGCCTTCGGCATTGACGCTGTTGAACGCAAACAGTGCGCGCGTCAGCGACACGCCGCGCTCGATCATGCCGGCGAACTGCAGCTCGTGGCCGGGCCGACCTTCGTGCGCCGTCATCGTCCACGCGGCCGCTTCGTAGGTGAAATCGTCGTACGCCTGGCCAGCCCCTCCATCGCTGCCCGGGCGGCCGGTCGCCAACACGAAACTACCGCGCTCGCCGTGGTTGTCGATGAGGGGCGGCGGATCCATGTGCGGCGCGGAGATCGCCGCGCTCTCCGCATCGGAGGCGATGCGCACGAGCATGTCGCGCTGCGGCAGCGTCACGATGCGGTGTGCGCGGATCGCCGCTTCAGTATCGGCGATGACGCGACGATAGGTGGGCAGCACCGAATCGGCGTCCAGCTGCCTGGCCTTCAACCGCTTGAGAACATCGCGGTAATCGCCAGCGGGGAATCCTTCGGCCTTCGCGACCACGGGCGCAAGCATCTGCATGGCCGCACGCGTCTGCGCGAATTCCAGCATGGCCTGCTTCATCAACACCTGCGGGTCGACGTCCAGCCCGTACTGCTTCATGCGATGCGCGTACACCGGTGCCGGCAGGCGAAAATCAGTGCGCGCGCGTGGCAGGATGGTCTCGCGCACCCAAGCGTCATAGGCCTTCATCTGTGCTTCGAGAAGGTCCAGTGGCGCCTTCGCCGCTTCGACGCCGTGCTTGGCATACAGCTCGCGCAATCCGTCGATGTACTCGCCGGTCTGGGCCAGCCGCTGCTCGACCTCCCCCCGGTAAGGCCAGAGCAGCGACGCGTCCCCCAGCTTATCGAGCGTGCGCGCCTTGGCGAGGGCCACGATCGATGCGCAACCGGGTGCCTGGCCGGCGTAGCACTTCAGTCGATCCAGTGCGGCCGGTCGCCGTTGCGGATCGATTTCGTCCTTGAGCAGCAGGAACTCGCCATTGAACACGAGCTGCCCGACATCGACGTAAGGCAACAGATACTGGCGATCCAGCATGAGGCCTTCTGCCTGCAGGTCGATCTGCCACAGCAGGATCGCCAGGTCCTGGCGCACGTTGGGGTCTTTTTCCTCGGCCAGGCGCCCCTGCAACGTCGACCGCGCTTCGGCCAAGGCCTGTTCGAGGCGCTCATCGAAGCGCGGCTTGAGATCTGCTACGTCGGCGTCGTGGTCGGCCAGGCCGAAATCCGAGGCGTCCTCGGGGCGGAAGCGCGAGATCACGTCGAGCAGGATCTTCGCGTTCTCGTTGCTGCGCGCGATCCACGCAGGCCCGGCGGTATCCGTCGCCGCGGTGGCGTGGGCGGCCGGAACCGCCAGGGACAGCGACACCACGGCCGCCAGCAACATGCGTTTGAACATGAGTTCCTCCTTCGCTCGCTCGGCGGATGCCAACAGCGTCGGGATCACTATATGTATAAGCACTGTTACATTCAAATGCGCCGAACGTCCCTGTGACCAACGTCACCCCCGGAAGACAATGACAGGGTCAGCGCTTGGCGGCCTTGCGCCGCGCCTGGGCCAGTCGCTCTGCGAAGGAACGCTGCTCCAGCGACTCGATCGCCTCACGCAGCACCTTCGACAGTGGAACACCCAGGTCCTTTTCCAGCGAGTCTGCCGCTTGCGCCGTGGCCGCCCAGCAGCTTTCGAGCGCTGGCACGATCTTTTT
Source organism: Stenotrophomonas sp. (assembly GCA_036403795.1). Classification (GTDB taxonomy): domain Bacteria; phylum Pseudomonadota; class Gammaproteobacteria; order Xanthomonadales; family Xanthomonadaceae; genus Stenotrophomonas_A. Next base: position 5,170 of record DASWQJ010000153.1, read on the forward strand.
CGCCTTCTCGGTCAATTCCACGATGCGCTCGCGCGCATCGTCCTTCCCGCTACGTACCTTGACCAGACCTTGCCGGCCCATCTGTGCCACGGTCTGACTGGCAGCCGAATGGGTGAGCCCGGCCTCGTTGGAGATCGCCCGGACCGTGGAGGGCCCGAGCCTGAGCAGGGTGCGAACCACTGGCGTGTAGCGAGAGCGGTAGTCCAGCCCTGCCTGTTGGTAGCCCTCCTCCACCGCACCATCGAGCAGTTCGACCAGATGACGAAGCAGCGTCCCCAAGGTGGCGGTTTTGGCACTCATTGCGACCTCGTGGAAATATCGATCACCGCGCGCCCGCATGCACGGGCGCGACCGGCCTCAATGCTTGAGTGCCTTGGCAATCGCCTGCTCGGCCAACGGCACCATGCGCGCGTAACCGGCGGCCGTGGGATGCACGCCATCCTTCGCCAGCGCCGCATCCAGTCCACCCTGCGCGTTGGCCATGGCCTCGTAGTAATCCAGCCAGACCAGGCCTTGCTGCTGGGCGTACTGGCGCAGCACGGCGTTGAGCGCGCGCACCTTGCCGGCCGGTTGTGCGCCGGGGCGCCAGGGATACTCGCTGACCGGCAACACCGACGACAGCACGACGCCAATCCCATTGGCCTTGGCCAACTCGACCATGGACTGCAGGTTGTCTTCGATCATCGATTGCGTGGACGGCCCGGTATTGCCGGCAATGTCGTTGGTGCCGGCCAGGATGACCACCACCGCCGGCTTGAGGTCGATGACATCCTGGCGGAAGCGCACCAGCATCTGCGCGGTGGTCTGGCCGGAGATGCCGCGATTGACGTAGGGCTTGCCCGGAAAGAAGCGATCGCTGCCGGTCGGTCCCCAACCTTCGGTAATGGAGTCGCCAAAAAACACCACGCGTCGGGTGCCGGCGGGCGCAGGCGCGAGCCGGGCGTTTTCATCGCGATAGCGGCCCAGTTGTGGCCAGTCGAGCAGGCGTTGTTGCATCTGCGCGACCTGCTCGGGCTTGAGCTCGGCCACCGGCGCCAGATAGACCGGATCCACGAC
>DASWQJ010000154.1:0-11634 GCA_036403795.1 Stenotrophomonas sp.
CGGCCATGGGGCGCCGGCCGAAGCGGTCGTGCAGGGCGAACCAGCCATCCACGGCGCCCGGTACCGACACCGGCAGTGGCCCGGTCGGTGGAATGTCCTTCAGCCCCCGCCGCTGGAACTCGGCCAAGGTCAGCGATCTGGGCGAGCGACCGGAGCCGTTGTAGCCGTAAAGCTTCCGGGTCTTGGGATCCCAGACGATGGCGAACAGGTCCCCGCCGACACCGTTGCCGGTCGGCTCCATCAGGCCCAGCGCGGCGTTGGCGGCGATGGCCGCATCGACCGCCGAACCGCCCTGCTTCATCACGTCCAGGGCGATCTGGGTGGCCAGGGGCTGCGAGGTCGCGGCCATGGCGTGGGGCGCGATCACTTCCGAACGCGTGGCGAACGCCGTCCCGGTGATGCGGTCGCCGGCCAGCGAGGATAGAGGAAGGCCGGCCGCCAAAGCCACGGCCACAAGCACGGGAAGTCGGGTGAAGGCGGGGCGTGGTCGCATCGGCGGGTTCCAGGACAGTGAACCCGGACCCTAGCACTGCCCATGCCGCTAATCCGCCTGCCGGAAGTCCTTGCCGGAGCGCGGCCAGGCGGCCATCCCACCCGTCAGCGTCGGGGGACAGACCGCCATTTTTGCGCAGATCGCGCCTCCAACTCCCTGACGCGCGCCGTGGGCGAGCGGAACCAGGATTCATTCCTTTGCAGCTGGCGGGGGTGCTTCGCTGGCGGGTGCAGCGTGCCAGCCACCGGATCCCACCGCATCGAATCCTCCACCACCGCCTGCGACGCGAGGCGTAAACCTTGCAGCCCAACGCTTCGCGATGAATGCGACGACGCCGATAAAGGGCATCTGCAAAGAGTGAAACCACGTTCAACCAATGGCACCTCTCGTGGCGATTTTGTTGCCATTGCAACGGTTGCAGCCGGCACCTAAATTTTTTGCATCGGCGGGTTGACACATGCGCGCGTCGCGTGGTTTTCTCGATCGCATGTTGCAACGCCACACCCACGCGAACGCCGATCCGAACGCCCTGCCCACGGCAGCGCGCGACATCGCTTCGCTCCTCGTCCTTGTACTTATTACCTCGCCAACAGGTGCGGGACGAGCCGGCGCGTAGACAACACCGCCAGATTCGACGAAACCCCGCACCGGCCACGGCGCGGGGTTTTTTTTTGGTTATCAGTAAAGGGCAGGACATGACTTCCAATGACGCACCACGGGAATGGCCGCACATGCGCTGCCGGTGATGCACCTGCCCCGACCACCCATTTGCCAACCTGCCCGCCTACGCGCCGGCCCACTTTTTCACCCCCTCGAGGAGTCGCACCATGAGCAGCAACGAACAGTCCAACCCGCGGATCGCCGTCGTCGGCTATGGCAGCCAGGGCCGTGCACATGCCTTGAACCTGCGTGACTCCGGCTTCGACGTCATCGTGGGCTTGCGGCCCGGTGGCCCCACCGAGGTGCAGGCCAAGGCGGACGGCTTCGTGGTGGCCGCGCCCGCCGAGGCAGTCCGCGATGTCGACCTGGTCGCGGTGCTGACGCCGGACATGGTGCAGAAGAAGCTGTACGAGGAAATCCTGGCGCCGAACATGCGGCAAGGCGCCTGCCTGTTGTTCGCGCATGGCTTGAATGTGCACTTCGGCATGATCGCCCCGCGCGAGGATCTGGACGTGGTGCTGGTCGCACCCAAGGGCCCTGGTGCGCTGGTACGACGCGAGTACGAGATCGGCCGTGGCGTGCCGTGCATCTGGGCCATCCACCAGGATCGCAGTGGGCGTGCCGAGCAACTGGCCCTCACCTACGCCGCCGGCTTGGGCGGTGCACGCGCCAATCTGATCAAGACCACCTTCAAGGAAGAGACCGAGACCGATCTGTTCGGCGAGCAGGCCGTGTTGTGTGGCGGAGCCAGTGCGCTGGTGCAGGCCGGCTTCGAGACGCTGGTGGAAGCCGGCTACCAGCCGGAGATCGCCTACTACGAAGTCCTGCACGAACTGAAACTGATCGTCGACCTGTTCTACGAAGGTGGCATCACCCGGATGCTGGAGTTCATCTCCGAGACCGCCCAGTACGGCGACTACGTCAGCGGTCCCCGGGTGATCGATGCCGGCACCAAGGCGCGCATGAAGGAAGTACTGAAGGACATCCAGGACGGCACCTTCACCAAGAACTGGGTTGCCGAATACGAGGCAGGCCTGCCGAACTACAAGAAGTTCAAGCAGGCCGACCTGGACCACCCGATCGAGCAGGTCGGACGTCAGTTGCGCGCCAAGATGGTCTGGCTCAACAGCCAGGCTGGCACGGGCGCAACGGCCGCCACTTCATCAAACGATAGCCAACGCGCGGCGTAAGCCGCGCCCCCGCTGATCCGCAAAGGACGCTCCCGCATGGACACCACCGCACAGGCCGCACCGCGCAATGGCGCGCGCTGGCTGACGCAGGCCCTGGAAGCCGAAGGCGTGGATACGCTGTTCGGTTATCCGGGCGGCACGATCATGCCGTTTTACGATGCCTTGGTTGATTCGTCTCTGAAGCACATCCTGGTTCGCCACGAACAGGGCGCCGCGCTCGCGGCCAATGGTTATGCGCGCGCCAGCGGCCGGGTTGGCGTGTGCGTGGCCACCTCCGGCCCCGGCGCATCGAACCTGGTCACCGGCATTGCCGATGCGATGCTCGATTCGGTACCGATGGTCTGCTTGACCGGGCAGGTTGCCACGCCGCTGCTGGGCACCGATGCGTTCCAGGAACTGGACGTGTTCGGCCTCACCTTGCCCATCGTCAAGCACAGCTTTCTGGTGCGCCACGTCGAAGACCTGCCCGACGTGGTCCGCGAGGCTTTTCGTATCGCGCGGGAAGGCCGCCCCGGCCCGGTGCTGATCGACCTGCCCAAGGATGTGCAATTGGCCGATGCCTCGGCCTTGCCCGCACACACCCCGGCGCAAGTCCTGCCTCCGCCGGCGCCTTCGGAATCGGCGCTGGCCGAGGTGTTGGCGGCCATTGCCGGCGCGGAAAGGCCGGTGGTGTATGCCGGCGGCGGTATTGCGCTCGCCGATGCAGTGGAAGGCTTCCGCCAGTTTGTCGAAGCCGCGCGCCTGCCCACCGTGCTGACCTTGCGCGGCCTGGGCGCGCTGCCCCCCCAGCACCCGCAATGCCTGGGCATGCTGGGAATGCACGGCACCCGTGCCGCCAACATGGCCGTGCAGGAGAGTGACCTGCTGATCGTGGTGGGTGCGCGCTTCGATGATCGCGCGACCGGCAAGTTGAACGAGTTCGCGCCGTTCGCCCGGGTCATCCACCTGGATGCCGATGCCTGCGAGATCTCCAAGCTGCGCCAGGCCGACATCGCCGTGCCTGGCGACCTGGCGGTTGCCTTGAAGTCCCTGGTGGCCGCGCGTGCCACCTGCGATGACTGGCGCCGCCGGTGCGTGGCCAACCGGGACCGTTTCAGCGCACGCTACGACGCACCCGGCACCGACATCTACGCACCCGCCCTGCTGAAGCGCTTGAGCGAGCTGGCGCCGAGCGATGCCATCATCGCCTGCGACGTGGGCCAGCATCAGATGTGGGTCGCGCAGCATTGTCGGTTCCAGCATCCGCGCAACCACCTGACCAGTGGTGCGTTGGGCACGATGGGATTTGGCTTGCCCGCGGCCATGGGCGCACAGTTCGCCTGTCCGGACCGCACCGTGGTGCTGGTGTCCGGTGACGGCAGTTTCATGATGAATGTGCAGGAGCTGACGACCATCGCCCGCTGCAAGCTGCCGGTGAAGATCGTGCTGCTGGACAACAGTTCGCTGGGCATGGTGCGGCAGTGGCAGGAGTTGTTCTTCGCCGAGCGCTACAGCGAGATCGACTTGTCCGACAATCCGGATTTCGGAGCGCTGGCGCGGGTGTTCGGCATCCCGGCAGTGCGCATCGAGGCGCGCGACCAGGTCGAGGACGGGCTGGCGGAACTGTTGGCCCAGCCGGGTCCGGCGTTGCTGCACGTGGCCATCGATGCACGGGCCAACGTGTGGCCGCTGGTGCCGCCCAACACTGCCAACAGCACGATGCTGGAAGGCAACCCGAGCCATGCGGCAAGGGAGGCCACCCATGCGATACCGGCTTGACCTGGTGCTGCGTCCTGCAGAGGGCGCGCTGCTGCGCGTGATCGGCGTGGCCGAGCGACGCGGTTTCAGCCCGCGCGCCATCCATGGCGCCCCGGACGCCGATGACCAGGGCCGTTGGCACCTGCAACTGGACGTGGAAGGGCAGCGCCCGGCCGAGACGCTGTGCCGCCAGTTGGAAAAGATCTACGACTGCGAGTCGGTGCGGGTCACGCCGGTGACCGATGTCCCGTGCGGAGCCGCCGCGTGATGGCCAGACCCCTCCACCCGGAGCGGCTGGTACGGAGGTGTCTTCTTCCGTGCCAGCCGTTCGCGTGCCGCCATGCCTGATGTCGGTCACGTCGCCGTGGAGCCGGACGTACCCCACGTAAGCGTTGCCGATGTATTGGCCGCGCAGGCACGGCTGCGCCGCTATCTGATCACTACGCCACTGCATTACGCCGAACGCTTTGGTGTCTGGCTGAAGTTGGAGAACCTGCAGCGCACCGGTTCCTACAAGGTCCGGGGCGCGCTCAACGCCATGCTGGCCGGATTGGAGCGTGGCGACGATCGGCCGGTGATCTGCGCCTCGGCGGGCAACCATGCGCAAGGGGTGGCGTGGTCTGCCTATCGCCTGGGCCTGCCCGCGATCACCGTGATGCCCCATGGTGCCCCCGCCACCAAGATCGCCGGCGTGGCGCATTGGGGCGCGACGGTGCGCCTGCACGGCAACAGCTATGACGAGGCCTATGCGTTCGCGCGAGAGCTGGCCGACACCCACGGTTACCGCTTCCTGTCGGCCTTCGACGACCCGGACGTGATCGCCGGCCAAGGCACCGTGGGCATCGAGATCGCGGCCCACGCCCCCGACGTGGTGATCGTGCCGATCGGTGGCGGCGGCCTGGCCTCGGGCGTGGCGCTGGCCCTGAAGTCCCAAGGGGTGCGCGTGATCGGCGCCCAGGTCGAAGGCGTCGATGCGATGGCACGCGCGGTGCGCGGCGATGTGCGCGGGATCGACCCGGTCCCCACGCTGGCCGACGGGGTAAAGGTCAAGATCCCGGGCTTCATCACCCGGCGCCTGTGCGCCAGCCTGCTGGATGACATCGTGATCGTGCGCGAGGCCGAACTGCGCGAAACCCTGGTCCGGCTCGCGCTGGAAGAACACATCATCGCCGAGGGTGCCGGTGCCCTGGCGTTGGCGGCCGGCCGGCGCGTCGCCGGTCGGCGCAAATGCGCCGTGGTCTCCGGCGGAAACATCGACGCCGCCGTGTTGTCCAACCTGCTTTCCGAAGTGCGGCCGCGACCGCCCCGCAAACCGCGGCGACGCAGCAACGAGCGACTTAGGAGCGCGCGCGCCCTCGTTGGCCAGGAAGCCACCAAAGACGCCGCGCCACCGCCCACCCCCCTTTCCCGTCCCGCCATCGCCCAGCAAGTCATCGCCGAAGAGGAGTCCTCCTGGTGAACACCGAACCCCAAGCAACCCAGCCCCGAATCCGCATCTTCGACACCACCCTGCGCGATGGCGAACAGTCCCCCGGCTGCAGCATGACGCCGCCGCAGAAGCTGGTGATGGCCCGCGCACTGGCCGAGCTGGGCGCAGACATCATCGAGACCGGTTTCCCGGCCAGTTCGCAGTCGGACCGGGAGGCGATGGCGCTGATCGGCCGCGAAATCCGCGTACCCACGCTGGCGGTGCTGTCGCGCTGCCTGCCAGGCGACATCGAGACCTCGGTACGCGCGCTGGAAGCGGCCGCCAAGCCGCGCCTGCACCTGTTCCTGTCGACCAGCCCGCTGCATCGCGAGCACAAGTTGCGCATGAATCGCGAGCAGGTGCTGGAGTCGGTACGCAAGCACGTGGCGCTGGCCCGCAGCCTGATCGACGATGTGGAGTTTTCCGCCGAGGATGCCACGCGTACCGAAGAGGATTTCCTGATCGAGGTCGCGCGCGAGGCGATTGCCGCCGGCGCCACCACCATCAACCTGCCCGATACCGTGGGATTCACCACGCCTGAAGAAATCCGCGGCATGTTCTCGCGGGTGATCGCCGCCGCCGACCCGGACAGGCGCGTGATCTTCAGCGCGCATTGCCACAATGACCTGGGCCTGGCCGTGGCCAATTCGCTGGCGGCCGTCGAAGGCGGCGCACGCCAGGTCGAGTGCACCATCAACGGCATTGGCGAGCGTGCCGGCAACTGTGCCCTGGAAGAAATCGTGATGGCACTGAAGGTCCGCAGCGCCTTCTACGACATCGACACCGATATCCAGACCCCGCGCATCGTACCGACCTCCCAGCTGCTCCAGCGCTTGGTCGGCATGCACGTACAGCGCAACAAGGCCGTGGTGGGCAGCAACGCCTTCGCGCACGAATCGGGCATCCACCAGCACGGCATGCTGCGGCATCGCGGCACTTACGAAATCATGCGTCCCGAAGACGTGGGCTGGCCGTCCTCGCAGATGGTGCTGGGCCGCCACAGCGGCCGCGCCGCGGTCGAGCAGCGCCTGCGGGCACTGGGCTACTGGCTGGAAGAGGAAGAGCTGAAGCTGGTGTTCGAGCAATTCAAGGCGCTGTGCGAACAGCAGCGCGTAGTCAACGATTCCGATCTGCGGGCGCTGATGCAGGATGCCACCGTTGGCGAAGGTTACCGACTGTCGTCGATGACCATCAGCGATGTCGGCAGTCGCGCCAATGCATTGGTCGAGCTGTCCGACCCCGACGGCAAGCGGGTAGCCGAGACTGCGCAGGGCAATGGCCCGGTCGACGCACTGTTTGGCGCGTTGTCGGCGGCGACCGGCGTGCGGCTGCAGCTGGACAGTTATCAGGTGCACAGCGTCGGCATCGGAGCCGATGCGCGTGGTGAAGCCAGTCTGAGCGTGCGCCACAACGGCGTGGAGTACGAAGGCACCGGCACCAGCAAAGACATCATCGAGGCCAGCGCCCTGGCCTGGCTGGACGTGGCCAATCGGCTGCTGCGCCAGCGCGCTGCCAACAGCGCGCACCAGGCCACCGCGCAGGCGGCTGCCGAACCGGCGCTGCGATGAGCGCGCAGCCTCAACCCGCATTGCCGGTCGCCGGACAGCGTTGGGATGCCGAGCGCTACGCGGGCCATGCCGGCTTCGTGGCCGAGTTGGGTGCCGACGTGGCCAACCTGTTGGCCGCCGGCACGGGCGAGCGCGTACTGGACTTGGGTTGCGGCGATGGCGCGCTGACGGCGCGCCTGTCCGACAACGGCGCCGAAGTCGTCGGTGTGGATGCCTCGCCCGAACTGGTCGCCGCAGCTCGTGCGCGCGGCGTGGACGCGCAGTTGGGCGACGGCCATGCACTGGCTTTCGATCGCCAGTTCGACGCGGTCTTCAGCAATGCCGCACTGCACTGGATGCGCAAACCCAATGAGGTACTGCATGGCGTACATCGCGCCCTGCGTCCCGGCGGCCGGTTCGTTGCCGAGTTCGGTGGGCATGGCAACGTGGCGGCCATCACCACGGCGTTGCGTGCATCAATCCGCCTGCACGGCGGCGCCGAACCGCTGTTTGCCTGGTACTTCCCCACCGTGGCCGAATACACCTTGCTGCTGCAACGCCACGGATTCCGCGTGGACGCCATCGGCTTGATGCCGCGCCCCACGCCCCTGCCCACGGGCATGGCCGCCTGGTTGGAGACCTTTGCCGCACCCTGGCTGGCCAACACGCCGGTCGAAAAGCATGCTCTGATCCTTGCCACCGCCGTCGAATGGCTGGCGCCTGCGCTGCGCGACGGCAGCGGCGCGTGGAGCGGCGATTACGTGCGGTTGCGCCTCCACGCCACCGCCCTCTGATTCGCGCGTCGATATTCCGCTTCAACTTCTCATTCCGCTTTACCGCAAGGCATCTCCATGAACCCAGCGCCACGCACCCTGTACGACAAACTGTGGGACGCGCACGTCGTCGTCCCCGAGAGCGACGCCGCGCCGGCGGTGCTCTACATCGACCTGCATCTGATCCATGAGGTGACTTCGCCGCAGGCGTTCGCCGAATTGCGCGCACGTGGCATCGCGCCGCGCCGGCCGGACCGCACCAAGGCGACGATGGACCATTCCACGCCCACGTTGCCTGCCGGCCCCGATGGCCGCCTGCCCTACGCCAACGAGGCCGCGCGCATCCAGGTCGAGACCCTGGCACGCAACTGCGCCGAGTTCGACATCGAACTGTTCGACATGGCCTCGGACAACCGCGGCATCGTGCATGTCATCGCGCCAGAGCAGGGCTTCACGCAGCCGGGCATGACCATCGTCTGTGGCGATAGCCACACCTCCACCCACGGGGCGTTCGGGTCGCTGGCATTCGGCATCGGCACCAGCGAGGTCGGCCACGTATTGGCCACCCAGTGCCTGCTGCAGCGCAAGGCCAAGACGTTGTCGATCACCGTCGAGGGCGCACTGGCGGCCGGCGTGGGCGCCAAGGACGTGATCCTGCACATCATCGGCGTGATCGGCGTCAATGGCGGCACCGGCCATGTGATCGAATATCGCGGCTCGACCATCCGTGCGATGGACATGGAGCAGCGCATGACCCTGTGCAACATGTCCATCGAGGCCGGTGCCCGCGCCGGCATGGTGGCACCGGACCAGACCACCTTCGATTGGGTCGCCGCGACCCCGCGCGGCCCGAAGGGCATCGCACTGGAACAGGCGGTCGCGTACTGGAGCACCCTGCGCAGCGACGACGGCGCGCGCTTTGACGTGGAAGTACGCATCGATGCGGCCGACATCCGCCCGACACTGACTTGGGGCACACACCCCGGCACCGCCATCGCCATCGACGCTCCTATCCCCGCCGCGCAGGACGCGGCCGCGCAAAAGGGCCTGGACTACATGCACCTGCAGTCGGGCCAGTCGCTGGCCGGCACGCCGGTGGATGTCGTGTTCGTCGGTTCGTGCACCAATGGCCGACTGGGCGACATGCGCGCCGTGGCCGAGGTGTTGCGCGGGCGGCGGGTCGCCGATGGCGTGCGCATGCTGGTCGTGCCGGGCTCGGAGATCGTCAAACGCCAGGCCGAGGCCGAGGGCATCGACCGCATCGTGCGCGAAGCCGGTGCGGAATGGCGCGAGTCGGGCTGCTCGATGTGCATCGCCATGAACGGCGATCTGGTGGCGCCCGGCCAGTTGGCGGTGAGCACCAGCAACCGCAACTTCGAAGGCCGCCAGGGACCGGGAGCGCGAACGCTGTTGGCCTCGCCGACCAGCGCCGCGTGGGCGGCCGTCAACGGCCGCGTCGCCGACCCGCGCGAACTGTATGCCGACGCACGGGAGGTGGCGTGATGCGCCTGCCCCCGGTCATCGGCGTAACCGCACCAACCGCCTTCGCCGGTGACGGCGCCCCGCGCTGCACCCCGTCGCCCCGGCTCGCGCTGCGCATGCGTGATCGCCACTTCCCACGGAAAACCTGCTGATGTCCGCCTTTGCCACCCTGGCCTCGCGCAGCGTCGTGCTGCGTGAGACCAACATCGATACCGACCAGATCATCCCGGCGCGGTTCCTGTCCACGACCGAGCGCGCCGGCCTGGGCCGGTACGCCTTCAACGACTGGCGCTGGCAAGCCGATGGTTCGCCCAATCCACAATTCGCCTTCAACCAGCCGGTCAACCAGGGCCGCCAGATCCTGTTGGCAGGCCGCAACTTCGGCTGTGGATCCTCGCGCGAACATGCGCCTTGGGCACTGACCGACCTGGGCCTGCGCGCGATCGTCTCCAGCGAGATCGCCGACATCTTCCGCAACAACTCGCTGAAGAATGGCCTGGTGCCGGTGGTCATCGACGAGGCCGATGTGCAGGCCTTGATGGCGCGGCCGGACGATGAACTGACGGTCGACGTGGCGTTGCGCGAACTGCGCACGCCCGATGGCCGCGTCTATCCATTCCCGCTCGATGCGTTCGCGCAGACCTGCCTGCTCGAAGGCGTGGATGAGATGGGCTACCTGCTGGCGCGTGGCGCCGAGATCTCCCAGTACGAGGTGAACCATGCACGCTGACATCGTCCTGCTGCCCGGCGACGGCATCGGCCCGGAAGTGATCGCCGGTGCCGTGGCCGTGCTGGAGGCCATCGCGGCGCGACATGGCCATCGCTTCACGTTCCAGGAACACGACATTGGTGGCATCGCCATCGACCGCCACGGTGATCCGCTGCCCGCCGCCACCCTGGAAGCCTGCCGCCGCGCCGATGCGGTGCTGCTGGGCGCCGTGGGGGGGCCGAAGTGGTCCGATCCCAACGCCAAGGTGCGCCCCGAACAAGGCCTGCTGGCGATTCGCAAAGGGCTTGGGCTGTTCGCCAACCTGCGCCCGGTCAAACCCCATCCGGCCGCGCTGGACGCGGCGCCGATCAAGCCGCACCTGCTCACCGGCGTGGACATGATCGTCGTGCGCGAGCTGACCGGTGGGATCTACTTCGGCGACAAGACCCGCACCGCCGAGGACGCCAGCGACCTGTGCCGCTACAGCGTGACCGAGATCGAGCGTGTCATGCGCACGGGGTTTCGCCTGGCCCAGCAACGGCGTGGCCACGTCACCTCGGTGGACAAGGCCAATGTCCTGGAAACCTCGCGACTGTGGCGCGATGTGGCCACCCGCATAGGCCGCGAAGAGTTTCCCGACGTGCGCCTGGAGCACCAGCTGGTCGATTCCATGGCGATGCACTTGCTGTCCCGCCCGCGCGACTATGACGTCGTGGTGACCGAAAACATGTTCGGCGACATCCTGACCGACGAGGCCTCGATGCTGGCCGGCTCGCTCGGCCTGCTGCCCTCGGCATCGCTGGGCGAAGGCAAGGTTGGCTTGTACGAGCCGATCCATGGGTCGGCACCGGACATCGCCGGCAAGGGCATCGCGAATCCTTACGCGACGATCCTCAGCGCCGCACTGCTGCTGCGCCACTCGCTGGGGCTGGAACAGGAAGCGCAGTGCATCGAACAGGCAGTGAGCGATGCGCTGGACGCCCGCGCCTTTACCGCCGACCTGGTGGCGCATGACGTGGCACCCCTCACGACCCAGCAGGCCTCGGTGGGCGTGGTGCAGCGCATCCGGGAAAGTGTGCCCGTGGCGGAGTTGCGCGACTGACTTGTCGCCGGTGCGTCTACCGAGCCTCAGCAGAAGGCCTCCCCAGGGCGGGCCTTCTTTACCAAGGGGGCCGCCGACCGGCCCGAGCGCCTCAGCCGGCCTCGGCTTCGCGCACCCGGAACCAGGTCGCATACAGCACCGGCAAGAACACCAGGGTCAGCACCGTGCCCACGATGAGGCCGCCCATGATCGCCACCGCCATCGAACCGTAGAAGGCGCTGCGCGACAACGGGATCATCGCCAGCACCGCCGCCAAGGCGGTCAGCACGATCGGACGGAACCGTCGCACGGTGGCGTCCAGGATCGCGTGCCAGCGATCGTGCCCGGCATCGATGTCCTGTTGGATCTGGTCCACCAGGATCACCGAGTTGCGCATGATCATGCCCGCCAGGGCGATCGTGCCGAGCATCGCCACGAAACCGAATGGCATCTGGAACAGCAGCAGGAACAACGTCGCCCCGATGATGCCCAGC